>JAFOOX010000052.1 GCA_017425245.1 Gammaproteobacteria bacterium
CCTGGCCGAAGATGTCGTCGATGTGCTGGAGAATGGTGGCGTGGTCGAACATGGGCTGGCTGCCGGTATTGGCTGGTCGAAAACCCGAAGATTACCGCAAAACCCGCGCCAGCTCTGGCTTAGATGAGGGGATGGATGAGGGCCAAGGCGGCATCCTTGTCCATCTCAACCCCGTTACCGTCCCGGTACAGCATGCCCAACCAGTGCTGGGCGCAGGCGTCCCCTGCATCAGCAAGCGGAGCCCAAATCTCTGCCGCCTGCCCATAATCTAGGGCCACATACTCAGCCTGCCCTTTCTTGCAGCCCGGCGAGTCCAGTGGCTCTGCCACCGCAAGTGCCGACACAAGACACGCAATCAACCCTACGCCATGCTTCAAGTTCACCATATCCACACCCTCAGATTTTCTGTTGATAGTCTTTTAGCCATTGCTGGATGCCAGACGGTGACACTACTCGCCCCCAATCATGCACCCGATACAAGGCGCCTTCTTTCTCAACCGCAACATCCACCACCTGGCCAGCAACAAGTTTCACCAGCATGTCCGAAACCGTGGGCTTTGGCATGCCAGTGTCAGCAACCAGCTCAAGCAGTGTTGCCTTGCCGCCACGAGCCGCCAGTGCCCCCAGAGTTAGCCATAGGCGGCGCAAGTCGCCCCTTGGCACGTCATGCACCATTGCTGCTATCCCCAGGTATGCGAATCTGTTTCCCGGTCATCAGCTCGTACTCGCGGAGCGAAAAGCCCCTGGCGATAGCGCCATGCTCATGCCGTGGCATTTCCCTCTCCAGCCCCTTCGTCATCACGTCTAGGGTTTCATCGGAGCGTGCTTTGCGCAGCTTGAGTAGATAGGCAACCGCCTTGTGGTCGCGCACCCACTCTGCGATCAGGTCAGAGCTTATGAGGTCCATCAGCACCATCCCGCTTGTCAGCAGGGCGGCAAGTGCCGCCCCCTTTGGTTATCGTTACTTCCGTCGCCAGCGCAGCAGCAGACCCATCGCAGCAAGCGACAGCCAGCCAAAGCTGCCACCACCGCCGCCACCGGGGTTTTCACCACCGCCCGATGAATCGTTGTCGGTGATCTGCACGACAATGACGCTGTCCGCCTCAACACCATTGCCGTACCGCACGCCAACCTCAATGGCTTCTGCCTGCTCGGCCACCGAATCATCGAGGATCTGGATAGTTGCGGCCTTCTCGGTTTCCCCCGGCAGAAACTCAAGCTGCACCAAAGTTTCCTCGAAGTCCTCACCGGCCGTTGCCGCTACGCCAGACACATAAAGCTGAGCGGAAACCGGCCGGTCAATGTCGGTCAGTGGATCTGATGGCACCAAGCGCACGGTGATGTCTACTGCGCCGCCGTTCTCTGCCACGGACGAGGCTGCGGACTCCACCACCAAATGACCAACGACGGGCATCTCAGCGGAAATGCGACCCAAATAGCCGGCCTCACTGAAATCTTCAACAGCAGGCAGCGTGCCATTCACCGCCTGGGCAATCGCATCAAGCTCAGATGCCTTGAAGGGCGTAGTGCTCGCCAGTGCACCCTGACCACCGTTACCACACATGAGCCACAGGCCGTCGCATTCGTTGCCCGTCAGATCACTGAGGGCAGCGCCGCTGTGCGCCATTTCATGCGCCACCAGCACCGGGTTCTCCATTGCGGCATCGAACGCAACGGTAACGATCTGAGAGTTCCGGGCGTGACCGGCCCAGCCGTTCTGATCGACTTCTGGCACCAAGTAGACAAGATGGTCAGCGCCAAATGTGGACAGGGTGTTAGCCAGATCGCTGCCTGCGGTAGCGACCTGCGTCATAACGCCGTAGCTGGCGCCAATCATGGAGATTTCGCCGCTCGCCAACGCTGGGCCAAATTCGTCATTGCCCGCCATGCTCACAGAGCGCAGCCGGTAATTAACGTGGGTTCCTGCCGTGGCATGAATTTGATTTGCGGCAGCAATCCACTCTGCGGCCTTTTTATCAACGGCCGCACGGCCGTACTGTTCTGCGATGGCCGGTTCAGCCACAACCACCACATCAACGTCATGGGCAATAGCTGATGCCGAAGCGGCTGAAACAAGAAGCGCAATCATCGTTGGTCTCACGGTTACTACCTCGCGTTGTGAGAAAGTCTGTCATCATATTAGGTCGCCTTACGCGACCTGTCAAACAAGAAAGGGGCCTCGAAGGCCCCCCAAATTTTGATTCCACGCAAAGAATCAGGCACAGGTATATTCATTCCACAGATAGGTGGAGGAGCCGCACGCACCACCCTTGTAACTTCTTTTTGATCCGCTTGCCGAGCAGGAGCCAGTCTGCTCAGTTGCATAGAGAGTCGAGGTGTATGGATTGGTTGAACCGCCCAAACAAATCGTTTGGGTCTTTTGCCAAAGTAGCGCTGACGTGCCTTTGACGCACGTCACGAATGCGCGACTTCCATTACCCGCTTCAAAGTAACCCAAGTCGGCCTTATAGAACCCACTTGGGCAGCCAGAAATGGGGCTCATTCCTTGGCATGGTACATTTGCCTTGATAACGCCCTGAGTCTGCATGTACATACCGCACGTTGCGCCAGCAGGCATATCCCCCCACGCCACCGTTGTTGCCAAAGCCATGCCGCATGCCGCCGAACGGGGATCAGCACGGCACGCCTCGCGCCATGCAGCAACCGTGTTCAGTGAGTATGTGATGCTTCCTGACTTTGAGGTGACATCGCCGAGTGAGTTTACCGCGTTCGCTGTCAGCGTGCCGTTGACCGTCAGCCCGGTAAAGGTTGCAGCTCCAACCGTCAGGCTGCCAGCGATGGAGACGTTGCCGGTAATGTTCTGCCCGTTACGGAAGGTTGCGGCGCCGCTTACGTCGATACCGTTGTTCACATCCAGCAGGCCAGCGGTGGTCACGGTACCGTTGAAGGTGTTGGCGCTCGTAAAGGTATTCGGCGCATCCCGGCGGGCAAAGCTGCTGCTGTCGATGCCATCGAGCAGGCCTGCGTTTGCGGCAGAGCCAGTGATCGAAATGTCGTAAGTGCCGGACAGACGGGCGCGTGCCAGCGTGCCCGCGTTGAAGTTGCTGGCATTCAGGTAATAGGACGAGTCCTGTCCGTCCAGCAGGTCTGCATCTTTGGCTTTGGCATTGATCCCCAGGTAGCGAGCAGACAATGCCTGGCCCGCTTCATAGAGAACATTGCCGTCAGCACTGATCACCAACTTCCCGCCAGCGTAAGTGCCTCCATTGAGGTCTATACGACCATTGAAGGTGTTGGTACCGGTGAAGGTGTTTGCCGTATCCCTACGGGCAAACAGATTGCTGTCGATGCCATCCAGGCGATCCGCATCTGTCGCCTTGTCATTTTTGCCCAGGTACTTGGTGGAAAGCGAAACGCCACCCTCGTAGAGGGTGTTGCCGTCGCCGCTGATCACCATCTTGTTGCCGGCGTAAGTTCCGCCGTTCAGGTCTGTGCGGCTGTTGAAGACGTTGCTACCGGTAAAGGTATTTGGCGCATCCCGGCGGGCAAAGCTGCCGCTGTCGATGCCATCGAGCAGATCAGCGTCTGCAGCCTTGGCGGTCTTGCCCAGGAAAAGGTCGCTGATCTTGATGCCGCCCTGGTACAGGGTTCCATCAGCGCCGATGACTTGTGCTCCGCCCACCCGCACACCGCTCATGGTGCTGAGGCCCACGACGGTCAGGTCACCGTCCACCAGCGCGTTGCCCTTGATGTGAGCATTGCCGTTCGACACCAGGCCGCCGGCAGTGAGCTGACCACCGATGGACATATCGTTGCTGACGGTCAGGTTATTGAGCGTGGATGTTCCGCTGACAACCAAAGACTGGAGGCGGCCGTTGCCAGCGTTCAGGGTGGAGCCCGGCTGCATCGTCAGGTTGCCGGTCAGGCTCAGGTTGCGCGCCACGACATCCCGGCCAACCGTCAAATCGTTAGTGATCGAGGCCGAACCCAATGTTGCCGACGAGCCGTTGATCACCCCCACCGGCTAAAAGGACATCCACCTTACCTGACCAAAAACCAACCAGCGGCTAAGCTGAACAGGCTCTGATTGCGCTTCACGGAGGAAGCCCATGACCCGCCCCCGCTCTGAGCTTGTTTGCCCTGCTGCCACGCCATTCTCCATATCGGTCAATCACTGCGTTTGCCGCTGCGTGCGGCGGGCATTCCTGTGCAGTGAAGACCGCCTGACCGGCAACGACTACAGCCACCGCAAGGCGTGGGTGCTGGAACGGCTGGCGCTGTTGGCGGAGATCTTCACCATCAACCTGGGCGCTTATGCGGTGATGGCCAACCACTACCATCTGGTGGTGCGGCTGGATACCAAGCGAGCAGCGTCACTGAGTGATGATGAGGTGATCACCCGCTGGAACCGGCCATTTGCCTCACCGCTGCTGGTCGGTGCGTATTTTCATCCATGCCGACCACTTTTGCGGCCTCATGTTATTCGGTGATCGGAGCATGTTATCGGTTGGTCGGGGTGGCGCTGTCGCCGTCTGCCCCCGCCTCGCTACGCAGGCGTAGCACACCGCCGAGTAAGTGCCGAATGAACTGAGCTTCACCTTGGCCCAGCAGAAATCACTGCCCAATGCTCTATAGCAAACGGATATCCGGCAGGCTGACAAAGCAGCTGGCGCGGATGATGTCGACAAAGTCGGCCAGATAGGGGCGCGGGGTTGGTCCCTCCAATGTTGTGGCATACAGCCGCCCGGTCAGGCCATCAGCGATGGGTCGGGCGCTGATGTAGCCTCGCTGCAGATAGCTGTGCACCGCCCATAATGGCAGGGCGGCAATACCACGGCCGCTGGCTACCAGCTGCAACAGGGCGATGGTCAGTTCAGTGGTGCGCCGGGCTGGGCGGATCCCTGCCGGGGCCAGCAGTTGCCGCACCAGATCGAGCATCTCATCGGGTACGGCGTAGCTGATCAGGGTTTCATCGACAAAGTCGCTCGGTTGTAGCCGTTCTTGGGCACAGAGGCGGTGGTTATTGGCGAGCAGGGCGACAATCTCGAACTCGAACAGCGGATGAATAGCGACAGCTTCGCCCTCATCCACCGCCGAGACAATCGCCATATCGGCCCGTTGCTGGTGGAGCAAGGCCACAGGATCGGGGTGAAAGCCGGAGACAATATCCAGCTCTACCTCTGGCCAGCGCTCACGAAACTGGTCCATGGCCGGCATCAACCAGTCGAAGCAGGTGTGGCACTCCACGGCAATGCGCAGGCTGCCGCTGCTGCCTTGGGCCAGACGGTTGATGTCACGCTGGGCGCTGGCCAACTGCGGCAGCACGCTGTCAGCCAGTTGCAGCAGGCGCAGGCCAGCAGGCGAAAACTGCAATGGCGTCGACTTACGGGTGAACAGGGGCAAGCCGAAGTGATCTTCCAGCGCTTTTAACTGATGCGACAGCGCCGACTGGGTGAGGTTGAGCAACATGCCGGCACGCGACAGGCTGCCGGTATCGCGAAGTGCAGTCAGCGTGCGCAGATGGCGGACTTCCAGAATGGGCTGGGCCATGCGGCTCCTTTATGAATATCGCTCATAGTAATCGGCAAAACCTTTCGTTTTGATCATATTAAATCCCCTTCCATCATGGCAACCACAAACCTGCCATTGCTGGAGCACCACAGATGAGCCTGACCAACATTCATACCCTGGGTTTTCCGCGTATCGGTGCCCACCGTGAACTGAAAAAAGCGGTGGAAAGTTACTGGCGAGGTGACAGCGACGGCGCCGCACTGGAGGCCTGCGGCCGCGAGTTGCGCGCTCGCCACTGGGCCGAGCAGCGAGATGCGGGCCTTGACTGGGTGACGGTCGGCGACTTCGCGTTTTATGACCAGATCCTCAACCACATTCAGCTGTTTGGCTGCGCCCCGGCCCGCTTCCGCTTTGGTCCGCAGCACGATGAGCTGAGCCGCTATTTCCAACTGGCACGCGGTGTCGTCCCCCGGGGCAAAGCGGATGATGCTGGCTGTGGCGGTGCCTTGAGCCGTGACGGCCAGCCACCGTTGGAGATGACCAAATGGTTTGATACCAACTACCACTATCTGGTGCCTGAGTATCATCCAGACACCTGCTTTAGCTTGCACAGTGAACGCCTGCTGGCGGAGGTAGCCGAAGCCAAAGCGCTGGGCCACAACGTCAAGGTGGTGCTGGTGGGGCCGCTCACCCTGCTGTGGTTGGGCAAAGAGAAACAAGCAGACTTTGATCGCTTGAGTTTGCTGCCACAGCTATTGGCGCAATACCGGCGGCTGCTGCCCCTGCTGGCCGATGCCGGGGTCAGCCTGGTGCAACTGGATGAACCGATCCTCAGCCTGGATCTGGCCGAACACTGGCGGCAGGCGTTTGTGCCGGCCTATAACCAGCTCGCCAGTGCCCCGGTGTCACTGCTGGTGGCCAACTACTTTGGCCCCTTGGCCGCCAATCTTGAGATCGCCTGCGCGCTGCCAGTCGCTGGGCTGCATGTCGATGGTGTGCGCGGTGCCGATGAACTGGAGCAGGTGGCGCGTCACTTGCCATCGCAGCGGGTGCTGTCGGTGGGGATTGTCGATGGTCGCAATATCTGGCGTACGGATCTGGCTGCGGCGCTGGCGCGCTTGACCAAGCTGCGCGAGCTACGCGGCGGTGCGTTGTGGCTGGCCCCCTCCTGCTCGCTGCTGCATGTGCCCTACAGCCTCAGCCTGGAGATGGAGTTGGACCCCGAGGTGCTGCCGTGGTTGGCCTTTGCCAGTGAAAAGCTCGACGAGCTGGCGGTACTGCGCGAAGCGCTGAGCAACGGGCCGCAGCGGGTGAGCGATGCTCTGGCAGCCAACAGCGCAGCCCTGGCAGCCCGTCGTAGCAGCCCCCGAGTGCAGCGAGCCGAGGTTCAGGCGCGCTTGCAGGCTATGCCGGCCAATGCCGATCAACGCCCGTTACCCCTGCGCCAACGGTTAGCACTGCAGCGTCAGCAATTGCAGTTGCCACTGCTGCCCACCACCACCATTGGCTCCTTTCCACAAACGGCCGAGATCCGTACGGCTCGTGCCGCCTGGCGGCGCGGCGAGCTGACCATCGCTGAGTACAACCAGCTGATGGCCCGTGAGATCAGCCACGCGGTAGAACGCCAACTGGCGCTGGGGCTGGATGTGCTGGTGCATGGTGAAGCGGAACGTAACGATATGGTGGAGTACTTCGGCGAACAGCTGCAGGGCTATCTGTTCACCGCCAATGGCTGGGTGCAGTCGTACGGATCGCGCTGCGTTAAGCCGCCGATTATCTATGGTGATATCGCTCGCCCCCAGGCGATGACCGTTGATTGGGCGCGCTATGCCCAAAGCCTGACCAGCAAGCCGGTCAAAGGCATGCTCACCGGCCCCATCACCATGCTGCAGTGGTCTTTTGTGCGGGATGATCAGAGCCGCGCCACCACTGCGTTGCAGGTGGCATTGGCGATCCGCGATGAAGTCGTGGATCTGGAACAGGCGGGCATTGCCATTATTCAGATTGATGAACCGGCACTGCGCGAAGGGTTACCGCTACGCAAGAGCCAGTGGCAGCACTATCTGGATTGGGCCGGGCGGGCATTTCGGGTGGCGGCCAGTGGGGTGGGCAACAGCACCCAGATCCACACCCATATGTGCTATTCCGAATTCAACGACATCCTGCCGGCGATCGCCGCACTGGATGCCGATGTGATCACCATTGAAACCAGTCGCTCGCAGATGGCGCTACTGACCGGCTTTGGTGAGTTTGCCTACCCGGGCGAAATTGGCCCTGGTGTTTATGACATCCACTCGCCACGCATTCCGGATGTGGCCGAGATGGTGGCGCTGTTGAAAAAGGCGCTCGAAGTGCTGCCGGTCGAGCGCTTGTGGGTGAACCCGGATTGCGGGCTCAAAACCCGGAATTGGGCTGAAACCGAAGCAGCATTGGCCAACATGCTCTCCGCCGCCCGCCAGCTGCGGGAACAACTGCTACAGCCCGCCGCTTAGCGCAGATAGCACTGCGGCTTTACCCGCTAATCCCGCCAGCTGCCGGTAGCAACCACGGCCTCCGGTAGCTGCAGGGTAAGGTCGCTGCTGGCGGTACAGCAGCAGGGCAAGATCTCGCCGGGGTTGAGCCAGGCCAGCGGCTGCTGGCGATAGCGCACTTCGCCCTGGCACAGCTGCACCCGGCAGCGGCCGCAATAACCGGCACGGCACTGAAAGGGCAAGTCGAACCCCTCGCTGCGCAGCGCATCGAGCAGGTTGGGCTGGCGGGGCACAAAGCAGTAACGGCTGGCCGGCAGTGCAACAGTGATCGCCGGCAACGGTGGGCGGCTGGTGGCCGCCCCCGGCTGCTCGCCAGCCTTGGCCGCGGGTTGCATGGTGTTAGTCACAGCTCGAAGGCTTCCAGCTCAGCCAGATTCACGTCGGCATCAATGGCGCCCACCAGATAGGAGCTGACCTCCACCTCCTGCGGTGCCACCTGCACATGGTCGCTGTTGAGCCAGCTGTCCATCCACGGCAGCGGGTTGGGGCGTGCTGGCGTCAGCGGCGGTAACCCCAGCGCCTGCAGGTTGTGGTTGCTGATGTAATCGACATATTGGCTGAGAATGTCGCGGTTTAAGCCGATCATCGAGCCATCACGGAACAGGTAACTGGCCCAGGCCTTTTCCTGTTCGGCCGCTTGTGCAAAGCGGGCGATCAGCTCTGGTTCGCAGGCTTTGGCGATGATGGCCATCTCGGGGTCATCATCGCCCTTGGCCAGTAGTTTGAGCAGGTGCTGGGTACCGGTCAGGTGCAGCGCTTCATCGCGGGCGATCAGCTTGATGATCTTGGCGTTGCCCTCCATTTTGCCGCGCTCGGCAAAGGCAAAACTGCAGGCAAAGCTGACATAAAAGCGGATCGCCTCGAGCACATTGACTGAGGCCAGGGTCAAGTAGAGCTGGCGCTTGAGCGCACTTAAGTTGACCTCCAGCCGCTCGCCTGCCACCTGATAAAACCCCTCACCCTGGCTGCTGTAGAGCTGGCCGAGCAGGATCAGCCGGTCGTAATCGGCCGATACGCTCACCGCCCGCTCGACAATCGCCGGGTTGTTGATGATGTCGTCAAACACTGCCCCCGGCTCGGGGATGATATTGCGGATGATGTGGGTGTAAGAGCGCGAGTGGATGGTCTCCGAAAACGCCCAGGTCTCGATCCAGGTTTCCAGTTCGGGCAGCGACACCAGCGGCAGCAGGGCGACATTGGGCGAGCGCCCCTGAATGCTGTCGAGCAGCGTCTGGTATTTGAGGTTGGAGATAAAAATATGCTGCTCATGCGCTGGCAGCTGGGCAAAGTCGGCACGATCGCCCGACAGATCCACCTCTTCCGGCCGCCAGAAGAACGACAGCTGCTTTTCGATCAGCTGCTCGAAGATCGGGTATTTCTGGCGGTCGTAGCGCGACACATTGACATGCTCGCCGAAAAACAGCGGCTGCTTGAAGGTGGCGAAAGCGCGCTGGTTAAAGCACTGATAGGTCATGGCGGTTCCCCTTAGATGGCGCAGGCGCCGCTTTCACACTGGTTGTCACTGCTGGCGGCGGCCACGGGTTCTTCGCTGTGGCTGGCTTTGGCGCCATCGCGGGTGACGTGGTAGTAGAGGGTTTTGACCCCCAGCTTGTAGGCGCGCAGCAGATCCTTGAGCAGCTGCTGCATCGGCACTTTGCCCTCGGCAAAGCGGGCCGGATCGTAGTGGGTGTTGGCCGAGATCGACTGGTCGATAAACTTCTGCATCACTGCCACCAGATTGAGGTAATCCTCGTTGCCCTCAAGCTGCCACAGCAGCTGGTAGCGTGCGCCCAACTCGGCCACCTCCGGCACCACCTGTTTGAGAATGCCATCCTTGGATGCTTTGACACTGACCAGCGCCCGTGGTGGCTCTATGCCGTTGGTCGCGTTACTGATCTGCGATGAGGTTTCTGATGGCATCAGCGCGCTGAGGGTAGAGTGGCGCAGGCCATGGCGGGCGATAGCGGTGCGCAGGCTCTCCCAGTCGCAGGCCAGCGGCTCGACGCACAGGGCGTCGAGATCACGCTTGTAGCGGTCGATCGGCAGCACCCCTTGGGCATAGCGGGTGTCATCAAAAGCGCTGCAACGGCCCAGTTCCGCCGCCAGCTGGTTAGAGGCCTTGAGCAGGGCGTACTGCAGCGTCTCGAAGGTGCGGTGAGTCAGGGCTAACGCGGCCGGATCGCTGTAACTACAACCGTTTTTGGCCAGATAGTAGGCGTAGTTGATCACCCCAACACCGAGGTTGCGCCGTGTTTTGGCGGCCTGTTCGGCGGCCAGCACCGGGTAGTTCTGGTAATCGAGCAGGCTGTCGAGGGCGCGGACGATCAGGTCCGCCAGCGGCTCCAGCTCGGCCAGCGAGTCGATGGCGCCCAGGTTAAAGGCAGCCAGGGTACAAAGGGCGATCTCCCCTTCAGCCGGGTTGCTGGTGAGCGGGGCGGTGGGCAGGGCGATCTCCATGCACAGGTTCGACTGGCGGATCGGTGCCTTGGCCGGATCAAAGGGGCCATGGTCGTTGCACAGATCGACATTCTGGATGTAGATGCGGCCGGTGGAGGCGCGCTCCTGCATCAGGCTTGAGAACAGCTCCACCGCCTTTACCTGCACCTTGCGGATCGCCGGGTTGGCCTCGGCGGCGCAGTAAAGCTGTTCGAAGCGCGGCTGATCGGCAAAGAAGGCCTCATACAGGCCGGGCACATCGCTGGGGCAGAACAGGCTGATGGTGCCGTTGCTGATCAAGCGCTGGTACATCAGCTTGTTCACCTGCACCCCGTAATCGATATGGCGCACGCGGTTTTCTTCGACCCCACGGTTGTTTTTCAGCACCAACAGTGACTGGGCCTCCAGGTGCCATAGCGGGTAGAACAAAGTGGCGGCACCGCCGCGCACACCGCCCTGCGAGCAGCATTTCACCGCCGTTTGAAACAGCTTGTAGAAGGGAATGCAGCCGGTGTGGAAGGCCTCGCCACCGCGAATGGGCGAGCCCAGGGCGCGAATGCGCCCGGCATTGATGCCAATACCGGCGCGTTGGGAAACGTAATTGATGATGGCGCTGGTGGTGGCGGTGATCGAATCAAGCGAATCGCCGCACTCGATGAGCACGCAGGAGCTGAACTGGCGGGTGGGGGTGCGCACCCCGGCCATGATCGGCGTCGGCAGCGACAGCTTGAACAGCGACACCGCATCGTAGAAGCGGCGCACATAGTCGAGCCGTTCAGCCTTGGGGTAATGGGCGAACAGGCAGGCGCCAATCAGCACAAACAGAAATTGCGGCGTTTCATGGCACTGGCCCGTCACCCGGTCCTGCACCAGGTATTTGCCCTCCAGCTGCTTGACTGCGGCATAGGCAAAACGCAGGTCACGATCGTGGTCAATGACGCTATCGAGGGTCAGCCAGTCGCTGTGGCTGTAGTCCTTCAGTAGCTGTGGGTCATACCAGCCATCGGCCACCATACGGGTTACATGGTCAAACAGGGCGGGGGGCTGGTATTGGCCATAGGCTTTTTTGCGCAGATGGAAGATCGCCAGCCGCGCTGCCAGATATTGGTAGTCGGGGGTCTGTTCGCTGATCAGATCGGCGGCTGATTTGATCAGGGTCTCATGGATGTCACTGGTGCTGATGCCGGGGTGAAACTGCAACTGGGCGTGCAGCTCCACTTGCGACACTGAGACATTGTTAAGGCCGCTGGCGGCCCAGCTCAGTACCCGGTGGATCTTGTCGAGGTCGATGGCCTGGCTGCGGCCGTCACGCTTGGTGACCTGAAGCGTCTGCATATTCACCTTGTCGTCTCCTTAAGTTGGCGACAAGGCAGGGGAAGGGATGACACAGCACGGGCTGGGCCGCCATACGGGCAGGGCCAGCGCCAGATGCTGGATCACACACCGGATCACCCCGCCCGATGGTTGTCATGGTTGTTGTGCCTTGCAGGCACGCGCTGGCGGCAGGTCTCCTGGCTCACGGCTGATGACCGTCAGGTCAATCATCTGGCTTCGCCTTCCCGGTTTCCCAGTGGCAGTAAAGAAGCCTGATTCGCCGTTTACAGTTGCGGGGGCAGCTCCGGCCTGGACGCCTGGCGTCGCACCGGATTCCCTTTTCATCCCCAGGGTGGGGAACCATCAGTCGCTAGATATAGTGTCACGAAAATGATTTTGATCAAGATGTAGTGGTTTTTCATTTGCGACATCCCCAATGGCTTCGCTCTGAACAGAGCTGTCGCCGTTCTGGAGTGCGTCAATAGAGCCAGCCCATACGGAAGGCACTACCAACAGCCACGAACAGCACGCTAATGAAGGTCACGCCATAGATATGCAATGCCAAGCTGCCAAGGCGATCGACGGTTAGCCTTGGATCAAAGTTAAGCACCTCTGGTTTTTGGGCCGTTCAAAGGCGCAAGCTCAGCGCTTAGGGAGTGGCGGCGTGGAATGATAAGAGGAGTATGACTGACCGGATCATCAATAATGATGCACTCAAGGCCAAACACTTCGGCCACAAGTTCTGCACTCATCAAGGTATGTGGCGCGCCTTCAGCCAGAATCTGGCCATTGGCCATCACGATCAGGTGGTCAGCGTAACGGCATGCCTGATTCAAATCGTGGAGTACTGCGACTAGGGTACGTCCCCCTTGCCGGTTCAGTGTGCAAAACAACTCCAGCAATTCGATCTGGTGAGCGATGTCTAAAAAGGTGGTGGGCTCATCCAGCAATAGCCAAGGCGTTTGCTGCGCTAACACCAGCGCTATCCATACCCTCTGGCGCTGGCCGCCAGACAACTGATCCACTTCACGGTCAGCAAGCTCAGTGACCCCTGTGGCCGCCATGGCCTGCTTTACAGCGAGCGCATCCTCATGGCTCCATTGGCGAAACAGGCTGTGATGAGGATAGCGCCCACGCGCGACCAGATCGGCAACCAGAATACCGGCGGGTGCCTGGGCAGCTTGCGGCAATAACCCGAGTTTGGTGGCCACTTCACGGGTCGGCAGCTGGTGGATCGCCTGACCATCCAGCCAGACTTGGCCGGCCTGTGGACGTAACAGACGGCACAAGCTGCGTAGTAGCGTCGATTTACCACAGCCATTGGGGCCGATGATCGCGGTGAAGCAGCCATCGGGAATGGCAACAGACAGCCCATCGCACACAGTTCGCCCATCATAGGCCAGCGTCAGTCTTTCCCCCCGCAGTCGCGCAGATTGGCGGGGGCTGAACTCATGATCAAGCAACATCATGCGCTCTCCCATACACACCACAGTTCTGCCAAGGAACTATCCGCTGGCCGTGTGGCAAAAGCAGCGAAGGCTCTTTGCAGCGCTTGCTGCAGCCGCTCGACATGGCATGGACGGTAGTGATCTGAGCGGTAGCTCATGAGCACCCGGATATCACGCTCACCATCAACCAGCTCTTCCATGACTTCAAACTGCAGCCCAAGTAACGATTCGCTCTTCTCTGGATCGACTTGGCAGAAGCGGATCTTCTGGCCATCAGCCAGCTCAATGGCACCATTTAGCTTGTTTTTGGCGTGGATCTGGATAAACACCTCAAAGAGATGCTCTCCCCCCTTTAGGCCGCCGGGTAGCAAGGCTTCCTCCACCAGGTCGATGGGGATATCGGTATAGGGCATCGAATCGTTGATCGTGTTTTTGACCTGCGTGACCAGCTCAGAGACGGTCATAGCTTGGTTACACTGAACCTTATGAGCCACGACCGTGGTGAAATAGCCCACAGTATCGAAGAAAGCAGGATCATTGCGGCCAGAGGCTGATGTGCCGATCACCAGCTCGGGCAAGCCCCCTTGCTGGCACAACGCTGAGGCAATGCAGGCATAAGCGACATTGAACAACGATGCCCCCTGACCCTTGGCCAGAGCATAAAGGCCGGTGATGGTCGCAGGCGAAAGGCGAATTTCCACCCAGCCACCCTCTGCGTTGATGGAGCTGGAGGACGTTTGATCGCCATCTGGCTCGTCGCCAAAGAGCGACTTGGCCTTGCGTGTTCCCTGCAACCGCGATATCCAGTAACCCAGTTTTTGTGGATCGATACCGTTCTGTCGCTGCTGACGCGCGAACTCGTGAAATGGGCGGGGCTGGTTACACCACAGTGGCAGCGCCCTCATTTGGCGTTGGCGATAGGCGTGGCACAACTCATCGATCAACAAATTGACCGACCATTCATCCAGCACAATGTGATGAAACAGCAACGACAACAGCTGCTGGCCACTGCTGTGATCGCGCATAAAACGCACCCTAAGAGGTAGCTCCTCAGCCAGATCAAAACGATACTGTGCCTCATGCTGGCGGCTGTGAGCAGGGTCATCTGCAGAAAACCAGAACCAGTGATAGCGCTCCAGTTCACTAACCGGGACGACTCGTTGCCTTGGTTCGTCGTCGACGACATAGAAATGGCTGCGCAAGATCGTGTGGCGCACCAGCAAGTCGAGAAACGCCTGTTGAAAGACATGTTCGTCCACAGGATCGATAAAACGCAGCGCAAAAGGAATATTGAAGATCTCGCCAAACCCCAACGCCGCATAGACCTTCCACAGTGAATGCTGGGCAAGTGACAGCGGCGCAGTAGTCAACAACGATTGGGGTTGTGGTTCGGCTTGGGTCGAGGGTTGATCAACCAAGCGTGCCTGTTTGGCGAGCGCGGCAGCAGTTGGGTTGGCAAACAGATCGTTAAAACGCACTTCAATGCCGTGCAGCGCCAGCAGTCTCCCGATCACGCGGGTAGCGATCAGTGAGTGGCCACCAGCGTCAAAGAAATCCTGATCGGCATCCAGATCCGCCACACCTAATGCGAGGCGAAACTCCTCGATAATGGCTCGCTCTATGTGCTGCTGAGCGCCCGGCTCTTGCACCTGCTGAGGCGGCTCTGGCATGGCCTGCGGCAGGACGATATCGGCAATGGTCAGCGGCGAGCCGCCAAGATGAGCAACAAAGCACTCCAGAAGCCAGCCCACAGCGGCTGGCGACAGCTGAGATCCCACCATCAGTTGCAGCTGCACCTGAGCATCGTTCAGCCCGATAGCGAGCTGCAGGCTATCCTCGGCAACAAAACTAGGCCGCGGTTGGTGACGGACAATAAGGCCCGCTAATGGCAGATAACACTGCACCGCCTCAAGCCATGTAATGACGACGCTCAAACCACCATCCTGGCATGGTGCTGACGATGGCTGGAGAAGTAAGGCATCAGCAGCCGAGATGACATCTTGGCTTGTGGCCATCCCCAAGCAGCGCACTTGACCATCGTCTATTGGCAAACCCGGGGCGATACCTCGCTCTAGCACCATCAGCGTAACGTGCTCCGCCGCTTCGGCCGTGGCCAGCCATTGCCCCCACAGCACCGACAGCCGGGCCATAAGTGTGGTGGTGGCACCAGCAGTTGTTAAGGAAGGATGCTGCAGGGCACTGCGATCAAGCCGGGTGCCGATGCAGTTGCTGCCTCGCTCTGGCCCGCCAGCCGTGGCCCCATTCCAGATGTGAATGGGCAAATGAGCGGCCGGCCGCTGCACACAGCGAAGCGGCGAGCCAGGATCAATCCATAGCGGCGCCTTATCTTGGTTTGGCAGCACTTGGCCTAACGAGGCAACACCGTTGTAACCACTGCTCAGGCTGGTCAGTAATGTCGCCCAGGTTAGCCGGTGCGCGAGAATCAGGTGTAAATCGACGTTAAGGAGTGCTTCATCCTGAGGCAGCAGCATAAGCTGCAGGCGATAAGGTGGTTGGCTTTCCAGATCCCAAGGCCAGCCCTGGCGCTCAAGCAACACATCAAGCGCCTGATCATAGCTGTCATGATGGCTAATCTGGAATTCCGTTCCCGCTTGGGATACCTGTGCGCGTCTCAAATGACCGTCATCGTCCAAGCGATAGACCAAGGTTAACTCCGTTAAGCAGTCCAGCACCTGGAGCCAAGCTTGCTGCAAGCGAACAGCATCAAGGATCCCTTGCAGCCGCAAAGCAAAGCCACAAGAAAAGGGGGTCTCAGGGTGTTGCACCTGCTGCAGCCACAACCGTTGTTCCTGTTCTGTTAACGGCATGCGATCACCAGTAGCAGCGGGGCCAGCCTTGGCCTCGGGCAAACTCACCTCCGTTGTGCACAACAGCTGGCCACTATCCCAATTTTCCGTCATGGTTCCCCCCTCGATAGCGGTCTATGCCGCAATTCATTCACGGCTAAAAATCAAGCTGTGTTTTGCCTGCCACCGGCGCTCCTCAACAAGCCGTGCCCAGGAATCAATTGTTGGATTGCTGGCTAATTCGGCGTAATCAATATGACCACCGGCCAACCCTGACAACGGCCCTATCAGTTGCAACAAAGACATTGAATGAAGGCCGTACTCGATCAGATTGGCACAGTCAGAGAAAGCACCGTCATCCAATCCTGGCATGGTTGCCAGCAGCTGCCGTATTTGTTGCTGCATCAGTGCCATGTTTCATCCTTGATCGTTGTCGGAAAAACGGCAGAGCCGGACATTGGCTCTGCCCCTTGTCTCAGAACATCAGCTCAACCGACGCGCCGATTAGGCGTGGGCGCTGGATAATCGGTGAGGTTACATCGTTGGCAATAACCATGATGTTGTCATCCGAATCAAAGAGGTTCTCCGCATAAAGCACTGCGCGACCATAGCTGAAGTTATAACCTAGCTGCATGTTCGCCACCCAGTACGATGGGATTTTGCCGCGAGGACCATTATCAATGGCGGAGAAGTAGGTATCTGAGAAAGTGACATTGCCGCCGATGTCAACCGCATCTGTCAGTTGATAAAGTGATCCCAAAGACGTGGTATACCCGGGTGACCTAGCCATCTCATTGCCCTCAATGCCGCTGTCGGCAAAGCTCTCGATCTCTGTGCGCAATAAGCCGCCGTTCGCATAAATCTCCATCGCCGACACCGGCTTCCAGCGGGCACCCAGCTCCAAGCCATAAGTCACCGCCTTGTCAGCATTGCGGATCATAGTGGAGGTTGGGCTGAGGTAATACGGCAACTGCATGTCGTCATAGTCGTTGTAGAAGAGATTTCCGGTCAGTTCAACACGGCCATTATCCAGCCGCTGGCGAGTGTACACCTCATAATTCCAGACATACTCAGCATCGTAGGTGTAGTTGATAACCGGGGCGACGAACGTCATGCCAGCACCACCAGCGTTGTAACCCCGTGCCGTCATAATGCCGTAAGTCTGGGCAGCACTCGGTTTCCAGGCCAGATCCAATTTGGGCATAAAGGCCGAGTAGGTTTCATTAAAATCGATGGCAACCGTACTACTGCCCCCTTGGCGATCACGTTTTTCCTGTTCATAGCGGGCAGCTACGGTCAGGTCGACGTGGGTCATTAAGGCATAGGTCAACTCAGCAAAGACCGACGACGTATCCGTCTGGTCGTCAAAACTACTACCACCAAAAATATTGACGAATTCATCTTGGCTACTGCTGAACAAACGCCCACCTACGAGCCCGGTCAGGCTGTCAGTGTCTGTGCGAAAGCGCATCAGTGGCTCAAACTGCAGTTCTTCACCATCAATATTGGCGTAGGGTAATGTCAGTGCGGTCAGCCGATCATTGGCAAAATCGGTATATAGCAGCTTGCTCTCCCAGTTGATATTGGCCGACTGCTGCCAGCCTAAGTCCCAGATACCACTAGTCGATTGAGTCTCGAATACGGGACGGCGAGGATCAAAACGTGGGTTTGAATATGGCGGCGGCGGGCTCAACGCTTCATTCTGGGGTGCCCGGCTGTCGTAGTAAGCAACGGTCAACATGGAGTTGAATGCAGGTAGGGCTGCTGGGCGGTAAAGAAGCTTGGCCCGTGCGGTTGTGGTTTCAATCTCACGCGGATCACCGACAGGCTCATAGCTATTCAAGCGAACAAAGCTCTCACGCTGCTGTCGATCGACACTGACCCGATAAGCCAGCTGATTGTCTACCAACGGTCCAGACGCCATTGCGGCCAGCTGGCCGCTCTGCTGCTCGCCATAGCTGCCCTTAATGGCACTTTCCTGATAGAAGGTTGGGTCGTTGGTTTTGACAATGACCGCACCGGCGATGGCGTTACGCCCCTGAATATGGCTTTGCGCGCCGCGGTAGATCTCTACCTGGTCGACATCCCACAGAGAACGTGTGCCAAACGCCATTTCGTTGTAAGTCAGTGAGCGACCATCTACCGATAAGTTCAGACGTGGCCGGGTGCCGTTCAAAAAGGCGTTAGCCCCCTGAGCAGGACCTGAACCATCAACCCCTCGCACCGAGGGCAGATCATTGCCGGTGCCGGTGTCCACCATATTAGGGGTCAGTGTCAGCAGATCATGGACATCAGTTGCGTTGGGCAACGCTTCGATACGTTCACTGTCATAGACTTCCACACTAGAGCTGGTGTCCTGCAGCGTGCGGGAAACGCGCTCTCCCGTCACAGTGATCATGGGTAACTCGATTACTTCACCATCTTCATGCTCACTCTGAGCACTCTCGGCAGCAATCGCATTGAGCGGATTGAGCAGCCCTGCGGCCAGGACCGTCGCAATAGCGCATGACAACTGGGTTGTCTCAAACCACATGCCTCGTTTACAACTCACAACACCTCTCCTTCTTCCTGAGGTCAACCAAGTCCTGCTCTGGCTGAGAGGTAAATGGCCTTACTTGGCCGCCTCGCTAGCTATGCGTGTTAGGTCCTTTGTCCGGTGAGTTTGGCCAAGATCATGGCACTGGCGGCATCTCTATCTGGGCCGCGTCACGGTAGTGTCAGAACGCTACTGTCACATGATGCAAATGTCAATCATTCTCATATTGTGATGGGTGCACGGCACCTCCAGGGCTATCGCTGCCGTGTTAATAGCCATAGCAGGTAAAGTCCACCGACAATGCCTGTCATGCGCCCGACCGGGACACTAACCGCCAAGGGCAACGCCTGAATCAACAGATCCGCCAACAGTAACAACCCAGCGCCCATGCAAGCGGAACAGAGCACGGGCAATGCGACCCCAGGAAGCAGGCTGCGGCTAAGCTGGGGGGCCGCCAGGGCAATGAAGGCGATTGGCCCTGCGGTCCCTGTGGCGAGAGCAGCCAAGATGACGGCGCACATGATCATGCCCAAGCGTAACCGCTCGGTTGGAACGCCCAGTTGTCGAGCAATGTCATCTCCCATCTCCAGGAGTGTCAGGGCTCTCGCGCCAAAGCAGACCACTGGGACCAGCACAACCACACCCAGCATCAATGGCCACACCTGAGACCAGGTTCGGCCATTCAGTGAGCCTGCCAGCCAGATGTTGGCCCAGAGCGCGTCATCCAAATCGCCGCGCACCAACAACAAGCCATTGACCGCGCTCAGCGTCGATCCAACGCCCAGACCGATGAGGATCAGCCGATAACCCCCGCCCCCTCCTTTAAGCGCGAATAGATAAACAATTAATGCCGTTGCCAAGCCACCAACGGTCGCAGCGAGCGTGATCTGCAATACACTTGGGCTGAAAAAGAGAATGAGTGTGAGCGCACCGGTTGCAGCCCCAGTAGTAAATCCGATCAAATCCGGAGAGCCCAAAGGGTTACGCGAGATCGACTGAAAGATGGCACCGGACACCCCGAGTGCGGCGCCAACGAAGATGGCGGCCAGAATGCGCGGCAAACGTATGTCGAGAACGATACGGGCACTAAGCCCGCTCTCGTCGTGGCCCATGACAATCGCGACGACATCCGCCAAGGGCACCCTCATGGACCCCACCGTCAAACCATAGGCCGCCATCACCAACAGGAGCACCATGAGTAAGGCGGCCAGAAGCAAGGCTGGTGGGGCGTAGCGCACCGACCACGAGCGCCAGTGCCATACGCGGTAGCGACCATGGTTCATGGGCGCACCAGACGCCAACGGCGTACCAGAACGACAAAGAAAGGGCCACCGATTAGGGCAACCATGATGCCAACACCGACTTCATCCGGGTGCGCCACCATTCGCCCAAGTGTATCTGCCGAAAGCATCAACAAAGCGGAGATCAGCATCGATAACGGGAGTAGACGGCGATGTTCTGGGCCCACCCACAACCGCGCCAAATGCGGTGCAGCCAAACCAATGAAGCTGACCGGGCCCACGGCTGCAGTAGCAACCCCCGACAAGATAATGACCACAGCAGCGCAGGCGCACCACACGCGGCGCGGACTAACACCAAGGGCTTTGGCAACATCGTCCCCCAAGCTCAGCGCATCAAGAGCACGGCACAGAACTAAACCACAACCAAGAGTAATCAAGATCAGGATCGCCGCCGGTACCAGCACGTCATAGCTGCGCCCCTGCAGAGATCCCACCGCCCAATGGCGAAATTGGTCAAAGATGACTTCATCGCTATTGACGGTAATGATCTGGGTCAGCGCCAACAACACAACGCTTAACGCCGCACCCGCCAGCACCAGGCGCACCGGATTCAGCCCACTTCGCACCCCGCCGAGCAGATAAACCGCAGCGCCCGCGACTGCGGCACCAAGCAGGCCAAACCACATGTAGTCAGACATATCGGTTATCCCCCAGGCGGCAATCGCGACAACAATCGCCAGCGTCGCGCCAGCGTTAACACCAAGCAGCCCCGGATCGGCCAACGGGTTACGGGTTAACGCCTGCATCACGGCGCCGGCCATGCCTAGCGCGCCCCCCACCACCACCGCCAGTAACGCCCGCGGTAGCCGCAGATGACGTAGCAGCAAGTGTTCATTACGCGCGGGATCAAAGGAGAAAAAGGCATCCGCGACTGTCGCCAACGGCAGCCCCCGGCTGCCCACCGTGATGCTGGCGAGGCTGAGCAGAAACAGCAATGTCAGGCCCAAGACCAACAACAGCACGTAGCCACCAGCTGGCGCTAGCCGCCTGCACTTCAGAGAGGTTGCTACCGAGGAGATCATCAGTTACAGCGATACAGCGGTTGCCGCCGAGCCAAAGCGGCGCACGATGTTATCGACAATCTGGCGGGCACTGAAGTAATCGACGCGGAATGAATTTTCACCCAATCCAAACACTTGCCGATTTTTAACCGCCGGTAGATTAACCAGCATGGGATCCCGCAAAAAAGCCTGAGCTCGCTCCTCTCCCACGCCCAGCAGAAACGTCGTCGGGGCTTTAAGCAGGGTCAAGTGCTCATACTGGGAGCGGACAAAATCGTTGGTTGCGGTTGTTCCGGCTTGCCACTCCGGCGATGGCGCCTCGAGTTCAAAGCCGAGGGCCTTAAGCAGTTGCCCGTGTACGCCATCGGCGGTTGCCACCGGATTGGGCGCGCCAGGGCCGTTGTAGCTGATGATGTTGGCCAAGCCTGAGGGCGGCTGAATTTGGGCTTTGGATTGAGCCACATAGGCATCGAAAGCGGCCAGATGCTGAGCGGTCTGTTGTTCCAGACCGCTCGCTTCTCCCAGCAACTTAGCCAGCGATTGCCATGTCTGGCCACCATAATCGACCACAATGGTCGGGGCGATCTGCTGCAGCTCTGCCCGTTGGGCGAGAGCAGAATCAGCACCACCGGATGCAATCACAATCAGATCCGGAGCCAGAACATAAGCTAACTCCAGATCGACACTGCCAGCTGGCCAGAGCTTTTTGACGCCGCGCTCCTGCGCGACCTCTGACCACTGCGCAAAATAGCGACCATTGGCCGCAGTAGCACTGGCAACAACTGGCGCGTCAATCGCCAGCAGCGTGCCTGTCACTGTGACTGATGTCGACAGAATGCGCGTGGGCATATCGGCGATGACCGTCTGGCTACCATCAGCATTGGTAAACGTGCGTGGCCAGTCAGTAGCGATAGCCCCACCGACCAAACATAGGTTCACGAACGCCGTAGCGGCCAACCGTTTTAACCATGCATAAGCCATCAACATCACTCCCTCTACTGCTGTTAACGATGCGCTAACAGCAGCAGATTACATAAAATGATAACCATTATCATCAGCCGAAGCTGTACTGGATCAACCCTCAGCCTGCAGCAGCTGGTGCAACGGCTGCATTAATGCCTGTGGCTGCAGTGCCCGCGCCAGAAAATCCAGTAGCTGCTGCTGGTGACGAACAAGTGTCGGCAGATCCGCCATGGCAGCATCCACATCCAGATGCAGCACTAGTTCGGCAGCCGAGCTGCTGCCGCGGTAAGTAATGTTGAAACCGTCTCCCGGCCCACTCGCCAGCACCTCACGGGCCACAGAACAACCATCAAACATGGGTTCATCAAAAGGCAGCACATTAACCAGCGGTGAGAAAAAGTAGCGCTGCCCTTTGCCAATGCCCATGTCGCTCGCGATCTGCTCGACCCGGTAGCGACCATGTGCACGTTGGCGGCGCAGCACCTGAGCCGAACGCAGCAAGTAATCAGCCAGGCTCTCTTGGGGCGCGCAGGTAATGTGCAGTGGCAGAATGTTCACAATTAAGGCCGGCAGATATGCGCTGACGCTGCCCCAACGGCTCATAAATGGCAGCCACAATGACAGCTCATTCCCGTGGCGCAGAAAGGGGGTGTGGTAATAGAGGTAAGCTCCAGATAGCAGCACCAGCAGATCGGGCCAACCAACGCTGACTCTGGATGCCAGCTGCGCCAATAAGGGCCCAAATGTTGCGGGTAGTGGGCACTCCAGATGCACCCCTTCGTCACCATAGTTGCCGGCATCCTTGCGAAGCACCGGCAGCGCTTCCACTTGAGCCAGATAGTCCCGCCAATACCGCTGATCGTCACGATAGCGCTGGCTCTGTTGATAAGCCTGTTCCTCGACGATGAAGTCAACAAAGCGGTGGAAAGGCTGTCCAGCCGCGCCTTTGCCAAGAAAGTAGGTGTATAGCTGGGCGCAGCGCTGCTCAATCAGCACCATGGCATAGCCATCCAGGATGATGTGGTGGCCACGTAAGTACCAAAGGTATTGACAGTCATCGACGCAGATCAGCCATTGCTCGACCAGACTGTTGCCGATCAACGTTAGTTGGGCATCGATATCGGCCTGCATCAACCGTTTGGCCGCCGCCAAAGGATCACTTTCTGCGCGCAGATCAAACCACAGCGGCAAGGGGGCTCGTTGCGGATCACATTGCTGTGCGGGTAACAGCTGTGGCTCGGCCAGATGAAAACGCACGGAGAGGATATCGGCTTCACGCGCGGTTTGGGCAATGGCCCGCAACAATGCCAACTCATCCACAGCCCCCTGCAAGGTCAAGCAGTGAGCGACGGTGGAAAGCGGGCGGTGCGGATGCAGCATGAACTCTTCCCAGAAGTCGAGCTGCGCCAGAGTTAACGGCAGCCAAGGTTGGTCGCAGGTAGTCGTGCTCATAGGGCCATCCTCGCGCTGACGACCACAATCAAGGTAAAGATCATCGTTATCTCCTCGCTCATAGCAGACACGCCTTGTGTGCGGCGGGATGCTGCGCGATCAGCGCGGCAACCTGTTGGGCATTACGGCACCGCAGCAGGGCGCTAACACTCAGTTCAGCGCCCAATTTCACCCTAAGGCGGTTGGCAATGGGCGGCAGGTGCGATGGCAGCAAACCCAGCGCCAGAAATGGGCTGAGTTCATCCACTGCCAAGCGGGCAGGCGTACCGAGTTCCTCCAAATAGATTGCAAGAACCCGCTTGCCCAGCGTGTTGGCGCCGCATATCGCCGTGTTGTGCGTGACTTGCCCGGCAGCCAACAGCGCCCTGGCCTGATGACGATCAGGCTTGCCATTGGCCGATAGCGGTAATGCTGCTGGCAACCGCAGATATTGGATTGGGACATGAGAGCCCGGTAGCTGTTGGCGAGCAAACTGGCGCAGCTCAGCAACAGTCAATTCACCACCGACATACAGGGCGCCGAGCGCCAGTTCAGATGCGCCTGCCGGCAAGTAGTCGACAACCAGCAGCTGGCTAATAGCCGGGTGCTCCGCCAGCTCATGTTCGATATCCGGTAACGACACGCGCACGCCACGGATTTTGATATAGCCGTTGGTGCGTCCCGAGAACATCAAGGTGCCATCTGGCCGATAACGTCCCAAATCGCCACTGCGGTAGGCCCTGAGCCAACGGCCATGCTCATCCTTGATCTGCACAAAATCATGCTGCACCAGCTGCCCCTGTTCCAGATAGCCCAGCGCCACGTTGATACCACTGGTGTAAATGCGCCCAACCACACCCGACGGGCAGTGGTCGCCACGCTCATCCAGCAGGTAATAAGCGTTACCCGGCAAGGGTTGGCCATAAGGGATAGCAGCCACATCAGCAGGCGTCAGTGGATGCCAGATGCTCCAGATGGTGGTTTCAGTGGGCCCACCCAGCGAGTAGAGCTGGCACTGCGGCAACAGCTCCCGTAATGCGGCTATCACGGCCGGCTTGATGTAATCCCCGCCTTGGGCGATCAGGCGCAGGGAACGCAGGCACTCTGTCTGCTGGCTGGCCAGCAACATCTCAAGAATGGCCGGCACCGAGCACCACAAGGTAACGTGATGCTCGCGCACCAGGCGGTTCCAAGCCAGCGCATCCCGCTCTTCGCTGGCCGTTGGCAAGACCAGCGCTGATCCCATGCTCAGGGCACCAAAGATATCGAACAGCGACATGTCATGGTGCAGAGGGGTCACCGAGATAAAGACGTCAGCCGCCGAGATCCGCCATGCCTGGTGGGTCGAGCGCACCACGTTATCAGTGGCCAGATGGTTGAGCACGACACACTTGGGGCGCCCGGTGGTGCCAGAGGTGTAGAGGCAGTATGCCGGCGCCTCACTACAGCCTCGCGCCGCCAGTTGCGCCAGCTTGATGGGAATGGCGCCAACCGGGTTATCGTTCAGCAATTGCTCAGGGCGAACAACAGGCCAGCCGCTGATAGCGACATCGGCAACCACCAGTTGTGGCCGGCAGTTCTCTAACAGGTAAGCAAGACGCGGCCCAGGCGATGTCACATCCAAAGGCACCCAGATAACGCCGCTCAGGGCACATGCCAACGTCACCACCAAATGCTCAGGCGAGCGTTGTAAGTAGATGGCGACCAGGTCGCCGACAGTCACCCCCCGCTGCTGCAAACCGACGATGGCTGCAGCAACGCGCTGCCCTAACTGACCATAGGAAAGCAGCCGCCCATTGCAGATCACGGCCGTGCGTTGGGGATCTCCCTGCCACAACTGCGTGGCTAGCCGCTGCAGGTAATTCTCGGGGCCAAGCAGCAGTGGCTGATGGTTGGTACCGTAGTGGCTCAGATCGAGCAGCTCATAGCTTTCAAGTTGCAATTCCCCCCGGGCTAAAACGGCGTGGCCCCCTCTGATTACGGTGTCCAAAAAAGTGCTCACCCAGTCGGCTGAAAGCGCTTGCTCGGCATAATCAGTGCTGATCAGTAATGCCCCTGCCTCATCCAGCATCAGGCGAATATCCAGCGCCACATGCGGCGTTTGCGTTAAACCACCCTGTTGACGCTGTGGCGCTCCGGGCGGCAACCGCGGCCAGCCCATGCCGTTGGTCAACACCACTGGCAGCGCGGGCCCATCCCCCCCGTTACGGGCCATCAGCTGGCGGCTAAGGTCTACCCCTGAAAATTCCAGGTGTTCCAGCGCGGTGAGCACATCACTCTGCAGTTGACGAGCACACGGTAGCAGCCCCCCCGCACGCGGGTAACACAGCGCAATAAAACTGGAATGATTGGTCAGTTCGCCGGTTGCCTGCGGCACAGCCACGGGCAAGGCCACGCACAGACTTTCACCCGCGTTCCAGCGGCATAAGGTGTCGAGGATCAGTGCCGCCAACAGGCTATTTCGCAGCAGCCCGTGAGCGGCGCCGAGACGCGTTAAACCGTGCAACGCTGCGGCAGATAAACTGACCGATTGGCGGCGATAACGTGACTGGCGAATGTTGGCCAACGGCTGCAGCCACGGCAGCTGTGGCGGACCCTCAACGGCGGCCAGCTTGGCCTGCCAGTACTCTCCGTCCTCGAGTCTTCGGTCCGGTCCGCCCCCCCTGACAACGACCACTCCGGCTTGCGGCAGCTGCAACGGCTGTGGTGCCAGCAGCTGCGACAACACCATGGCGATGCCGTGGCCATCCAGGATCAGGGCGTCAAAGCGGGTAAACAGCAACTGGCCGGGTTCAGCACAGCCCTCCGGCAGGTGGATCAGTAATAGCGACCAGGGTGGTGAACGGAGATCGCTGATCTCATGTGCGAACTGTTGGCGCAAACGGCCGAGGTGGGCCCGGGCATCAGCGACTGGCCAGCAGCGCAAATCCAGCTCGCGCAAACTACGCGCAATGTCCTCGGCTGTTTCTGGCGGCAGTACATATTGGCGCAGCCGCTCGTAATCAATGCAGGTGCGCAGCGCGGCGTGGTGTTTTATCAAGGTGACTAGCCGCTGGTGCAGGGTTTCCGCGTCAAACGGGCCGCCATACTCACGGAACTCTTGCATCGCTACACCACCCAGCGCTACCTCAGCGCTGCGCCCCAACAGATAGGCACGCTGCAGCGCAGATAAGGGCCGTGCTTGATAGGGCTCCGCGCCTTTGGCGGGAAAGGCCTCTGCGAGGGGGGTATGCATCGCTGCCGGGCAAGTCACCAGCCCGCCCAGAGCATCGACATAATCAGCAAAAAGCGCCTCGATCCAAGCTTTGGGTACCGCATCCAGGCGCACATCCCAGTTGAGCAGCAACTCACCGTAGAGTTCTACGACCTGTGCATCCAACGCCACATTGGGCCCTTGAGACGTTGTCCAACACATGCGGCCAAGTGCTCGTTCCACCCGATCACTAAACAGGTTGCCCTGTGGCAGGTTCAGACCAGAGGTAAAGACCACCGGGAACCGCGCGCTTTCACCCTGCTGCCGCGACAGCTCACGCATCACCTCAAGGCCCGAGTAGCGCCGGTGGGACAGCAGGCCGGACAGCTCGTCGGCCAGCCGACGAGCAAGCGTCAGTGGTGAGTCTGTCGGCGCGAATTCACCACTAACCACCAACAGATCGGAGAAATCACCCAGCACAGGTAGCGTTAGTGGCCGGTGAAAAACCGGCACAGTTACGCGCAAGTGGGTTGTCGTGCAGTAACGGCCCAGCAGCCAGACAAAAGGAGCCAATAACAGGTTCGTCAGCGTCAACTGGTGCTGACGGGCCAGGGTTGTCAGCGCTTCGCGCTGTGCTGCAGTCAAAGTCGTGGACAGGCGCTGGCTGCGCACGGCTCGCTCACCATCGGGCGGCAGCCATGGCAACGGCGGAGCCGGGGCAATCTGGGGCAAGCGATCCAGCCACCACTGTCGGTCACGTTGGCGCAGGGGGAGATAAACATCATTCACCCGTTGCTGGGCCCAGGTCTCAAGAAAGTCCGGGAGCGCAACCTCATCGCCATCAGTTGGTGATTCGTAACAGCGGGCCAGTTCGTCCATCAACAGCGGAAAGCTACCCGGATCAACCGCGATCATATCGAGATCGACATGCAAGCGCTGACGTCCATCAGGCAGCAGGCTTAGCCGCCATTCGATGACCCGTCCAGCAGCGAGGTCGAGGCGCTGATGAGCCATGCGCTGTCTGGTGGCTAGCAACAGCGCTTCAACCTGTTGGCGTCTAAGCGCTCGCCAATCATCCAGTTGCAGTTCATGCCAGGGCATCAGCGCCAGACGATGCGCTTGGCCCTGAGCGTCAACCTGCAGACGAAGCATGGCATGGCGTGCAAAAAGCCGCCGAACCGCCTGACTCATGCGCCCCACGTCAATCGCTGAACCATCGAACTCAGCATAAAGGTGCGCTGACACCCCCGTCAGCGGGCCCGAGGCCTGGCGTCCAACCCAATAGGCCGCCTGCATCCCTGTCAATTCGTTCATGCTCCCTCACCGCCATTGACAACCGACGACAAATATACTCAATTAAATAATATCGACAATCATTCTCATTTGTATTTATAGGGAGGTAAACATGAGCGGCAGCACGACAACAGCTCAACCCGGCATCGTTAACGCATCCTGCAGCCACACTAACTTGCTGTTTACCTCGGGCCATGGCGAGCTGCATGGCCGCGGGATCGCTGAAACCATCAGCCTTCCGGCACGCGGAGGCGATCGCAAAAGCAGCCCGTTGCAACAAGAAGTACTCAGCGTTTTTGCCAAAGCTCGCAAAGCCGGCATCGACAATCCCGTCATCATGGGCGCCATTCCCTTTGACATGAATGAGCCCTCCTGCCTCTATCTGCCTGAGCACTGCGAATGGCAACCACAGTCAGCGGTCTATCCGGCTCAATCAGCAGACCCGTGGCTACCGCAGCTGCTGGAGCAACGCAGCTACCCAGATGAGCAGGGCTTCCAGAAAGTGGTCGAACACGCCATCGTCAACTTCCAGCACAGCGACATTCGCAAAGCCGTGCTCTCGGTGATGCGCGAACTGCATTTCGCGGCATCGGTGGATGTAGATACCCTGCTGGCCAACCTTCGGGCCCAGAACCCCGATGGTTACCAATTCCGTATCCCGATGCCCGGTGGCGCAGAGCTGATCGGTGTCAGCCCGGAACTATTGATACGCAAAAGCGAAGACCGTATCTGGTCCAATCCTCTGGCAGGCTCAGCCAAAAGGCAAAAGCAAGCCGATGACGATAACCTCGCAGCCAAGCAGCTCATGACATCCAGCAAGGATCACTATGAGCACCGCCTGGTTATTGACGACGTGCGCCGGATTTTGGCGCCGCTCTGTCGACAGCTCGAGATTCCAGCACAGCCATCACTTCTTGCTACGCCCACGCTGTGGCATCTATCAACTTTGGCCAAGGGCGTGTTGCTTGAGCCAGAACTCAATGCGCTGCAGCTCGCTTGCTACCTGCACCCAACACCTGCCGTGTGCGGTTATCCAACTGAGCGCGCGCATAAGTTGATCAACCTGGTTGAGCCCTTTGAGCGAGGCTTGTTCACCGGCATGGTGGGGTGGTGCGACGCGCAAGGTAATGGCGAATGGGTGGTGACCATTCGTTGCGGCGTTGTAGACCGCGACGTGATCCGATTGTTTGCCGGGGCTGGGATTGTTGCTGCCTCGCAGCCAGCGGCAGAGTGGGCGGAAACACAAGCCAAACTCGGCACCATGCTGCGGGCTTGTGGCCTGAGCTGCGACACCTTGGCCAGCCAACCAGAGGTCGTGGTATGACCCATCTCTACCACCAGTGGCCCCGAAAGATGGCCTCCCGCTATCGACGTCGTGGCTATTGGCTAGATCGGCCGCTCACCCATTCACTGGAGCAACGTGCTGCAACTTGCGGCCATGCCTTAGCGGTGATCTGCGGTGAGCGTGAGATCAGCTACGCCGAGTTGAATCAGCAAGCAGGCAATCTCGCTGCACGTCTTATCGCCTCAGGGCTGCGGCCTGGAGATACGGCGCTGGTACAACTATCCAATGTCGCCGAATTCTATGCGGTGTTCTTTGCCTTGCTAAAGGCGGGGATCGTGGCCGTCAATGCGCTGTTTAGCCATAGGCGGCTGGAGCTCTATGGCTACGCGGATCAAGTTCAACCCAAATTGCTGATCGCGGCGCGCTCGCACGAGCTCTTTAGCGATGACCGCATTATCAGCAAGCTCCGGCAGCGGCATCCTGAACTCCGCCACCATCTGCTGCTCGGGGAGGGGGCGTCTGAGCACAGTCTGGAACATTGGCTTAACAGCGCAGTTGCCCATCCACCCCAATGGCAGCCAACAGCTGCTGGCGACGTCGCCTTCTTCCAACTCTCTGGCGGTAGCACCGGGACCCCCAAGCTGATCCCGCGCACCCATAATGATTACGACTATAGCGTCAGGGCCAGCGCTGAACTCTGCGCCTTGTCGCCGCAAAGCCGCTATCTGTGCGCCTTGCCGGCCGGTCATAACTTTCCGCTCAGCTCTCCTGGCGCTCTGGGGGTATTTCACGCCGGTGGCTGCGTCGTTATGGCCAGTAGTCCTGAACCATTGTCCTGTTTTGCCTTGATTGAACGCCATGCGGTAACCATGACGGCTTTAGTGCCGGCGGCAGTGGCGCTATGGCTGCAAGCAGCCCCCAACCACCGCGCCGCCCTTCGCTCGCTGCGTTTATTGCAGGTCGGTGGAGCCAGTTTTGCCGAGGCTCAGGCGCGCCAAGTTCCCTCGATACTGGGCTGTGCCCTGCAGCAGGTGTTTGGCATGGCTGAGGGGCTCGTCAACTACACCCGGCTGGATGACGATCCCGAAGTCATATTCACCACTCAGGGGCGCCCCCTCTGCCCCGATGATGAAGTGCGCATCGTCGATGAACAGGGCCAACAACTCCCTACCGGCACCAGCGGCATACTGGCTGTACGCGGCCCCTATACCTTTTGCGGTTATTTCAAAAGCCCGGCTCACAACGCAAGGGTTTTTGATGACGAGGGGTTTTACCACTCGGGCGATCTGGTACTGCGTGATGCAAACGGCAACGTCAAAGTCGTCGGTAGGATGAAGGATCAGATTAACCGTGGTGGTGAAAAGATCGCCGCCGAAGAGATCGAACACTTGTTGCTGCAACACCCCGCGATCACCCAAGCCGCAGTGGTCGCACAGTCAGATCCGGCGCTGGGCGAAAAGAGCTGCGCCTTTGTGGTTAGCTCAAACCCGTCACCTTCACCGCCGCTATTGCGCCGTTTTCTTCTGGAGCTAGGGATTGCGGCTTACAAACTTCCGGATCACTTCCATTTTCTCGCCACCATGCCGCTAACCGCCGTCGGCAAGATCGACAAGCACAGCTTGCGCGAGCGACTCGCCGTTCACCCATTCGAATGTGAGGGAACACCATGACTATTCCACAGCTAAACGACTACAGCATGCCTTTGCCACATGAGCTGCCGGATAACCGTGTCGACTGGCGGCCAGTAGCCCACCGTTCGGTACTGCTGGTTCACGATATGCAGGACTACTTTTTGCGCTTCTATGCGCATGACAGCGAGCTGATCCGGGCCCTGATTGGCAATCTGCAGCGCCTGATTAGCTGGTGTCGAGAGCACAACATTCCGGTGGTGTATACCGCCCAACCTCACCAACAGACACCCGCAGAGCGAGCTCTGCTCACTGACATGTGGGGGCCTGGGCTGACGGCGGCAGATCCGCAACTCCAGCAGATTGTTACTGCGCTGCAGCCCGACGCAAATGACGTGGTACTGACAAAGTGGCGCTACAGCGCGTTTCAGCGTTCACCCCTGAAGAAGCTGATGGCTGACTGGCAGCGCGATCAACTGCTTATCGGTGGAATCTATGCACACATCGGTTGTATGACCACCGCATTGGATGCGTTTATGAACGATATCCAGCCGTTCTTCGTTGCCGATGCGTTAGCCGATTTCTCGGCCACCGATCACCTGATGGCCTTGAACTACGTTGCCTCGCGCTGTGGCAGCGTAACTACCACCGAACAGGTATTGGCCACGCCTGCTGGCCACCTCAATCGCGATTGGCTATTGAGCCGCATCGGCCAACTGGTTGAGGGGGTTTCGGAACTCGATCTGGACGAAAACCTCATTTATTACGGCCTGGATTCGATCCAGGTGATGACCCTGGCGGGAGAGCTCAAAGCCCAGGGTATCGCTCTGAAATTCGAAGAACTGGCGCGTACGCCAACGATCAACAGCTGGCTGGCGTTGATCGAGCAAAAGCTTCAGGCCGCTTAACCCAGACAAAAGGTTCTTCCCTTTGAACACGAGTCATTTTGCCGACCAACGGGTTCTGGTCACGGGCGCTGCCAGTGGTATCGGGCGTCGCATTGCAGAGGCATTCCATACCCAAGGAGCTGAGGTCATTGGCCTTGATGTCAATTCGCTGCCGGGTGAAACACCCTTTCGCCTGCTGGCCCTGGATCTGCGTGTCCCCGGCCAAATCACCGCAATCTGTCGGCATCTGCAGCAGGAATGGCCACGTTTGGATGTGCTGGTCAATGCCGCCGGAGTACTGCGAATCGCCAAGCTTGAAGCCACGCCACTGGAAGATTGGCAAACCTGTCTGGATGTCAATGTGACAGGCCCATTTCTGCTGCTGCAGCAATGGCTGCCGGTGTTTAAACAGCAGCGTTCTGGGGTCATTATCAACGTGGCCTCCAACGCTGCCCATGTGCCGCGCAGCGGCATGGCGGCCTATGGCGCGTCCAAGGCTGCGCTCATCAGCCTCAGCCATTGCGCGGGCCTTGAGCTGGCACCTTACGGGGTTCGCTGCAATGTGGTGTCGCCTGGCTCTACCGATACCCCAATGCTACGCGCCATGTGCGGCGATACCCAGGGGCTGGAGCGGCTGATCCAGGGGATACCTGCACAGTTCAAGCTGGGCATTCCTTTGGCCAAGCTGGCGACAGTCGACGATATCGCCGCCGCCGTTCTGTTCCTCGCCTCGCCCAGTGCCGGTCACATCACCTTGCAAGATCTGGTGATTGACGGTGGCGCGACTCTGGCGGCGTAATATGAGCAGTACCGATCACCAGCAAATGCTGGCCACAGACTACCCTGTACAGGAGTTGTGGCCATGGTCGCAGCCGCTAGCTAACTGCCATCTGGTGTCTTGCCGTTTTGATCCACAAACTGCGCCCCTCCCTGCCTCACTACCGCTACAAATGGTCGGCGCCAGCCGACGACGCCAGGCTGAATATGTTGCTGGCCGGCACTGTGCCGGCTGCGGCTTAGCCCGACTCACTGGACGCTATCATTGGCCCGCACGCAGAACTGATCGCGCGCCCATCTGGCCGGCCGGAATCGTCGGCGCGATCAGCCACTGTGATGGACATGCGCTGGCGCTTGTGGGTACGTCCAATCGCTACCGTGGCTTGGGGGTGGATGTTGAAGAGCTGATCAGCGATGAACAGGCCAACCAGCTGGCGCCACTGGTTCTTACCCTGGCAGAACGCCAGCGCTGGGCTCACGCTCCGCTGGGGTGGATCGTTAGCTTGGCATTCTCTGCCAAGGAAAGCCTGTTCAAAGCGCTTTACCCTCTGCTTGGCCACCCCTTCTACTTCGATGCAGCCGAACTAAGTGATTGGCAAGCAGATGGACACGCGAGCCTGACGCTGAACACGACGCTGAGCCTTGAATGGCGCTCAGGCCATGCTTTCACGGTTCATCACAACCTGCTGTATGGCCGGTTGCTGACGTGCGTCGCGATCCCGGCAGCTCATTCACCTCTTCGGCTCATGTAGGAACATTGATGCAAGAGCAAACACCCGCGCTGCAGGATCAATTACCTGCTGCCCGTTTCGATCTACGGCCGCTGCTTCTGTGCAACCTCACAGCGACCATCGCCATGGCCGCCTTCGGCGCGCTGATTGGTCCCATTGCCCGGACCTTGGGTCTGGCGCCATGGCAAGCAGGCACGGCCGTTACGGTCGCTGGTCTGCTCTGGCTGCTACTGGCCAGAGCTTGGGGAATTGCCAGTGATCGCCATGGTCGCCGTCGCATTTTGCTGTTAGGCAGCGCCGGCGTAGCCCTTAGTTACGCGGCCTTGAGCCTGTTTATCGGTATGGCGCTGCAACTTCTACCTGCGGCTCTGATTACCTTTACCGTGTTACTGATTGGCCGAGCATTGGTGGGGGCGTTCTATGCCGCATTGCCCGCAGCAGGCCACGCGTTGATTGCGGACCAGGTGGCACCCGGCCAAAGAGCCGGGGCTATTGCCAGTCTGGGCGCGGCCAATGCGCTAGGCATGGTGATTGGGCCGGCACTGGCCGCGTGGCTGAGCCAATACAGCTTGGCGCTACCGCTTTACATGCTGTCCCTGTTGCCGCTTCTCGGCAGCGTTTTGCTGTGGCGGTTTATGCCGCCGCTGTTACAACCTGCGGCCAAGCCTCAACTGCCACCTCGTCTGGCCGATCATCGTCTGCGGCAACCACTTCTGATCGCATTTCTCGCGATGTTCTGTGTATCGATATCGCAAATCACCGTCGGGTTTTTCGCGCTTGATCAGTTAAACCTCGCTCCAGCCGAAGCCGCCCGAGTTGCGGGGATCGCCCTGACGTTGGTCGGTATCGCCCTGATCGCCAGTCAACTGTTGGTGCGCCATTTGGGATGGCCGCCGCTAAAGCTGTTGCGCATCGGTGCCTGGGGGGCTGCAGCGGGTTTTCTGGCTGTTTGCGGGGTGGCACACGACTGGCAACTGTGGCTGGCATTTTTTGTCGCCGCCGCAGGCATGGGCTGGATCTTTCCCGCATTCAGCGCATGGGCGGCAGACGCGGTGGAGCCCCACGAACAAGGCGCAGCAGCTGGCAGCTTGGGGGCGGCGCAGGGGCTTGGGTTGGTGTTGGGGCCACTGACCGGCAGCTTGATCTACAGCGCCGATCCTCATCTTCCGTACCTCGTCATCAGCCTGCTGCTGCTGGTAACCGCACTGTGGTTAACGCAACTGCGCACCGAACCACAAGCCCAACGCCCCGCCGATTAAGCAACATTCCCCTACCTTGAGGCACCTGCCATGAATTCCCAGCCCACCCGTATTCAGCGCATTCGGCACGACCTGCACTATCGGCCGGTCGTGGTCGCGCGCGTCGCGCCACTTAGTCCTAGCTTTGTCAGCATTACCTTTACTGGTGATGCACTGGCGGACTTTCGCTCAGATTCCTTTGATGATCATGTGAAATTCATGTTCAAAGATCCTGGGGGCGAGAGCCTGATGCGTGATTACACCCCTCGTCACGTTGATCTGCTGCGCCGAGAGCTAACGATCGAGTTTGCGCTGCATGGCGATGGCATGGCAGCGAATTGGGCCCGGCAGGCTCAGGTGGGCGACGAGGCCATCATTGCCGGACCTCGGGGTTCGGTGATTGTTCCCATGGACTATGACTGGCACCTGTTGATTGGCGATAGCACCGCACTGCCAGCGATCCATCGCCGCATCAGCGAACTAGCCTCTGGGCAGCGCATCTTAGTGCTGGCTCAGGTGGATCACCCCGAAGATCGACGTCAGTTCGATAGCGATTCAGCCTTGGACATACAGTGGGTAACTGACCATGAGGCATTGCTGGAGGCGACCGCAGCATTGCCTTGGCCCCAAGGTGAGGGGTTCGTCTGGGCCGCAGGTGAATCATCAACCATGATGAAACTGCGCACGCTGCTGACGGAGAACAAGCAGCACCCGCCGGAAGCGATGCGCATTGCAGTGTACTGGCGTCGAGGCAAAGCCAATGTGCATGAACAATTGGCCTGAGAGCGCTGGGCCTGCGTTCTTGCCGATGGCGGCCTCTAACCCATCAATACAAATAGTTATCATTTACTGATCAAGCCAGCAAGGGTACCATCACCCACGGATCCCCACCGGCTCAGGCTCCCGCAACAGGAATCTCGAACCCAGCCAGCAACAGGATGCTCTCATGGTCACACTCCTTTCACATACCGCCTCACATGAGGCGTCTCGATGACAACAGCCAAAACCATCACCAGCGCACCAACGCGACGCTTTAACGCATGGAGCATCATGCACCCCGTGCGTGGACAGATTCGGATAGCCCTTGGACTTTCGACCTTGTCGGCGCTCTCTGGCTTGATGACGGTGGCACTCTTTGCCCTGACCATTCATGCCTTGATGCAACAGCCCAATCACTGGCCGTGGTTGCCGCTAACAGGTGTCTTGCTGTGCACCATCGTCTCTTATTGGGCTCGGCTCGGTGCTTTCAACCACTCCCACTACGCAGCTTTCAGGCTAGAGCGGATTCTGCGCATGCAGCTCAGTGAGCGCTTGGCCAGCGCACCACTTGGTTATGTTCAGGAAGAGGGCGGCGGCGCACTCACCAAAGTGATTCATGACGACGTCAAGGCGCTTCATGTATTTGTTGCCGACAGTTCACCGCTATATGCACGCGCCTATGCCACACCCGTAGCAACGCTCATCGTCTTGCTCTGGCTTGATTGGCGCTTAGCCTTAGCTACTTTGGCAGTACTGATCTGTGGCTTCGGCATCTTGAACCTTGCTCTGCGCAAGCGTATCCATATGGTCAAGCGCTATAACAGCGCCCGCGAACAGGTTAGCGCTGCCATAGTCGAGTTTGTTCAGGCGATGCCGGTAGTGCGAACCTTTGACAGTGGCCAGATGACCTTCAGCCGTTACCAAAATGCGCTAAACACCTATCTTGATGTGCTTAAGCACTGGTATCGAGAAGCGGGCTTCGCCGCCCGTTTCTCAATGGCCATGCTTGGCCCGATGCCAACGCTGGCCGTTGTTTTGTGGCTGGGCTGCTGGCTGATCTGGCGCGACGACCTTGAACCCGTACGCTGGCTGGCGGTCTTGCTGCTGTGCACCGGCATGGCCGAAGCGATGATGCCGGCGATGATGCTGCGCCACATGATTGAAAAGGTAAAACTGAGCATCATCCGCATTCAGGAAGTGCTGACTGCCCCCCAGCTGGCCATGCCCGCGGCAGACGCGGTGCGCCAGCCGCGAGATGCCAGTGTTTGCTTTGAGCAAGTGACATTCAGCTATTCGCCAGACGGGCCACCGGCACTGCGCGATATCAGCTTTTATGCCGAGCCCGGTACTGTCACGGCACTGGTTGGACCTTCAGGTGCGGGCAAGACCACCATCGCCAAACTGATCCCGCGCTTTTGGGATGTAAACGCCGGACGGATCCTGGTGGGCGGTGAAGATATCTGCCAGATGACCAACGACACCTTGATGCAGCAGGTGGCTTTCGTTTTCCAAGACACCTTTCTGTTCGCCGACAGCATCGCTGACAACATTCGTATGGGCTCGGCCAATGCCAGTGTTGACGAGGTTATAGCCGCAGCCAAGGCGGCCCAGATCCATGATTTCATCATGACCCTGCCCAACGGCTACGACAGCCAAGCGGGCGAACGTGGTTTGTACCTGTCAGGGGGCCAACGGCAGCGAATTACCATCGCTCGCGCCATTCTGCAAAACAGGCCCATTTTGGTGCTCGATGAAGCCACCGCCTTCGCCGATCCAGAGAATGAGGCGGCACTGGTGGCAGCACTGGCAGAGCTGATGCGCGGCAAGACCGTGATCATGGTGGCCCATCGCCTGACAACCATTCGCGATGCTGACCAGATCTTGGTTTTTGACCAGGGTCGACTTGCAGAACAAGGCCATCATAACCAGCTAGTCGCGCATAACGGCATCTATGCACGCCTGTGGCGTAACTATGAGCAGGCACAAAACTGGTCACTGAGTGGCTCATCCGCTGGTGGCCAGCACGTTCAGGAAACCCTCGCATGAACACCACTTCCGTCACCAACCGCAAAGCCACCGCGACACCCTGGCGGGAAACCTACCAGCAGCTCATGCGCGGCGTTGGCCCCCACGCTGCAGGTCTGCGTCTGAGCCTGATGGGTTTGCTAGCTGCTGCCATCCTGCAGGGGCTGGCGCTGGCCAGCATCGTGCCGCTATTTATGGCCGTGCTTACCGCTCAAGATACTCGCCAGGCGTTGCTGTGGTTAATCACCACCACGCTGTTAATGCTGGCGTCAACGCTGTTGCGTTGGCGAGCCCAAGGTTTTGACTACGATGGTCGTATGGCCGACGCCACTCACCGCCTGCGTACCCAGTTAGGTGAGCAGCTTAGACGCATGCCGCTAGAGCAACTCCAGGACAAGCGTAGCGGCGCCCTTACTGCCATGGTGTTAAACAATGTCGATGAGAATCTGTGCTACACCCTGACCATTCTTAACCTGATTTTTACGGCGGTTGTTACCCCACTGGCAACAGCGTTGGCGCTGTTGGCCATCGACTGGCGCATGGCTGTGGCTTTATTACTTATCTTCCCCGCCATAGTGCCGCTCTATCGCTGGCGCCGCCCGGCCCTTGGGCGGGGTAAGCGCATCCTGGCCGACGCCCACCAGCAAGCCAGCGCCGATGCGCTGGAGTACACCCAAGGCTTACCGGTGCTGCGCTCAGCCTGCCAGGCCGGAGCGCGGGCAAGCAAACTGGCCGCCAGCTTCGTACGCCTGGAAACCATCCAGACCATTGGCCATCGCAAAGGAGCCCGGCCCAATATGCTGGTGGCTACCATTGTCGAGGTTGGACTGCTGCTGATCTTGGGGCTGGGGGTACTGTGGGTGCTGGATCACTCGATGGAGCTTGCAGTATTGGCCGGGCTTTTCGTGATCGTCGCACGGCTGATGGAGCCTCTTTCCACCTTTGTGCTCTATACCGCCATTCTTGAACTTATCGAAACCGCTTTAGAACGCATAGAGGCCTTGCTGGCCATTCCGCCTCTCGCTCAAAGCGCAATCCTTCCGCTGCCCACAACCTTTGATGTCAGCTTTGAACAAGTGACATTTCAATATGCCAACGCTGATACGCCGTCCATTGCCGGGCTGAGTGTCCACCTCCCGGCATGCAGCATGACCGCTCTCGTTGGGCCGTCAGGGTCCGGCAAAACCACGATGACGCGCTTACTGTTACGGCACTCCGATCCGCAAGTGGGGGCAGTTCGCATCGGTGGCGTTGACCTCAGGGCACTCCCCCCCGAGGAACTCAACACACTCATCTCAGTCGTGTTTCAGGATGTCTACCTGTTTGACGACAGTATTCTGGCCAATATTCGAATGGCCAGACCTGATGCCTCAGACGAGCAGGTGTTGGCGGCTGCCGAGGCCGCTCAGTGTCGCGCCTTCATTGAGCGCTTGCCGCAGGGCTGGGACACCCGCATCGGTGATATCGGCGGACGACTATCCGGCGGCGAGCGTCAGCGCATCTCGATCGCGCGCGCACTACTCAAGGATGCACCAATCGTGATCCTCGATGAACCGACTGCGGCCCTGGATACGGAAAGCGAACTGGCGGTGCAACGCGCTATTGATGCACTGGTCAACAATAAAACGGTGATTGTGATCGCTCACCGCCTATCCACCATCGTCGCCGCCAATCAGATTCTAGTGCTGGATGATGGCCGGCTCGTTGAGCAGGGTCGCCACGCCCAGTTGTTAGCCAATGGCGGTCGCTACCGCCGCATGTGGGATGCCCAACAGCAAGCCAAGCATTGGCAATTAGCGAGAGCCCACAACGTGGACAAAATAGCAGAGGAGATGCCAAGTTAAGTGGAGACGACGTTGGCAGGCACACCTTGCGAGGTAAGCCTGCCAAGCAGATGAAACATCAACCCTGGCGTGCTTTAAAGCGGGGATTTGACTTGCAGATCACGTAGATTTTTCCGCGTCGACGAACGACCTTGCAGTCCGGGTGGCGAGTTTTCGCAGTCTTAAGCGATGACAGAACCTTCATTTCACTTTTTCCCTAATTTACCGATGCCACCAAATTTTTTACCAAAAGCAGCGATGCGCCCTTCGGTTTGAACCACCTTCTGCTTGCCGGTGTAATGGGGATGCGACGCGCTGGACACGTCCAGTGTCACGTAGGGGTAGGTAGTGCCATCAATCCATGTGTGGGTTCGCGCTGTCTTAATGGTGGAGCCAACCAAGAAGTAGGCATCTGCCTGGAGGTCGTGAAACAGTACCTTGCGGTACTCAGGGTGAATATCTGGGCGCATAAGGTGAAGTCATCCTAAGTGGGTAGATGTAAATAATACGCCAATGCAACCATATATCAACTGCAGCCTGGATTCACGTTCCCGTCTCACGCGTGAGCTTTACATCCCTTGCGGCGGCGACCACAGCTCACAAGAGACCCCCAAGTTAGTCAACCAGTCGAACCTGCACAGCGGGCGAGGCACCTGCTGGAGGGGCGACGTCAGAAATGAACCACAGGTTCCAAGGATGGGCAGCAGCGGTTGTGCCGGCGGGTTGACTCTGGCTACACTCTGGCCACGACCATGGAGGTCGTCACGCTCAATCAAGGAGGACCAATGGGCCAGCCTGCACAACGCATTACCCTGATCGCCCCAGACGATGTTGCCACAGCCGTCTATCGACTGACCAAGAACCAATCTCTGGCCCGGGCGGTCGCCAATTCGGCGGCAATGGTGATGCGTGACGACATCATTGACGCAGTCAAAGTTGAAAAGGGCATGATCGGCCTCGAAGAGTACGCTCTGGCTGCGCACCGCCGACGTCAGCACGCCAATCAGGTGATCGCATCATCCGGTTTGGCACGCTGCCAGTCAGCGCCGGGCTTGAGAGGACTTAGAAGGATCCTGACCTGATGTTCCGTTGGGTTCTGTCCCCCACGCACCAAGGGGCCAAACCAGTTGATGTGCCAGACACGGGGACGCTGGTTTGGATCTGCATCCAGCTCTTCAAACTCTTTGACTCTGTAGGATCCGTGTCGGCTGGTCATGGGCGTCCTTGCCATTCTCAACGATTGTTGTGAGTATCAAATGGCGTTGGTCATTATCAAATAGTGTGGTAACCCACAACAGTTGTGAACTACAGAATTATTTGATAACGAAAACGGCGTGGACTGTTCATTTTTACAACATAAACTGATAACAGCGCTCGGACGGAAGACATTTTCCAGCGATCATTGAGACTGGTTGGAGGGACTCTTGCCGGTACGTAAAATCCCCAAAAGCCACAGCAATGTAACCGGGATAGCCGCGTCCAGAAAGGCCTCGGGGCCTGCTGCCTTCGAGTCTACACTCGAGCGAGACCTGATCCAGCTGCTTGAGTTTGACCCGGATGTCATCGGCTACGAAGTGCAGCCCGTCTCCATCACCTGGTTTGACGCAGAGGGGGCAAAGCGCATCTACACGCCCGACATCCTCGCCAAGTACGCCGATCTGCGGCGCGTCCCCTGCCTGATGGAGGTCAAGTACCGCAAGGATCTCCGGGAGAACTGGCAGGAGCTAAAGCCCAAGTTCAAGGCTGCGATCCGTTACGCCAAGTCGTTGGGTTGGCGTTTTCAGATAGTCACCGAGAAAGAGATCCGAACCGAGCGTGTAGCCAATGTCCGATTTCTGTTGGGTTATCTGCGCCAGACTGTACCTGCGCCGCACCACACTGACAGTCTGCTAAAGGCAATGCAGCAACTGAGGCACTCCACCCCCAAGGAGCTGCTGGTGACACTCAACGTTTCCGCCATGGAGCAGGCGACGCTTCTTCCCTCCTTGTGGTACCTGATCGCTCAGCGCCAGATCGTCACAGATCTGGATCGCCGCCTAACGATGGCTAGCCCAATTTGGTGGCCTGACCATGGCTGACATACTGACGATCAAGCCTGGTAAGCAGGTCACTTTTCGGGGAAAGACGCTACGTATCTCGCGCGTGCACTCGATCAATGAGCTCGAGTTGATCGATGAACTCACCCGGGAGAAGGTCATTGCCCCGATTGCAGAAGTACGACCTTGCACAACGTCAACGCAGAAGAAAAGGCGTGATCTCGCCGAGTTCGATGATCGGAAGTGGCAGCTCATGATGGCGCGCTTCAAGTCCATCAAGCCATTGCTGGAGAACCCTCACAGAACACGTGCAGACGTTGCAGCCTCGGCGACCGCCGCCAATGTTTCGGTCCCCACTCTCTATCGCTGGTTACGCGACTACAACAACTCGGGCTGCGTTTCAGCTCTGGCGCGTACAGGACGCCGCGATGCGGGCCAGTCGCGCCTGTCCGAAGCCGTAGAAGTGATCATCAAAGACGTGATTGAGAGCGAATACCTCAGTCAGCAACGGCGTTCAATGCGGATGGTGACAGATGAAGTCTCGCGCCGCTGTCTCAAGGCGGGGCTATCCGTGCCTCACCCCAACACCGTTCGTAGTCGCCTTAAGTCGCTGTCACCGGAGCTTGTTGCCAAACGCCGGAAGGGCCCTAAGGCCGCACAGCGCGATTTTCGCCCGATAAAAGGCAAGTTCCCCGGAGCGGACGGCCCGTTGGCGGTGGTCCAGATCGACCATACAGTCGTCGACATCATTCTGGTAGATGACAACTTCAGGCGTCCCATCGGTCGACCGACGATCACTCTGGCGTTTGATGTGTTCAGCCGGATGGTGACGGGGTTCTACGTCTCTTTTGATCCGCCAAGCGCCTTGTCGACAGGCCTGTGCCTCAGCCACGCCATACTACCGAAGGAAAAGTGGCTGTTTGAACGCAAAATTGATGGTGAGTGGCCCATCTGCGGCCTGCCGCGCAAGCTGCATGTCGACAATGCCAAAGAATTTCGCGGAACCATGCTGACCAGAGCGTGTCAGGAATACCACATCGACATCGAATGGCGGCCGGTAGGACAACCGGGCTTCGGTGGGCATATTGAGCGCGCGTTAGGAACCTTCTCCAAAGAGATTCACGGGCTGGCGGGGTCAACCTTTTCGAACGTACGTGACAAGGGTGACTACGATGCCGTTCGCAATGCGGCGATGACGCTCAGCGAGTTCGAGACCTGGCTAACCAACTACATTGTCTGCGTCTACCACCTCAAGATGCATTCCGGAATCGGCACAACGCCCATGGCGATGTTTCGCCATGGCGTTATGGGTGATGAGCACACACCGGGATGGGGCCTGCCCCCTAGGGTGGCGGATGAGCAAAGGCTGAAGATCGACCTGATGCCGCTTGAAGAGCGAACGGTGCAGGATTATGGGGTGGTCATAGACGGCATTCACTACTACGACGACATCTTGCGCCCGTGGATCAATGCCACCGATCCGCAAGACAGCAAGCGTAAGCGCAAACTTCTGTTCCGCCGGGATCCGCGAGATCTCAGCCAGCTGTGGTTCTATGACCCGACTCTGGCGATGTACTTTCCGATTCGCTACCGAGATACCTCTCACCCGCCGATGAGCATATGGGAGCTGCGTGAGGCTCGACGGGTTCTGAGGGAAGATGGTAGGGCTAACATCGATGAGCATGCGATCTTTGAAGCGCTCCTGCGTATGCGTCAGCAAGAAGAAGACGCAAAAGCCAAAACCAAAAAAGCACTGCGATCACAGCAGAGACGCCAGGACCATCGTGCGCAGACTGCAACGGAGGCCCCATCCAACAACCAGCCATCAGTCGACCGCACGCTGCCGACGGACAGAGAGGTGACCACGACTACCCGCATCATTAAGCCATTTGATGATCTGGGGGACTGAGCGTGAGTACACACCCATACCTGTTCCCCAAGGCACTAGCCGCACTGGCTCTAGAGGACGCGGAACGGATCCGCTACATTCAGGAGGGGCAATGGATTGGTTACCCTAGAGCCCGGCTCATCCTCGGCAAAATGGAAGAGCTGTTGGCCCATCCCCGTGTCGACCGCATGCAGCATTTGCTGATCGTCGCCGACAGCAACAACGGTAAGTCGCGCCTACTCACCCACTTTGCGAAACAGCACCCGCCAAGCGAGCGCGAAGACGGCCAAGCTGTCCATATTCCGGTCCTTATGGTCGAGGCACCACCCCAACCCGATGAGGGACGCTTCTACAACCAGATCCTTGAAAGGCTATTTGTCCCCTACCGACCCAGTGATCGGGTAGACAAAAAGCAGGTGATGGTGATGCGCCTGCTACGCGAAGTGGGCCTCAAAATGCTTATGGTGGACGAAGTGCATCATTTGCTGGCTGGCAGCATGCACCGCCAGCGAGCATTCCTGAATGCCCTGAAGCATCTGGGCAACCAATTGCAGGTCAACATCGTTGCTGCCGGGATCCGCGACGCCTTTCACGCCATCCAAACCGATCCTCAGCTGGCCAACCGGTTTCACATTGAGCAGCTGCCACTGTGGAAGAGTGACGACGAAGACTATGAGCGGCTTTTGTCGAGCTTTGAGGCCATCATCCCGCTACGCAACCCTTCCGGATTGGCCAACAACACCAAGCTCTGCCAACAGTTGCACATGATGAGTGAAGGGCTGATCGGTGAACTCTGGTCAATCATCAAGCTAGCAGCGGTCGCAGCTATCAAGGATGGCAGTGAGCGGATCACCATTGAGACCCTAAACAACCTCAACTGGATATCGCCGTCCCGGCGTAAGCGGCAAATGGACCATGGCCGTTGAGCCTGAAGTGACGCATTGGCTGCCTGTTCATCCCAGCATGCTACCGGGGGAGAGCCTGTCATCCTGGCTGGTGCGAACGGCCCACGCCAATGGCCTCAAGGTCGAGACGTTCTGCCACCATCTATTTGGCCTGCAGCGCCCGGTCTGGAACCGGGACATTGACCGTCTGGGCCCCGAATGGCTGATAGCCACCATGGCCAAAGTCACGCCGATGACCGTCGAACAGATTCGTAGGGGAACATTGGCACTGTATGAAGGAAAGCTGTTCAAGCAGATACGGCACTCGGGGATCAACCCCGGCATTTTGCCCCTTCTGACCTACCACCGCAGATACCGGGGCCATGGCATTCAATATTGTCCCCTATGTCTCCAGCAGGATGAGAGGCCCTACTTCCGGCTAGCTTGGCGTATTGCCTACTACACCTTTTGCCCCCATCACATGGTCATGCTCCGGGATGAATGTCATGTGTGCGGTGCCGGAGTGGCATTTCACCGCATCGAACAGGGACGGCCAGAGCGACGCGACGTAGAAACCCTCGCCGAATGCTGGAACTGTGGGGCCGATTTGCGTCAAGCCCCGATCGAACCGATAACACCTTGGATCCGTGGGTCATTCGAACGCTGGCGCAAGCTCCTGCTCAACATCGAGAATGGCTTCCACAACGGCGGTGCGGTTGACTATTACGCCTTCGCCCTGGTCCGTCAGCTGTGCCGGATCATGCTGGGCAACAGGCGGCTGCCCAGCTTCTATTTCTACATCTGTCAGCGCACCGGGCAGCCGCCGTGGCCGAGGGAGCGGTTCTCGCCACATGTTCTGGAGATGAACAGCATCGCCGTTCGTCATCATCTGATAGCGATGGCGTGGTGGCTGCTTGGTCGCGGCAAATCCAAACTGGCTCACGCACTGGCCATTGGAGAGCTACACCGCTCCCAGCTGACACGGGATCTCCGTTATTCCCCAGTCGAACCACCACGGCGGGTGAGGTACCTGCTGGAAGGAAGTCAGAAATGAACCGCAGGTTCCAAGGATGGGCAGCAGCGGTTGTGTCGGCGGGTTGACTCTGGCTACACTCTGGCCACGACCATGGAGGTCGTCACGCTCAATCAAGGAGGACCAATGGGCCAGCCTGCACAACGCATCACCCTGATCGCCCCAGACGATGTTGCCACAGCCGTCTATCGACTAACCAAGAACCAATCGCTGGCCCGGGCGGTCGCCAATTCGGCGGCAATGGTGATGCGTGACGACATCATTGACGCAGTGAAAGTTGAAAAGGGCATGATCGGCCTCGAAGAGTACGCTCTGGCTGCGCACCGCCGACGTCAGCACGCCAATCAGGTGATCGCCGAAGTGCTACGTCGCGGCGTATCGGCCAACGCTCCTCAAACGTCAACTGACATAGGCTGCTCGCAGTTAGCACGAAACATGGCCAAGGTAGGGCGCTTAAAGCCAGGGTCAGATGTTGAAGCGCATCATGTGGTGGCCAAGAAGGTTCCGAACGATTGGTGCGATGCATCCAGGGATATCTTGCGTGCCGTTGGCCTCGACCTCGACCATGAGGCCAATGGTGTGTGGTTACCCTCGTACAAGCGCCACGTCCCTCACCCGTTATACCCCTTCGCTTATGCGCACCGGCCGGTTCACCACAAGGAGTATTTCTTCAACGTGCAGGCTTGGCTGACTGACACCATCGCTGACGGACTGGATCGGCAAGCGGTGACTACGACCTTGCGGGCCATTGGTGAGCGGCTGCAGACTGGCACCTTCTTGACCAAGCAAGCGGTGGCGTGAGCATGAGGCTGTTCCGTGTCAGCGGCGACATTCAGCACTACGGCGCCTTGGTGTTATCGCGAGCCACGGCCAAGCAATTGCCATTGCCGGCCGCCTTGATCATGGGGCAACCGTTGCAGGAACTATGGCCGGCAGACGCCACACTGCAGCAAAGCGTCGCCCCTGGTTTGAGCGTGAACGCCCTTGGCGATCTGGCCGCCGTCGGACCCACCGGTTTTGCCGCGTCCCCACGGGCCAGGGCAGTACTCGAGCCAACCTTGGCCGACCTTGCCGAGTTTTTGCCAGCCCGCCTCGGCGATGAGGAATGGGCGGTGGTCAACATCATCAATCGGGAGCACGCACTGGTGCCCGAAGCCAGCCAACGCGACGACAGCGTTGGCGGCGCCAAGGTGTGGCTCCGGGCCGTCTTTGACACCACCAAGATTCGCGATGCCCGCTCCTTCCGCGACCCCACCTATGGCACAGCCATGCTCACCAGCGATGCTAGCGGCAGCCTCCATGAGCTGGTGGATATGGCAGGGTTGACTGGGTTAAAGTTCGCAGAGATGGCAGTTCGCCCTGTTGAAAGTTGATCTTATCTCGCTGGACTACAGCGCAAGCTGCGGCAGGAATGCTGCCACGCTCATCTCACAGTGGATGTCGCCACCCATGAAGGTTGGCAGCCAAGGTAAGCACGGCCTCGGTGGCGAAAACGAAGTGCTTCTCACCTTGTTCAATCCTCTGCGGCACAAGGAGGGCCAAGCCTCGGACGATGGCGCCTATGAAGCGAGCGAGTACCATCGGATTTCCTGATTGCCCGTGTTGTGCTTCGATGCCTATACTGTATTAATATACAGCCTCTGATGAGGGGTACGGGCAAGGTCAAGAAAAACGTTCAGTATCGGAACGGCCTGAGCATGAATCGCTTGGCTGAAGATCATGGGTAAGCAGGTCAGATTTTCAGCGCAGCTGAGGGCGTTAGGTGATTAACAAGATGAACAGGTTTGGTCTGCTAGTTCGTCCCCCCTCGCCTAGGGGCGAAAGCCCCCGGTTTCAGGCTACCTGTGCGGCGATTTGATCAACCAAGCCAGCTGGAGGCGTTCTTTGGCCTCCGCTTGTTGGTCGCAGCGATGCGCTGTGAGACTCATGGGGAGATACTTGTTATGATGGAAATAAAATATGTTTCGACGCTGGCTGACAAGGGGTGCAGCATGTCAGGTGGTTCAAGCCCGATCGTTATCGATCTGTTCTGTGGTGCTGGTGGGCTCAGTGAGGGCTTGCGCCAAGCGGGATTCCGGCCCGTGGTTGGCGTTGATTTTGATAAACACGCGGTCGCGACGTACCGACACAATCACCCAGGAGTTCCCGTTATAGAGGGAAACATTGAAAACGTCACTGGGGAACAGTTGATATCGTTGGCAGGAACCCCAGAAGTTGATCTAATCGCAGGAGGACCAAGTTGTCAGGGTTTTAGCACGCACGGCAAGCGCATGCAGGACGATCCTCGCAATTTCCTATTCAAGCACTTCGTTCGCCTTGTTGACGAGGTGCGGCCCAAAATGTTCCTTATGGAAAATGTCAAAGGCATGCTGACATACGGAAAGGGGGCTTTCCGTAAGCAAATTGAAGCAGCGTTTCAAGAAATTGGCTATCGAACAGACTTTACTCAGGTTCTTGCTGCCGACTACGGTGTTCCACAGATGCGGCATCGGATTCTTTTTATTGGAACTCGCATCGATAGTATCCGTTTGTTATTTCCGCAGCCGACTCACGGTGATGCCAAGCATGGGCTGAAGCCTTATGTGACGGTCAAAGAGGCGATCGGTGACCTCCCGTTGATGGGAAGTGACTACAGGAGTGAATTTCGCTCTTACGCCTGCGCACCTCAAGGCTCTTATCAAGTCTATTGCCGAACAGATGCGCCGCAAAATGTTACTTTACATGTCGGGCGTCCGCTTTCTAAGCAAGCTCAGGCGCTGGCGAGACATATTGTGCAAGGTCAAGGCCTGCGGTCAGCTCCGCTTGAAGTTTTACCCGCCCGTTTCAAGAAAATGAGAACAATCTCATCCGGTGCTCTGCGTAAGGATTGTACAACTCTATATTATCGCCTTGATCCAGAGAAACCGTCTTATACGATTACATGCAACTACAAGAATGTGGCCTCTGGGCCTTTCCTGCATCCGTGGGAAGATCGCGCGATCTCCCATCGCGAGGCTGCGCGATTTATGAGTTTCCCTGATCACTACCAGTTCCTTGGTGCAGGTTTTCCCAGGCAAATTGGTAACGCTGTTCCCCCCTTACTTGGTAAAGCAATCGGTGCAGCTTTATTGCGTTCGCTGTTAGAGATTGAAACCCCTATTGTTAGCAGAGTCGCCTGATGCCGAAGAGAATTTTAGCAGAGAGAGTTTCTCGTTCTCTGAACAATATTTGTAGCTGGCGAGAGAGTGCTAAATCTCAGGCCGCAACCCACCTTTTTCCAATGTTGGCGTTAATAGAGCGGGGCGCTGGGCAACCTCCCGGAACGGCAACACTGATGCGAGAAACTCCACACGAATTCGACTTTTGGAACAAATATTTTCGCCTTAATGATGGAGATTTAGATAAGCCATATTTCAATCCCATTACTTTGCGCCGCGCAGAGGCTGGATTCCCACACAGTAATTCAGCAACCATCCGAAAAAACACCTTCGCTGGGAAATGGCATGCGGCCCAGCGCAATGACACAGATGATGGAGAAAACTGGATTTTGGCGGAAGACTATGCGGATATTTTTCGAGAAAAAGTTCTTAAAAAAGGGCAAAGTGCGAGCCGCGTCCCTGTTCTGGATTTGGCTGTTCTGATGTTCCGCAACGAAGAGTTTCCCGATACTGCTGATGCAAACGAGCTACAAAATCGCTTCCGGCAACAATTTCAGATGCGAAATGATGATTATGAGAAGATATTTGTTTTAAATCCAGAAGCTAACTCAAGCTTGTTCGAAGAATCGGACCAGCCACAAGACTATGAAAGTGCGATTAAAGGGACACTTGTCGAAGACGCAAGAACAGCAACTTCTATTCCGACTTCACCTCCTATTTCTACTGTTATGAATCTGGATGATCCTATCTTGGTTCAAGTACAAAAACTCCTTTCGCTAGGAACGTCCGGTATAATTTTCACTGGCGCTCCAGGAACGGGAAAATCTTACTACGCCAAACGGGTAGCCAAGCATCTAGTCCGGGACGTAGAGAATGACCTTTTCAAAGTGCAGTTCCATCCCTCGTACGGATATGAAGATTTTGTAGAAGGTTATCGGCCAGACCAAACATCCACATCTGGCTTTCAAATCGTAGACAAGACCTTCATGCTCGCTTGCGCTCGCGCCACAGAATTGAAGCCTACAAACGGTCTAGTTGTATTGATTGTGGACGAGATTAACCGTGGGGATCCGGCTCGCATCTTTGGCGAGTTGCTAACCTACATTGAACGCACCTATCGCGGCGAGAACTTTACGCTCCCGTTTTCAGGAAGAGTTGCATCAGTACCTGATAATCTCATTTTTTTGGGTACCATGAACCCTTATGATCGTAGCATTTCACAGGTGGACGCGGCCTTTGTTCGCCGCTTCGATCATATAGAGGTTGCACCTTCGAGAGAAGTTGCGGAAGAGCTCTTAGAAAGGACTGGTTGCTTTACTGCAAGTCAAATTAACCTGATCGGCAGTTGGTTCGAGACACTTCAAAAAATGGTTCCATTTGGGATTGGGCACTCTTTCTTTGCAGATATAAAAAACCTTGAGCATCTAAAGCTTGTCTGGCGATATCGAATGAGGCCCAGCGCTCAGCATGCGATCGAGCTAAACGACGGTGCAATCGGTGACGTGACATCCAGCTTTGATGCTTTGATCCGGCGGATCGAAGGCGCTGCAGATGATGCCTAAGATCATTGAATGTGAAGAGTTTGAGGAGCTCTCGGTACGATTGAGCATGCTGCTCAAAGACGGAGAGCTCAAGCTCGACGAGCGCATCACTACGAAGGGATATCTTGCCGCAGCGATGAAAGGTGGTCAGATCACTCTGCGCGCTACTAGGTATGTCGGAACCATTCCTCTAACATCTGAAATTTCTATCCGCATAAAACCACGTGCGACTATAGCAAACTTGTCTTACATGCTCGTTAGGTCCGGGATTATACCGACAGCGATATTAGGGTTCTCTAGGGGCTATCTCCCTAGGTTCACATCTGTCTGCAACACAGAGAAAATATATGGTCGTTCTCTAATTGATGGGGCAAAGCTGATCGCCAAACGAGGCTTCATGAAAGAATATATTCGACCGCCAAGACCATCACCATGGAGGGGCCGTTTGCTAACATCCGATACTATTAGAAGACACGCGTCTAAAGGTGTACGGTATCGCCATGAGTTTGACCACAGTACACTTTCGCCTTCCACCATCGAGAACATCGCGCTGAAAATGGCGATATCACAAACAAAGGACTGGTTCCAAGCCAACGATATCCGTAATCCCATAATTGGAGAAGCCAAGACGCTTCTCAACGATCTGTGGCCAGTGGAAAACTGGGATGGACGGAATTTTGACCTGTTATCTCGTCTTGCCCAGCGTATCCGTACCTTATCCCCTCAACTGCCACACTATCGCGATCCACTATGGGCTTCATTCATGATTCTTCAAAGCACTCTTCCAGAGGTTGCACTCGATGGGTTTGTTCGGCTGGACTCGCTAATAGTTGATGTTTCTTCCGTTTTCGAATCATATCTCCGAAAAGAGCTTACTGAGGGCTTGCGGCCATGGGGTTATCTTGTAGAAGATGGAAATAGAGCTCCTTCGCCACTTTTTTCAGATGCGAAGACTTTCACTGTTCATCCTGACATCATCATAAAAAAGGACGGCGCGATCGTCGCGCTTCTCGATGCGAAGTACAAGCCAGCCCCCAAGGACCAAGATCGCTACGAAGTGCTTTCATTCATGGATGCAACAGGTGTTAGCCTTGGTGGCTTTGTCTGCCCAGCTATAGAAAATGATACATCCCGTTACCTCGGCGAAACTGCGTCTGGAAAACGGCTCTTTTCCTTTAGATATGATCTAAGCGTAGCTGACCCCACAACAGAGTCTGAACGCTTCTCACAAAACGTTCTGAGAATGTTAAAAGGCGAACGTACGTTCATCTGACTAGAGCTCGCTCTAACAGTCAGTCCATAGGCACGGAGCTCATTTGCCCAGCCAGAGTTTAGTTACCACCCTTAGATGGATTTGCACATTAGTTCGCTGATCACACGGACCCCGGCATTTAATCCTACCCCAACTTCCTCTTGATCACCGACGCCAAGCCAGCAGCATCTGTCCAGATGTGCGCCAAGGGTAGAATGCGTTTGGCATGGTTGAGCACAGGAACATGCTTCCAGCGGCCTTCGGCTGTGGCCACTAGGGTCAAAATTTCGGCAAGGTCTTGGTCATTGATGTAGTCACCGGTCAGTGGTAGCAGGAGAGCGGCGCAGCAGCTATCGCTCGGTCGCTGCTCAAACTCGACAAATGTCGCTTTGTGCTGCCCCACTTTGATGTCGGCGATGACGACCTGCCGGCGCGTTGGCTCTGGCTGGAATCGGAGGTATGACCATTGGCGCTTATCAACCAGCTTGGTCAATGGTATCAGCCAAGGATGAGGCGCAGAGGTACGGATTTGGACGGTCAGGCCATCCTCAGGATTGGACGTAAGCTCAGCCAAAAGCCGGCTGCTTTCGACAAAGCGGTTGTCAGGCGCTACTTGATCGTTTTTTTTGTCGTCCGTGTTTTTGATCACCAGGTTGGCAGAGGTAACTCTGTTGTGATTGCCCGACCGCTTCCCAGTTCCCATGGCTGCGGTCGGCTCGTCCAGTGTGATGCGTTTCCTGCCTTGGCCCGGATAGTCGCTGCGGTGCTTAGGCTGGACCACTTCTACGAGAGATGTAGCAGGAAAGCGATGCTCGGCACTGCGAATCTCGACGCGTCTGATCGCGCTGTCTGGCTCCAGTCTGCTTTGCAGGTAGCCATCGGCGGCTGCCCGGGCTGGCCCTGGGTAGACGACCCGTTGCCCGTCTTGCCGGTCTTCGCTAGCCACCAGACTGGCCTCTACACCTGCCCGTAACACCAGTTTGTTGAATGGGAACTGCGCACCACACTGCTCGATGGCGAGCACCAGCAGGCGCTCTCGGCTCCTATCAATCTTGATCCTCAATCCACGCGCTTTCCAGTGGGTCGTATCCACCGGTAGCTGCGCCATTTTCGGGTAGATCTCTCTGGCCCCCTGGGCAGCTTGGTCATAAACCGATGCGAGCACAGACTGAAGTGCGCCTCGCGCACGTTCGCTCAACAGGATACGGCCAAGGCTGTAACCATCCAGACGGGTATATCCGTCGGGCCAGTCGAGACTGACGGTTCGGCATATGTCATCGTCGTCTGTCCGTTCATCACAGCTGCTCGCATTGAATGGCGGGTCCTCAGGTTTAGACAGTTCCCCCGTCCAGATCGCTTTGGCTGTTGTGCTTGAGGTGCAGTAGTAGAAGCGCAACAACTCCATGGCCGGCACCACGACCTCAGGCAGCCCAGGAAAATCCAGCAACAGGAAGTGGCTTTTTAGGCCCACCGCGCCCAGTTCCCATACCGTCTTGGGAATCACGTAGCTGCCGTTTCTCGCTTGACCGCCGACGATGACGCTGACCCAAGAATGGTCAAAGACGGGCAACTGAACGTTATTCAATCTGGGGAGAGTGTTCCTGGCCAAGCTCAGCCCGTGTTGCCAGAGCGAACCGATCTGGAGCAAGACCAGCTGCCCTACACCGATCAAGACGGATTTGGTGATGGTGCGATCGACATCATCCGGTTTGGCACGCTGCCAGTCAGCGCCAGGCTTGAGAGGACTTAGAAGGATCCTGACCTGATGTTCCGTTGGGTTCTGTCCCCCACGCACCAGAGGGCCAAACCAGTTGATGTGCCAGACACGGGGAGCCTGGTTTGGATCTGCATCCAGCTCTTCAAACTCTTTGACTCTGTAGGATCCGTGTCGGCTGGTCATGGGCGTCCTTGCCATTCTCAACGATTGTTGTGAGTCTCAAATAGCGTTGGTCATTATCAAATAGTGTGGTAACCCACAACTGTCTCCCCTGCCGCCTGTTTATCTGCGTGATAACTTGACCTGACGAGCGGGCCACAGGCGGCCTGGCTAAAGCCGATCGCCAAAGCTTCATCGCGGAACTGGTCAAATTCGGCGGGGGTTACGAACCTGAGCACCGGCAGATGGTGGTGGCTCGGCTGCAGGTACTGGCCGACGGTGAGCATCTCAACATCGTGAGCGCGCAGATCGCGGATCACCTGCAGCAGCTCATCGTTCTCTTCACCCAGCCCAACCATCAGCCCGGACTTGGTGGGGATGCCGGGATAGCGCTGCTTGAACTTTTTCAGCAGATCCAGCGACCACTGATAGTCAGCGCCAGGGCGGGCCATCTTGTACAGGCGCGGAATGGTTTCAAGGTTGTGGTTGAGCACATCCGGCAGGGCTTCACCCAGCGCATCGAGGGCGACATCCATACGACCACGGAAATCGGGCACCAGGATCTCGATCTTGATGTGGGGGCTGAGCGCCCGCACTTCGCGCACACACTCGGCAAAGTGGCTGGCACCGCCATCACGCAAGTCATCGCGGTCGACCGAGGTGATCACCACATACTTGAGCTTCATGTCACGGATGGTTTCGGCCAGCTTGCGCGGCTCCTCGGGGTCGAGCGGCAGTGGCTTGCCATGGCCGACGTCGCAGAAGGGGCAGCGGCGGGTGCAGATGGCCCCCATGATCATGAAGGTGGCGGTGCCGTGGTTGAAACACTCCGGCAGGTTGGGGCAGGAAGCCTCCTCACACACCGAGTGCAGGCCATGGCTACGCAGCGCCTGCTTGATCTCGTCGATGCGCTGAGTGCTGGCGGGCAGCCGCACCTTCATCCACTCCGGCTTGCGCAGGGTCGGCGCCGCTTCAGTATCCACCTTGACCGGGATCAGGGCCAGTTTGTCGGCATCACGCAGTTTGACGCCGGCTTGGCGGTGCAGTTTTTCGCTCATGGCACAAAGGCTTCCTGAGTAACAGCGAGGTCAGTGATAGCCAGACGGCTGGCCAGGATGTGGGTGAGATCGCGCCCCACCCGGGCAACATCGGCGGGGCCGCCGAGATCGCTCAGCTGGGTCATACGCAGCCCGGCGTAACCGCAAGGGTTGATGCGCAAAAAAGGTTCAAGATCCATGGCCACATTGAGCGCCAGCCCGTGAAAGGCGCAGCCGCGCCGAATGCGCAGCCCCAGCGAGGCGATCTTGGCGTCATCGACGTAAACGCCGGGGGCATCGCATTTGGCATAGGCGCTGATGCCGTAGCCAGCCAGCAGTTCGACCAGCGATTGTTCCAGCAGGCTGACCATGGCCCGCGCCCCCAGCCCTAAGCGGCGCAGATCAAACAGGGTGTAGGCCATCAGCTGACCGGGGCCGTGGTAGGTGACCTGACCGCCCCGGTCCACCTGCACCACCTCAATATCACCGGGGGCGAGCAGATGCTCAGGTTTGGCCGCCTGGCCGAGGGTGAACACCGGCGGGTGCTGGGTCAGCCACAGTTCATCAGCAGTGTCAGCATTACGGCGGTCGGTGAAGGCCTGCATCGCCGCCCAGCAGGGAGCATAGGCTTGCACGCCGGGCTCACGCACCAGCAGCGGGGCGCCGGCCATCAGATCACCATCCGCACGCCTTCGACGGCGCCAAGAGCCTGATAGAGCTGATCGGCCATCGCCTGATCGGCCACCATCACCTCTATGGCGACCGCCCAATAGGTGCCTTTGCTGCTCGGTTTGTGGCTTGGGGCATAATCACCCGGTACCAGCGCCTGCACCGCCGCCACCACCCGATCAGGCAGTTGCGGATCAGCGGCGCCCATCACCCGAAAGGAAAAGCGCGCCGGAAATTCGAGATATTTACCAAAGTCAGTCATAGGCGTGATGGCGGGGATGGCCCACCCTCTCCCTTAGCCGAAAAGGTTGGAGAAGAAGCGCACGACATGGTCCCACATGCGCGAGAACCAGCCTGCTTCCGGTACGTCAGCCAGGGTCACCAGCGGCTTCTCGGCAATCAGCTCATCGCCCAGATGAAAGCGCACGGTGCCCACGCGCTGACCGAGAGTCAGCGGCGCAGTCAGTTCGCTGTCGAGGGTAAAGTCGGCTTTCAGTTCGCTGCTACGGCCACGCGGCAGGGTGATCGCCACCCGCTCATTAACGCCCAGCGCCACCTCATCGGCCGTACCAAACCAGACGCGGCTTTGCCGGAACTCATGGCCCGCTTGATAAGGCACCAGCGTTTCAAAGAAACGGAAGCCCCAGGTAAGCAGTTTCTTGCTTTCTTCTTTGCGGACATTTTCCGAGGTGGTGCCGAGCACTGCCGCCACTAGACGCATCTCGCCTTCAGTAGCGCTGGAGACCAGGCTGTAGCCGTTCTCGCTGGTGTGGCCGGTCTTGATACCATCAACCTTGAGCGATTTGTCCCACAGCAGCAGGTTGCGGTTCATCTGGGTGATGCTGTTGTACTCGAACGACTTCTCGGCGTAGATGGCGTACTCCTCGGGCAGGTCGCGGATCAGCGCGGCACCGAGCAGGGCCATGTCACGGGCGGTGGTGTAGTGATTTTCGGCAGGCAGACCATGGCTGTTGACGAAGTTACTGCCACTCATGCCAATCTCTTTGGCATAAGCGTTCATCATCTGGGCGAAGGCGTCCTCGCTGCCGGCGATATGTTCGGCCATGGCCACGCAGGCATCATTACCAGACTGGATGATGATGCCGCGATTGAGCAAATCAACCGACACATAGTCGCCGACCTTGATGAACATCAGCGAGGAGCCGGGGAAGTTCTTGGCCCAGGCTTTCTCGCTCACCAGCACCTGATCTTCGGGCTTGATTTTGCCGCTTTTCAGCTGTGTGCCGATGATATAGCTGGTCATCATTTTGGTCAGGCTGGAGGGCCCGAGGCGCTCGTCGGCATTGCTTTCGGCCAGCACCTTGCCAGTCTCAAAATCCATCAGGATATAGGCGCGGGCGCCGAGCTGTGGTGCGTCAGGAATAATGGGACTGTTGGCGCTGACTGTGCCGGTAAGCAGCAGCGTGGTAAAGGCAACAAGGTGACGCAGACGCATGAGGTGCGGATCTCCGTGGCAGCGGGACGCCAACTGGCGTGGGCTCAAATCTATGGGCCATTACTATACCGGAGCCCCCCCGCAGCGACCACCCTTGGCGCCGTCCGGGATTGTGCCTGAGGGCAAGGTGTCTCCACCTGCCCTCGGCACTGGCGATGGGGCAATTTAAGCCGGCGTACTCCAGTCAACCCAGCCGAAGTACCAGCTAGCCAGCACCAGCAGGCCGAAGGCGATGCGGTAATAGGCAAAGGGCACAAAGCTGTGGCGAGTCACGTAGGCCAAGAGCGCCTTCACGGTCAGCAGCGCAGCAATAAAGGCGGCAACAAAACCAACACCAAAGACCACCAAGTCTTCTAGAACCAGCAAGTCGCGGTTTTTGAACAGATCGTAGGTCGTCGCCGCAAACATGGTGGGAATGGCCAGGAAAAAGCTGAACTGAGTAGCCGTCTGACGCGACAGACCAAACAACATACCGCCGATGATGGTGGCACCCGAGCGCGAGGTGCCGGGGATCATCGCCACCGACTGGGCAAACCCAACCTTGAGCGCATCCTTCCAGTTCATCTCGTCGATACTGTGGACCCGCGCCTCCTTCTCATGGCGTTCGGCCAGGAGGATGACAAAGCCACCGACGATCAGAGCACAGGCGACAACCACCGCATTGAACAGCAACTCCTTGATGGTGCCGTGAAACAGTACCCCCAGCACCATGGCCGGCAGAAAAGCACAGATGATATTAATGGTCAGGCGGTTGGCATCCGGATCGCGGCCAAGGCCAGTCACCACCTTGTAGATCCGTTCCCGGTAGATCTTGCACACCGCCATCACAGCACCGAACTGAATGGCGACCTTGAACACGCCGGCGCGTGCGTCATTAAAGTTGAGCAGATCACCGGCAATGATCAGATGGCCGGTGGATGAGATCGGCAAGAACTCGGTGAGCCCCTCAATGATGCCGAGAATGAGGGCTTTGAGCAGCAGTATCAGGTCCATGACATAGGCACTCCGCAAGTACAACAACAGTAAAAAAGCCAACGCCTTGGGCTAGTAGCCCACGTCGTCAGGCCAGCGAAAATCGACAGGTGCCAGCTGCTGGCTGGCTCGATCATAAGCAGCCCACAGCTCGCCATAACTTCGACCATTTTGCGGATGGCGCAATTCAGGCGCAAGCTCGGCCAATGGCCACAAGACAAAGGCATTGGTCAGAATCTCAGGCCGCGGCAGCACCACCGGTACATCAACACACAGCTGGTCATAGAGCAGCAGATCAAGATCAGCACTGTGGCAGCTAGCCTCGGCATCAGCAGCACGCCGCCGGCCGAGGGCGGTTTCGATGGCGCGCAGACCGGCAACGACGGCATCCAGCGTCAACGCGGTAGTGGCCCGGGCCACCAGATTAAGAAAGGGCGGGCCAACAAAGCCTACCGCTTCGCTCTCATATACCGACGACAGCTGCAGCGGGCCGAGCAGCGCCTGCAACCCAGCAACGGCGGCGCGCACATTGACCGCTGCATTCTGATTGCTGCCGATGCCAACAAACAGCTCCGCCATCAACGTCGCCGCCGCAAGGTGATGCCTACGGCATCGGCCTCTGCCACCGCACCGCGCTTGCGCACCGTCACCTCCACTGCATTGACCCGGCTATCCAGCAGCGCCAGTGCGGCGATCTCGCCGGCCAGATGTTCAATCAGGGCAAAGGGACGGCTGCCGGCCAGCGTGGCAATGGCATCTGCCAAGGTGGCGTAATTCAGAGTCTCGTCGAGCCGGTCGCTGGCCGCTGCAGCCGAGAAGTCAGCGTCGAGACGCAGGTCGACCGTCAAGGGTCGCAACCCCCGCTGTTCCCAGTCGTAGACGCCGATTCGGCAGCGTACCGTCAGTGCTTGAATGAAAAGGCTATCCATGCTGTACACATAGCCGCCATGGGCGAATGGGCGTATGCTACCAGCTCAAACAAGGTGTTGCACCGATCACCCTTTTTTGCGGAGTTGTGAACCCCAACATGGACGCGTTGGTTGTCGCCGCCATCGTTACTGGCTATCTGATGGGCTCGCTGTCGAGCGCGGTACTGGTGTGCCGCGCCTTTGGCTTGCCCGACCCCCGCACCCAGGGTTCCAACAACCCCGGGGCCACCAATGTGTTCCGCCTCGGCGGGCTGTTGCCCGGCGCCCTCACCCTGCTGGGCGATCTGCTCAAGGGCACCATTCCGGTATGGGGCTCGTTTTTTCTCGGCATAGAGCCACTGTGGCTTGGCGTAGTGGCCATCGCCGCTTGCCTCGGTCATATGTTCCCGCTTTACCACCGCTTTCATGGCGGTAAGGCGGTGGCCACCGCCTTCGGTGCCCTGCTGCCGATTGGCCTCGACCTCGGCGGGCTATTGCTCGGCACTTGGGTGGTGACGCTGGTATTCAGCGGCTATTCGTCGCTGGCCAGCATCATCACCCTGCTGCTCGCCCCCATCTATGTCATGTGGATCAAGCCGCTCTACACCTTCCCGGTGCTGATGCTGTCGGCCATCATGCTGCTGCGCCACCGCAGCAACATCATCCGCCTGCTGAAAAAGCAGGAACCTAAGGTGAAGGACAAGGGCTGGCGCGTACGCTGAAATTAGTCTCTGGCGGGCACGCTAAATCAGTCCCTGACGCGTCAGCCAAGACAGTCACGGGCACGCTAAGGCCTTAGCGGCAGAGCGGCGCCAGTTCAGTCAGCGGCCAGCGTGGCCGGGCGGTCACCGCCAGCGGTGCCTGCTCGCCAGCCTGCAGCCGTAAACAGCCAGCCAGCGCAATCATGGCGCCGTTATCGGTACACAGCGCCAACCGTGGAAAGTAAACGGTGGCGCGATGACGACGAGCCAGATCTTGAAGCTGGGCGCGCAACTGCAGATTGGCGCTAACGCCACCGGCCACCACCAGCTGCTTGCGGCCCGTCTCCTTGAGTGCCCGCTTGCACTTGATCACCAGCGTCTCCACCACCGCCTCCTCAAAGGCGCGAGCGATATCAGCCCGGGTCTGATCATCATTGCCATTGGCGGCAATGCAGTTGGCGGCAGCGGTTTTCAGGCCGCTGAAGCTGAAATCCAGCCCTGGGCGATCGGTCATGGGTCGCGGAAAGGTAAAGCGTCCGGCATTGCCACCCTGAGCCAGCTTGGCCAGCGCCGCGCCACCGGGATAGCCGAGGCCGAGCAGCTTGGCGGTCTTGTCGAAGGCTTCGCCGGCCGCATCATCCACCGACTCACCAAGCAGGCGGTAGCTGCCCAGGTCGGCCACATCAAACAGCTGGGTATGGCCGCCAGAAACCAGCAGGGCCACAAAAGGCACTTGCGGGCTAGGTTCCTCCAGCAGCGGGGCCAGCAGATGGCCTTCAAGATGGTGCACGGCCACCGCCGGCTTGTTCCAGCCATAGGCCAGGCCACGGGCAAAGGTCGCCCCCACCAGCAGGGCGCCAATCAGCCCGGGGCCGGCGGTGTAGGCGACGCCATCGATATCGCTTGGGGTGAGACCGGCTTCATCAAGCGCAGCACGCACCAGCGGCACCAGCCGCTTGACGTGATCGCGTGAGGCCAGCTCGGGCACTACGCCGCCATAGCGGGCATGCATGGCCACCTGACTATGCAGCTGGTTGGCCATGAGCCCCCGTTCGCTGTCGTAGATGGCAACGCCGGTCTCATCACAGGATGTTTCAATACCTAATACGCGCATCTGGCCCCCTCATTGCGGCCGCCATTCTAGCGGCCCAACCTTGGCCTCACCACCGCCAAGAGACAAGGTGATTGGCTGTGTTCTCAGCGCTCAGCGCGCATGCTCGGCTGGCCGTCGATGTCGTCATCCCGATCGAGCGACAGCGAAGATGGGGCCTGCGATGGAACCAGCGGCGGCGGGCTTGTATGGCTCTGCGCATCGCTCAGGGTGGTGCGGCACTCCGGATAGCTGGAGCAACTCCAAAACGGTGCCGCCTGTGGGTCTTTGGGTCGCACCCGCACCATATGAGCATCGCAACGCGGACAATGGGGTGCCAGCCCCTCAGCAGCAGCGGCTATCGGCTTGGCCGGCACTGCGGACTGCGCTGAGACAGGGCGACCGAGCGGCAGCTCGGGCTCAATGCGATCAGCCACTGCAGGGCGACCACGCCCCTCCTGCGTCGGGCCAGGATCGCGCCCGGCAGGAAAGCCACCGACGGCAGGCCCTGCAACCGGAGGCTGAGCGGAAAAACGTTCCGGCTCGCGGCGGCTATCATCAGCGACAGGCTGACGCAGCTGCGGTTCAGTGCGCTGGCGTGGCTCAGACGTTACTGCTGGTTCGGCTTTCAGCCGTGGTTCGGTGCGACCACCCGAAGGCTGACGTAAATGGGGCTCAGCCCGACCACCCGCCGGTTGACGCAGCTGAGGCTCACGGCTGCGCGGCGTGCTGATCTGTGGCTCTGATGCCTCGGCGCTCAGCGGCGCCTCCAGGGCGACATCTTCCTCGGTAGCCAGGGCCACGGCCAGATGGCGCTTGAGTTCAGCCACGCTGTAGCTGGTGCGGGCTTCCACCACCAGCACCGGCACCCCGACCTTGCGACAGACGCCGACCAGCCAGTCGTCATGTTCAATCCGGCCGCGTCGGCCCTGCGCAGGGTCGCGCAGTTCAACTAGCGCCAGCGGGGAAAAATTGTGGCTGTCACAGACAACAAAATCAGCCTGCCGCCCCGCTAAATCATCCACGGCCTGTCGCCAGCCCTTGCTGCTGACCGGCAGATCCACGGCAAAGAGTTCGGCCAGCCGCACCTTGGCCAGCAGGCGATAGCGGCCCCCCATGGCCTGCTCCATAGCCTGGGCAAAGGCGCGCTCAGCCGGCGTCAGCAGGCTTTCAATCAACAGGTAGGGGCCCTGCGCCGCCCGGCGCCGCTTGATCCAGAACACCAGCAGGGCCAATGCCACCGCCAGTACCAGCAAAATCGCCACCACCACCTGTCACTCTCCTGCGTTGCTTGGCAAACGGCGCCTATGCTCCGCCAAGCCGCGCCCGGATGCCAGAGCTGTTATGGTTGGCCAGCTAACTTTTTGTTCAGCCGCCGGTGACTGGCGGAAAGATCGCCACTTCGTCGCCATCGGCAAGGGTGGTTGACCACTGGGCCATGGTCTGGTTGACCGCCACCCATAGCCGCTCATCGCTAAGCTGAGGCTGCCACTCGGGGCGGGCTGCGATCAGGGCGCCACGTACCGCCTGGGTATCCGCCAAACTCACGTCGGCCAGCTCCAGACCATCGCAGCCCAGCTGCTCGCGCAGGGCGCCAAAGAACTTCACCCGGATCATGCCCCCTCCCGCCGATAGTCGCCCGACTTGCCACCGCTTTTGCTCAGCAGTTCGATATCGGTGATACGGATATCCTTCTGCACCGCCTTGCACATGTCATACAGGGTCAGGGCAGCAACGCTAGCGGCGGTCAACGCCTCCATCTCCACCCCGGTCTGGCCGTTAACCCGGCACAGGACGCGAATGCGCACCCCCGGCAACGCCTCATCCAGAGTCAGATCGACAGTGACTTTGGTCAGCGCCAGCGGATGGCAAAGCGGAACCAGCTCGCTGGTTTTTTTGGCGGCCATGATGCCGGCAATACGTGCCGTCGCCAGTACGTCACCTTTGGGCATTGCACCGTCGCGCAGCAGCGCCAGCGTCGTCGGTGCCATGATCACCGAAGCCCCGGCTTCAGCGGTGCGACTGCTGACCGCCTTGGCCGAGACATCGACCATATGGGCCTCGCCAGCACTGTTGAGATGGGTCAGCTGCGGCTCGGACATGCGCCCTCCCCGGCCGGCTGCTTGAGGTGGGGCACCATGTTGCACGGTCGCTGACGGGCGTCGAGCTGATCGCGGATGATGCCGCTCCAGCCGGTCATACAGGCACCGGGCGAGCCCGGCAGGCAGCAGATCAAGGTGCCGTTGGCCAGCCCGGCCAGTGCCCGGCTCTGCAGTGCCGAACCGCCAATGTCCTGATAACTGAGCTGGCGGAACAGCTCGCCAAAGCCGTCGATCTCGCGGTCAAACAGCACCCGCACCGCCTCCGGCACCTGGTTGCCGGGGCCAAAGCCGGTGCCACCATTGACCAGCACCACCTGTACATCGCCACTGGCGATCCAGCGGCTGACAAGGGCGCGCAGCTGATAGCGGTCGTCCTTGCTGATCAACCGCTCAACCAGCTGATGACCGGCCGCGGTCAAGGCGTCGATCAACGCCTGACCCGCGCTATCCTCGGCCAGGGTTCGGCGGTCAGAGACGGTTAGCACAGCGATCTGCAGTGGCTGAAATTCGGCGGCTGCGCGGCTCATCGCGGTTCGGACTCCTCGGCGTGGCTGGCGACAATGGCCTCCCATTGAGCCGGGGTATTGCAGTTACAGAAGCGCGGCTGCCACTGCTCAACCACCGGCAACAGCGCGGCGCCAAGGGCCTGCAGCAATCCCTGAATACTGGCCTGACGCGGATCACCGCTGGCCAGCTGATTCACTGTCTCTGCCAGCTGCTGGTCGTTGCGCAGGGCCAGCGGAAACAGGCTGTTGGCAAAACCCAGATAGGGGCTCTCGTCGCTGAGGGCGGCGCGCAGCTGACGCAGCGCCCCGTCGGGCAGTAGCGGCATATCCACCGGTAGCAGCAACAGCACCTCGAAGCGACGCAAACCATCAATAGCGCCGGCGATGCCTGCCAGTGGCCCGGCAACACCGGGGCGATCACGCAGCCTGCCAGCAGCACCATCGCGGGTGACAGCAAAGGGCTGACAGCCCGCCCGCTCCAGCTGGACCAAGGCCCGTTGCAGCAGGGTTGAGCCACCCAGCTGCAACAGCGCTTTGTCTTGGCCCATACGGTTGGATGCACCGCCGGCCAATACCACCCCTGCCCAATTCATCGGCTTACCTGCTTATGTTGTTGATAGCCTGAGGTTAAAGGGGCAAGGCGCAGCCGTCCAGTAACAGCATGCGGCCGTCCAGTGGCGCCGCCGCTGCAGGCTGCTGGCGGGTCATCAATGCCAGCCCTCAACGCCGGTCATATCGGGCAGCTGGTGAGCAATGCCTTTGTGACAGCGGCGGCTGTCATCCACGCCGTCAGCCACCGATAGCCGCCAGATGGGAGGTGATGCCAGCATCACCTTCATGCAGGAAGTGGCTGATGCGTTTCTCTTTCAGCGCCTGACGGATACGTGCCAGCAACAGCAGCTGCTGCTCGTCCTGCTGCAGCAGATCGCGCAGCTCAACACCATGGGTGCCGAACAGGCAGAGATGCAATTTGCCGCGCGCGGATACCCGCAGCCGGTTGCAGCTGTCACAGAAGTCACGGCCGTAGGGCAAGATCAGGCCGATGCGGCCCGCGTAATCCGGGTGGCGGTAGTGCTCGGCCGGGCCATCGTCGTAGCCCTTGCTCACCGGCTGCCAGCCCGCCGCCAGCAGCCGGTTCCGTAGCCGTTCACCGCTCTGCTGCTGCTGGAGCATGGTGCTGCTCAGGTTGGCGGTCTGCATCAGCTCGATAAAGCGCAGCTCCAGCGGCTTATCGCGCACCAGTGCCAGAAATGCCTGCCAGTCATGATCGGTGTAATCGCGCAGGATCACGGCGTTAACCTTGACTGCGTTAAAGCCGAGGGTCAGGGCCAGCTCCAGCCCGTCGAGGATCTGGTGCAGGCTATCGCTGCCGGTAATGACGGCAAAACTGCGGGGATCGAGGCTGTCGATGCTGACATTGAGCTGATTGATGCCCGCCGCCCGCCAGCGCGCGACATCACGCTGGAGGCGATAACCGTTGGTGGTCATGGCCAGGGTACGAATGCCGGGCACCGCCGCCACCACCGCCGCAATATCCGTGAAATCGCGGCGCAGGGTCGGCTCGCCGCCGGTCAGGCGGATCTTGCTCGCCCCGGCAGCGGCAAAGGCCGCGGCCACCCGCTGACATTCATCCACGGTGAGAAAGTACTGCGAGCCCGAGGGCTGATAGCCGTCAGGCAGGCAATAGCCGCATCGGAAGTTACAGGCTTCCGTCAACGACAGGCGCAGATAGGGAAAGCTGCGCCCGAACGGGTCGGTTAATGGGGTCATGTCGCCTTTCCAAATGGGGGAGGCCATGCCGTTTCCCGCATGACCCGGTGGCTGCTGCCACGGCCGGGATCCCTTTTCGCAATGCACGAGGAGGGGATCAAGGCTCGGTGATTGACCAGACATCGACAGGTGTAGCGCGATTGGCCGGCCAGAGCAATACCCCTTTATAGGTGGGGTTTGGCGCCAGCAAGACCTGTGATTGTTCAGGGGTAGTCGTGGCCTTTAGCACAGTGTTAACGTGGGTTGTCACCATTGAACCAACGCCGTCATGACTGCAACCGTGCGTCGCTCCCTGATCCGGGTGATCAGCCTGCTGCTGGGTCTATTGCTGGCCACTGCGCTGGCAGCCATGGCCAGTGCCATTACCATCCTGCTGGCCAGCCAGAGCGATGCCCGCGCCATCAATGTCTCCGGCTCACTGCGCATGCAGAGTTACCGGCTGGCCCATGCCTTGGCCACCGACACCCACGAGAGCACCATCGCTGGCTATCTGCTGCAGTTCGAACAGTCGCTGGCGGATCCCTCCTTAGCCCCCTATCTCGGCAGCGCCACCCAGCCAGCCTCAACCCTGGCTGCCACCATCTTCACCAACTGGGCCATCACCCAAGACCGCATCAACCACAGCCGTAAACGCCATGAGGTGCATGATGCGGTACCGATGATGGTGGCCGATATCGACCGGCTGGTGGTGACCATCCAGCAAGATCTCGAAGCCAAAGTGCGCGAGCTGCTGCTGGTGCAGGGGAGCTGTCTGGCGCTGCTGCTGGCACTGGCGGTGGCGGCCCTGCTCCACGCCCGTCACCGGCTGGTAGCCCCGCTGGCCCAGCTGACCGCCGCCGCCCGCCAAGTCGAGCAGGGGCAGTTTAGCCTGAGCCTGCCGGCCGGTGGAGACGATGAACTGGGCGCGCTAAGCCGCGCCTTTGGGGGCATGGCCAGCGAGCTGGCCCGCCTTTATGGCCATCTGGAGGCTGAGGTCAGCGCCAAAACCGCCGCCCTGCAGCAGGCCAACGCCACCCTCGCCCTGCTCTATCGTTGCGCCGAGCGCATGCACGTCAGCTATCTCGACGAGGCCCAGCTGCGCCAGCTGCTGGAGGAGGTCCGTCAGGCGACCGGCCTGCAGCGCTTAAGCCTGCTCCTTGATGACGAACGCAGCGGCCTGCCGGCGCGCATTGAGGCGACCCACTGCGAAGAGGCTGGCGGGCCGCTCAGCCCGTATCGCTGGCCCCTGGGCGACGGCGACGACAGCCTGGGTGAACTGCGCGCCAATGGGCCCTTGCGTCTGGGTGAGGCCGATCAGGCGCTGCTGGCCAGCATCGCCCGGCTGCTGGAACGGCGGTTGCAGATCGAGATCCTGCTGCGCTCGGATCAGCAGCGGCTGGTGCAGGAGGAGCGCACCATCATCGCCCGCGAACTGCATGACTCCTTGGCCCAGACCCTCTCCACCATCCGCTTTCAGCTCACCGTCGCCCGCCACCAGCTCGACAGCGCGCCCGGCCAGGTGGCCGCCCAACTGGAGCAGATCCAAGCGATCACCGCCAACGCCTATCGCCACCTGCGCGAGCTGCTGGTCACCTTCCGCCTCACCGTCAGCGCTACCAGTCTGGAGAGCGCCATCCGTACCATGCTGGCCGAGCTGGGTGGCCAGATCAGCCCCAAGGTGAGTCTGAATTTCAGCCCGCAGCGAGTCAGCCTGCCGCCAGCCCGTTACATCCATCTGCTGCAGATCGTGCGTGAAGCGGTGCTCAACGCCGCCAAGCATGCGGGCGGCGACCAGATCGCAGTTAGCGTAAGCGGTGGCGGCGACCAGCCGCTGCTGATCACCATCCACGACAACGGTTGTGGCATAGACCCGGCCATCGCCGCTGCCCGTCATGGCCATTTCGGTCTCGACATCATGCGCGAACGGGCCCGTTCGCTGGGTGGTGAGCTCAGCTTCAGCACCCCTCCCAGCGGCGGCACCCGCGTCACCCTCACCCTGCCCCCGTCCCCGGAGCCTGCCTCATGACCACGGTGTTGCTGATCGATGATCACCCCCTGCTGCGCAACGGCGTCCGCCAGTTGCTGTCGCTGGAGCCACGGTTTCGGGTGGTGGGCGAAGCGGGCACCGGCGATGAGGGGCTGGCGCTGGCGCGCAGCCTGGAGCCGGATCTGATCCTGCTGGATCTCAACATGAAGGATGACGACGGCATCAGCGTGCTGCATGAGCTGCGCCGCCACGGCATTCGCGGCCGGGTGGTGATCCTGTCGGTATCGGACGACCCGCGCGATCTGCACAGCGCCCTGCATGCCGGCGCCGACGGTTACCTGCTCAAGGATATGGCGCCCGAACAGCTGCTGGCGCTGCTGCGCGGCGCCGCCATCGGCCAGCGGGTGTTCAGCCCCAGCCTGCTGCCCCATCTCGAGCAGGCCCCCAACGATGAACGGCAGCAGAAGCTGGCCCAGCTCACCAGCCGCGAACAGCAGATCTTGGCCCAAATCGCCCGTGGCCGCAGCAACCGCGACATCGGCGAAGCCCTGCATATCGCCGAGGGCACAGTGAAGGTGCATGTCAAAAGCCTGCTGCGCAAACTTGACCTCAAATCACGCACCGAAGCGGCGGTGTTCTTTCTCGGCTAAGTAACCGGCGAAGTCAGGGCGCCTGGCGCACCATGCGTCGTGGCTGAACCAGACCATTGCCGCTTTCCGCCACCCCCAGAAAACGCTCACCATGCCAAAGTTGTACGGTGCCAACGGCCATTTCCAGTTTGAGCGGCTGGCCATAGCCGATGGTCAGGGCCTGGCGCTCATCGCAGTCAAGGCGTGGCAGATTGCGTACCGTCCAGGTCAGCGGTAGCAACAGCGCATCCAGCGCGGCAGGCACCTCATCGCCTTCACCACGCAGTCCACGCAGCCGCTCGAGGCTGTGCACCGCATCCAGCGGAAAATCGCTGACCCGGGTGCGATGGAGCATGGCCACATGGGCACCGCAGCCGAGCAACTCGCCCAGATCGTCGACCAGTGAACGGATATAGGTGCCCTTGGAGCAGTAGACCTCGAGGGTGGCGTCGGTGCCGTCAAAGTCGACCAGCTCAAGGCTGTAGATGGTGATCGGGCGCGCCGGGCGGGGAATATCGATGCCACGCCGGGCATACCAGTAGTAGGGGTTGCCCTCAAACTTGAGGGCCGAATAGATCGAGGGCACCTGCATCTGTGGCCCGCGGAACTGGGCCAACGCCGCCTCCAGCTGGTCACGGCTGACCTGCACTGGGCGCTCGCTGACCACCTCACCATCGGCATCCGAAGTGGTGGTCCGCACCCCCAGCCGGGCCACGGTGCGATAACCTTTGTCGGCATCGAGCAGATAGCCGGCGAACTTGGTGGCTTCACCGAAACAGATCGGCAGCATGCCGGTGGCCAGCGGGTCCAGGGCGCCGGTGTGGCCCGCCTTGGCCGCACCAAACAGCCGCCGCACCTTCTGCAGCGCATCGTTGGAGGAAAGACCAAGAGGTTTATCGAGCAGGACGATGCCGTCCAGCTCGCGCCAGCGCCGTCGCGTGCCGCTCATTAGTCCTTACCGCCCTCACCTTCTGCAGCAGCGCTGCCCTCATCTACATGACGGGCCTTGTCTGAGGCCACGGCGTCATTGACCAGCTGGGTCAGGCGTACCGCATCCACCAAGGTGCTGTCGTAGACAAACTTGAGCAGGGGTATGGTGCGGACCTTCATCGACTTGCCGAGCATGCCACGCATAAAGCCAGCGGCTTCATTGAGCCCCTTGAGGCCCAGCTTGATGCGCTCTTCGTCGTCGCTGAAAAAGGTAACAAACACCTTGGCGTGGCTCAGGTCGCGAGCGACCTCCACATCATTGATGCTGACCATGCCGACGCGCGGATCTTTAACCTCGCGCTGCAGCAGCAGCGCCAGCGAGCGTTTGATCTCTTGGGCTACCCGGTCGGTGCGACTGAACTCTTTCATGACGTCCATCCCCTATGCGTAAAATCACGCGGGGGCTATGGCAGCCCCCGCATCTGTCACCGGCTGATGCGACGCCTTACAGCGTACGCACGACCTCGACAGTCTCGAACACTTCGATCTGGTCGCCAACCCGTACGTCATTGTAGTTACGTACGCCGATACCGCACTCCATGCCGTTCCGCACTTCGTTAACGTCATCCTTGAAGCGGCGCAGCGACTCAAGTTCACCTTCGTAGATCACCACGTTATCGCGCAGGACGCGGATCGGCGCGCTGCGTTTGATGGTGCCTTCGGTGACCATACAGCCGGCGATAAGGCCGAACTTGGGCGACCGGAACACTTCGCGTACCTGGGCCAGACCGATGATCTGCTGCTTGAACTCCGGCTTAAGCATACCGGTCATGGCCAGCTTGACCTGATCGATCAGATCGTAGATGACGCTGTAGTAGCGCAGATCCAGACCTTCGTTCTCGATGATGCGACGGGCGCTGGCATCGGCACGGACGTTGAAGCCGACCATGATGGCCGAAGAGGCGGCCGCCAGGCTGGCATCGGTCTCGGTAATACCACCGACCCCGGAGCCAACAATGCGCACCTTGACCTCGTCGGTCGACAGCTTGAGCAGGGCGTCGCTGATCGCTTCCACCGAGCCTTGCACGTCGGCCTTGAGCACCACGTTGAGTTCCGACACCTTGCCACTGCCGACGTTGTCGAACATGGTTTCGAGGTTGGCTTTCTGCTGGCGGGCCAGTTTGACTTCGCGGAACTTGCCCTGACGGTAGAGCGCCACTTCACGTGCTTTACGCTCGTCACGCACCACAGTCGCTTCATCACCGGCGGCCGGTACACCAGACAGACCCAGCACTTCGACCGGAATCGACGGGCCTGCTTCATCCACTTCCTTGCCGGTTTCATCGACGAGGGCGCGCACGCGACCATATTCGAGACCGCACAGCAGGATGTCGCCTTTGCGCAGGGTACCGCGCTGCACCAGGATGGAGGCCACCGGACCGCGACCTTTGTCGAGGCGTGACTCGATTACCACGCCTGAGGCAGGGCCGTCGAATGCCGCTTTGAGTTCCAGTACTTCAGACACCACCAGGATGTTCTGCAGCAGGGTGTCGACGCCCGTGCCCTGTTTGGCAGAGACATGCACAAAGGGCACATCACCACCCCACTCTTCCGGCAGTACGTTCTGTACCGACAGTTCGTGGCGCACGCGATCTGGATCGGCATCCGGTTTGTCGATCTTGTTGACCGCCACCACCAGCGGCACGTTCGCAGCACGAGCGTGCTGGATCGCTTCGATGGTTTGCGGCATCACGCCGTCATCGGCAGCCACCACCAGCACCACCACGTCGGTGGCTTTGGCACCACGGGCACGCATCGAGGTAAAGGCAGCGTGGCCGGGGGTGTCGAGGAAGGTGATCACACCGTTCTCGGTCTCAACGTGATAGGCACCGATATGCTGGGTGATACCGCCGGCTTCGCCAGAGGCCACCTTGGTGCGGCGGATATAGTCGAGCAGTGAGGTCTTGCCGTGGTCGACGTGACCCATGATGGTCACCACCGGCGGACGGCTACGCTCTTCGCTGCTGCTATCCACATCGGCCAGCACCTGCTCTTCCAGTTCGTTGGCGCTGACGGCGACCGGCTTGTGGCCCATCTCCTCACACACCAAGATGGCGGTTTCCTGATCGATCACCTGATTGATGGTGGCCATGACCCCCATCTTCATCATGGTGCGGATCACCTCGGTGGCTTTCACCGCCATCTTGTTGGCCAGTTCGGCCACGGTAATGGTTTCGCCGATGCGCACGTCACGCTCCACCGGCGCTGCCGGTTTATTAAAGCCATGCTGCAGGGAATTGCCTGCACCTGAGAATCTGCGTCCAGGGGCCGGACGGTCACGCTCTTCACGCTTGGGCTTCTTGCGACGGCGACGACGGCTTTCGGCCGCGCGCTGCTGATCGGCTTCCGCTTCACGGGCAATAAAGGAACCAAAGCCGGCTGCTTCCGATTCTTCGACCATTTCGGTCTCGGTAGCACGGCGCTGCTCGGAGGCTTCGGCCAGACGGCGGGCGGCTTCCAGCCCGGCACGGGCATCTTCTTCCAGCTTGCGCTGGGTGGCTGCCTGCTGCTCGCGCAGGATATGCTCGGCTTCGCGCTTGGCCTGCTCGTCTTTGGCCTTTTTTTCGGCCTTTTGCGGATCAAGCTCGGCCTGACGCTTGGCAGCCTCAGCAACCTTGCGTTTGGCATCGTCTTCAACCGCCTTGCGCTTGGCTTCCTCCTCAGCACGCTTCTTAGCCTGCTCTTCACGCGCCACACGCTCGGCTTCAGCCCGCTGCTCCGCTTCCAGGCGCTCACGCTCTTCCTGTTCACGACGAGCCGCCTCTTCAAGCGGTGACCGCTTGACGTAGGCTTTGGTCTTGCGCACTTCAACCACTACCTCTTTGGCCTTGCCACCTGTGGCAACGCTGAGGGTGGTCTTGGTGGTGCGCTTCAGGGTCATGCGGGTCGGTGCGCCATCGCCGCCGCCATGCTGGCTCTGCAGGTGGCTCAGGAGTTTTTTCTTCTCCTCTTCGCTCACTCGCTCGCCCCGTTGTTTGCTCATGCCCGCTTCAGCGAACTGGCGGATCAAACGCTCTACCGGCGTATTGATCTCACCAGCCAACTGTTCCAGTGTCATTCCGGTCATAGGATTACTGCCTCCGCGTGGCCAATTCAGTTGCCGGCTTCGCCAAACCAGCAGATGTTGCGGGCTGCCATGATCAATTCGCCGGCCCGCGCTTCGTCCATTCCGTCGATGGCCATCAGCTCATCGATACTCTGTTCTGCCAGATCCTCCAGGGTGCGCACACCACGGCTGGCCAGGACATAGGCCAGATGCGTATCCAGCCCTTCCAGATTCTTGAGGTCGTCAGCCGGCTCGGCGCCTTCAAGGCTCTCCTCGCTGGCGAGGGCCTGGGTGGTGAGGGCGGCACGCGCACGGTTACGCAGCTCCTCGACCAGATCTTCATCCATACCGTCGATCTCCAGCAACTCCTGGGTCGGTACGTAGGCGATCTCTTCGAGGGTGCGGAAGCCGGCTTCGGCCAGCACGGTGGCAAACTCTTCGTCGATGTCGAGATGCTCGGCGAACAGGCCAACCACCTTGCCGGTTTCGGCCTGGTGCTTGTCGTTCATCGCCGCCACCGTCATCACGTTCAGCTCCCAGCCGGTCAGCTGGCTGGCCAGACGCACGTTCTGACCGCCGCGACCAATGGCCATGGCCAAGTTGGCGTCCTCAACGGCGATATCCATCGAGTGGGAATCTTCATCAACAATGATCGACACCACATCGGCCGGGGCCATGGCGTTGATCACGAACTGGGCGACGTTGTCGTCCCACAGCACGATGTCAACGCGCTCGCCACCCAGCTCACCGGAGACCGCTTGTACGCGGCTGCCGCGCATGCCGACGCAGGCACCGACCGGGTCGATGCGCCGATCGTTGGTCTTGACCGCGATCTTGGCGCGCACACCCGGGTCACGGGCGGCACCGATCACTTCGATAATCTCTTCACCAATCTCTGGCACTTCGATACGGAACAGTTCGATCAGCATCTCGGGGCGGGTGCGGCTGACGAACAGCTGGGCGCCGCGCGCTTCCGGTTTGACCGAAAACAGCAGGCCACGGATGCGGTCGCCAGGACGGAAAGTTTCGCGTGGCAGCATCTCTTCACGGAACATCACCGCTTCGGCGTTGGCGCCGAGGTCGAGGATGACGCTGTCACGGGTCACTTTCTTGACCACGCCGGTCACCAGTTCGCCTTCGCGGGCACGGAACTGATCCACCACCTGGGCGCGCTCGGCTTCGCGCACTTTCTGCACGATCACCTGTTTGGCGGTTTGGGTGGTGATGCGGTCGAAGGCGACCGAATCGATCTGCTCTTCCACATAGCCACCGAGCTGGATCTCCGGCTCGTCGACCTGGGCAGCACTCAGGGTGATCTCCTGATAGGGGTTGGTCAGACCATCGTCTGCCACCACCATCCAGCGGCGGAAGGTGTCGTAATCACCGGTCTTGCGATCGATGGCGACCCGTACTTCAATATCGCCTTCAGTCTTTTTCTTGGTGGCGGTGGCCAGAGCGGTTTCCAGAGCCTGGAAGATCTTTTCCCGCGGTACGCCCTTTTCGTTGGAAACGGCCTCCACGACCAGCAGAATCTCTTTGTTCATCGTCCTTCTCGCTCCACGCGCCGAATTAGAGTTTGGCGACCAGATTGGCCGCGTCGATATTGTCGAACGGGATGAGCACTGCGGCGCCATCCTGCTCCAGTTCGATGCCGTGTTCATGACAAGCCAGCAGCGGCCCTTTGAAACGGCGCCGGTTGGCAATCGGCATCGCCGTTTGCACCTTGATCTCTTCGCCAACGACACGGGCGAAATGTGCCGGTTTAAACAGTGGCCGATCGAGACCGGGCGAACTGACTTCAAGGTCATATTCAGTGCTAATCGGGTCTTCGACATCGAGCACCGCGCCCACCTGGCGGCTGACCAGAGCGCAATCGTCGACCGTCACCCCGGCTTCGCTGTCGATATAGAGGCGCACCGTCGAATGTCGACCGGCGCGCACCAGCTCAACGCCCAAAAGCTCGAAACCCACGGCACTTACCGCCGGTTCGAGCAGCTCTGTCAGCTGACGTTCGAGTTTGGCCACAAAACCTCCAGAAACGAAAAAAGGGGCCTGATATCCAGCCCCTTTGGTATGGCACCCAGCGGCGGCGCCATAACAAAAAGCCCCAGTACCAGTCCGGGGCTTGATGCTTCTATACCCTGTTCGTCCACAGGGACGCTGGATTTGGTTGCGGGGGCTGGATTTGAACCAACGACCTTCGGGTTATGAGCCCGACGAGCTACCAGGCTGCTCCACCCCGCGTCAAATTCGGCCCGCAGTATACCGAGTCCATCCGGCATGTTCAAACCAATTGCGCTGCGGAACACAATTGATGGTACCGAGAGCGGGACTTGAACCCGCACGGCTATAAGCCACTACCACCTCAAGGTAGCGTGTCTACCAATTCCACCACCTCGGCACAAAATCTTGCTGCTGTTTACTGCGGCAGCTCGCTGCTCGGCTGTTCAGTTTTCTCTACGGCTGTGTCACCGGAAACCGGCTGCTCAATGGCAGTCGGCGCGGCATCACCCAGTTCGCTCCATTCCTGCTCTTGAGTCACACGGGAGGCGGTGAGGTTACCGAGCACCAGTGACAGCAGGAAAAACAGCGTGGCCAGAACAGCAGTAGAGCGGGTCAAAAAGTTGCCGGCGCCCGACGAACCAAAAATGGTGGCCGAAGAACCTGCACCAAAGGAAGCGCCCATATCCGCACCCTTGCCCTGCTGAATCAGAACCAGCGCGATTAACGCGATGGCAACCAGCAGATAGATAACCAAGAGAGCTTCGTACATGAATGATTCCGTTGCTACTTTGCAAAACCCGCCTCAGCAAGGCGGGCGCCATAGTAATTAACCTGCCGGGGTGATGCAAGCCCGCAGATCGATAAATTTATCCGCCGGTGGCTGCCTGAACCGCATCGGCGATCTGCTGGGCAGTGGCGGTGACCACGGAGGCATCACGCCCCTCCACCATCACCCGGATCAGTGGTTCGGTCCCCGATTTGCGCAGCAGCACCCGGCCATTGTCGGCCAGCTCGGCTTCCACCGCCTGCACCGCTGCCTGCACCGCCGGATGGGCCAGCGGGTCGCCGCTGCTGGCCGCCTTGAAGCGCACATTGATCAACTTCTGGGGAAACATCTCCATGCCAGCGACCAGTTCACCAAGATCCAGCTGACTGTACTGCATGGCACGCAACACCTGCAGCGCTGCCACTATGCCATCACCAGTGGTGCCGAAGCCGAGATGGATGATATGGCCAGAGGACTCCCCACCAATGGTCCAGCCCTTCTGTTTGAGCAGTTCCAGCACATAACGGTCACCGACCTTGGAGCGGGCGAAGGGGATGCCGAGGCGACGCAGGGCCACCTCCATTCCCATGTTGCTCATCTGGGTGCCAACCACGCCACCATTAAGACGACCGGCGCGCAGCGCCTCGCGGGCAATCACATAAACCAGCTGGTCGCCATCGATGATGCTGCCATCGCGGGTCACCATCTGCACCCGGTCACCATCACCATCAAAAGCGATACCCAGGTCTGCCTGATGGGTAAGCACCGCGTCACGCAACGTCTCCATATGGGTGGCGCCGCATTTATCGTTGATGTTGATGCCGCTTGGCTCGCAGCCAATAGCGATCACCTCTGCACCCAGCTCGCTAAACACCGCTGGTGCAATATGGTAAGTAGCGCCGTGGGCGCAATCGACCACCATGCGCAGGCCGTTAAGGCTCAGCTCGGCCGGGAAGGTCCCCTTGCAATATTCGATGTAACGGCCGGGAGCATCTTCGATGCGTACCGCCTTGCCCAACCGCTCGTTCTCGACGCAGACCAGCGGTTTTTCTAGCTCGGCCTCGATCTCGAGCTCCAGTGTGTCATCCAGCTTGCTGCCGGTGCTGGAGAAGAACTTGACGCCATTGTCGTAATAGGGGTTGTGGCTGGCGCTAATAACGATGCCGGCTTCACTACGGAAGGTGCGGGTCAAGTAAGCGATGGCAGGTGTCGGCATCGGCCCGGTGAAGGCAGCGCGCAGCCCGGCTGCCGCCAGCCCTGCTTCCAACGCTGATTCCAGCATGTAGTTGGAGATGCGGGTGTCCTTGCCGATCAGTACCGTCTTGCTGCCCTGTTTGGCGAGCACTCGCCCTGCGGCCCAGCCCAGCTTGAGCATAAACTCCGGGGTGATCGGATGTTCACCGACCTTGCCGCGCACCCCGTCGGTGCCGAAATATTTGCGCGTAGAGCTCACGCTTGTTTCTCCTTCAACATTGCCATGGTCACGGCCAGCGCATCGACGGTGGCCGCCACATCGTGTACCCGGATGATGCGGGCGCCCTGCACCGCCGCCAGCACGGCTGCGGCCACACTACCGGCCAGCCGCCCCTGGAGATCACGGCCAGTAACGGCGCCGATCATCGATTTGCGTGACATGCCGGCCAGCAGCGGTAGTTCACCGGCCAGCTCGTTCAGTCGCGCCAGTAGCCTGAAATTATGGCTGAGGTTCTTGCCAAAGCCGAAGCCAGGATCAAGAACAATGCGATTTCGACCGATCCCGGCCGTTTCACAGGCCTCAACCCGTTGCTGCAAAAAGGTGGCGACCTCGGCCACCACATCCGCGTATTCGGGTGCCTGCTGCATGGTGCGCGGCTCGCCCTGCATGTGCATCAGGCATACCGCTACGCCACTGGCCGCGGCCACCGCCAGCGCTCCTGGCTGACGCAGCGCCCAGACGTCATTGATCAGCTGGGCGCCAGCGGCGACCGCTGCCGCCATCACCGCCGGTTTGCTGGTATCGACCGAGATGATCACATCGCTTCTTGCCCGAATGCCCGCAATCACCGGCACCACCCGCGCCAGCTCCTCGGCCTCGCTCACCGCTTGCGCGCCCGGCCGGGTCGACTCACCGCCGATATCAACCATGGCCGCCCCTTCCGCCACCAGTTGCAGGGCGTGGTCGATGGCGCGGGCAGTGGTGGCATGCTGACCACCGTCGCTGAATGAGTCTGGGGTGACGTTGACGATCCCCATCACCAGCGGGGCACTGAGGTCAACAAGGCGGTCGGCTAGAGCGAGTTGCATCTCAAAGTCCTGAAGGCTGGAAACAGAGCGCCCCGGCAGAACCGGGGCGCACTGGCAAGACTGGGGGTCAGCTGGCGCTGGTGCCCGCCGCCGGAGCCTGTGGCGGCAGTTCAGTGGTGGAAGCGGTCGGGCCACTGCTGTCGTCAAGTTTGCGTGGCGGTTCACTCCAGCCAGCTGGCTCGCGCACCGGGCGGCGGGCCATCAGATCATCCACCTGCCCGAGATCGATGGTCTCATACTTCATCAGCGCCTCTTTCATGGCGTGAAGAATGTCCATGTTCTCTTCCAGCAGCAGACGGGCTCGCTGATAGTTGCGGTCAATGACGCGTTTGATCTCTTCGTCGATGGCGCGGGCAGTCTCGTCGGACATGTGTTTGGGCTTGGCCATGCTGCGGCCCAAGAACACTTCACCCTCTTCATCGGCATACAGCAGCGGCCCCAGCTTCTCGGAAAAGCCCCACTGGGTGATCATCTTGCGGGCCAGTTCAGTGGCGTACTTGATGTCCTGCGAGGCGCCGGTGGAGACCTTCTCGACCCCATAGATCAGCTCTTCGGCCAAGCGCCCACCGTAAGCCACCGAGATCTTGCTCTCAAGCTTCTGCTTACTGATGCTGATCTGGTCGCGCTCCGGCAGGAACATGGTGACGCCCAAGGCACGGCCACGCGGGATAATGGTGACCTTGTGTACCGGATCATGGTCTGGCACCAAGCGACCGATGATGGCATGACCCGCTTCGTGATAGGCGGTGGATTCCTTTTCCTCTTCGCTCATCACCAGCGAGCGACGCTCGGCACCCATCATGATCTTGTCTTTGGCCTTCTCGAACTCGTCCATCGATACCAGGCGCTTGTTGCAGCGGGCGGCAAAGAGGGCGGCTTCGTTAACCAGATTGGCCAGCTCGGCACCGGAGAAACCAGGGGTGCCACGGGCGATCACCGACGCCTCGACATCATCGGCGATCGGCACCTTGCGCATATGCACCTTGAGGATCTGTTCGCGGCCACGCACGTCAGGCAGGCCCACCACCACCTGGCGGTCGAAACGGCCGGGGCGCAGCAGCGCCGGGTCCAGCACGTCAGGACGGTTGGTGGCGGCAATGACGATCACCCCTTCGTTGCCATCAAAGCCGTCCATCTCTACCAGCATCTGGTTGAGAGTCTGCTCACGCTCGTCGTGACCACCGCCGAGGCCAGCACCACGCTGACGGCCAACAGCATCGATCTCGTCGATAAAGACGATACAGGGGGCGGCCTTCTTGGCCTGCTCGAACATGTCGCGCACGCGCGAGGCGCCGACACCGACAAACATCTCAACGAAGTCGGAACCGGAGATGGTGAAAAACGGTACTTTGGCTTCACCGGCGATGGCGCGTGCGATCAGGGTCTTGCCGGTACCGGGCGAACCCACCATCAGCACCCCTTTGGGGATGCGGCCACCCAATTTCTGGAACTTGGCCGGATCGCGCAGGTAATCGACCAGTTCGGAGACCTCTTCCTTGGCCTCGTCACAACCGGCGACGTCAGCAAAGGTGGTCTTGATCTGATCTTCGGTCAGCAGCCGGGCGCGACTCTTGCCGAAGCTCATCGCCCCCTTGCCACCACCGCCCTGCATCTGGCGCATAAAGAAGATCCAGACGCCGATCAGCAGCAGCATCGGGAACCAGTTGATAAATACCTGCGCCAGGAAACTCGGTTGCTCAGCCGGTTCGGCAACAATTTCAACCTTGTTGTTAAGCAGCTGATTAATCAGATCAGGATCCTGCCCAGGGCGATTAACAACCACCTTGGTGCTGTCACGACGCTCAGCGATGATAACGCCACCGTCGGTAAAGGTCGCCCTGGTGATCTCACCTCGATCCACTGCTTCAAGGAAGTCGGAATAAGTCTCCGGCTGACGACTGTCCTGGCTGGTAATGCCATTGACCACTGACATCAGCACCACGGCGATTACCAGCCACAGCACCAGATTTTTTGCCAAATCGCCCACGCTCTAACCTCCGGCCTAATAGCCTACTGGATTGGTAAGTTACACCAGTTTGAAACCAGCAGCCACCAGATAGACCTCGCGCGAGCGGGCTCTGGAAGCGTCGGGTTTCCGTACTTTTACGCTGGAGAACTGCGCCCGGACTGCTTTGATGTACTCATCGAAGCCGGCGCCCTGAAATACTTTGACAACAAAACGGCCGTCTTTGCCCAATACCTGCTTGCACATATCCAGCGCCAGCTCCACCAGGTACATGGAACGGGCCTGATCAACCACGTCTTCACCGCTCATATTGGGGGCCATGTCCGACAGCACCACGTTGGCATTGCCGCCCATACGCTCAAGAAGTGCAGCAAGCACTGTCTCTTCACGGAAGTCCCCCTGCAGAAAGGAAACATTGGGCAGCGCATCCATCGCCAACAGGTCGCAGGCATAGACATGGCCACGCTCGCCCACCTGCTGGGCAGCATACTGGCTCCAGCCGCCGGGCGCAGCGCCCAGATCCACCACTTTGTCACCGAGGCGGATAATACGATCCTGCTTCTGGATCTCAAGCAGCTTGAAGACCGCGCGTGAACGCCAGCCCTCTTTCTGCGCCTGCTTGACGTAGGGGTCGTCAAAATGTTCCTGCAGCCAGCGTTTACTGCTGGCAGTGCGTTTTACCTTGGCTTTGTTCATCTGCAGTCATCGCCTCCATGGGCAGTTCCCTTATCTGGGGGTACAATGGCGCACTTTCAAGCGATTCAAGTGGAAATAGAGCATGAGCAAGCCGCTCACCACCAAACAGAAACAGTTCCTCAAGGGCCTCGCCCACCCGCTCAAGCCGGTGGTGCTGCTGGGCAACAACGGCCTTACCGAAGGGGTGATGGCCGAGATTGATCTGGCCCTTGGCCACCACGAACTGATCAAGGTGAAACTGCCCGGTGATGATCGCGAAATGCGCCTCGCCGTGATCAACACCATCGTCGCCCACACCACCTGCACCCTGGTGCAGCTGATCGGCAAAACCGCCGTCTTCTACCGCCCTGCCAAAGAGCCGGTGATCAACCTGCCCAAGCGCTAACAGCCGCAGCAGGCGAAAACAAAAGGGGCCAACATCCGGCCCCTTTTTTATGCCTGTCAGCCACCGTCAGGCGTAGATCACATCCAGGATCTCATAGTCGACCTTACCGCTGGGGGTATGGATCGACACCTGATCACCGGTCATCTTGCCAATCAGGCCACGGGCAATCGGCGAGTTCACGCTGATCAGGTTGGCCTTGATGTCCGCCTCGTCATCGCCAACGATGCGATAGGTCAGTTCATCCTCGGTATTGAGGTTAAGCAGCTGCACCGTGGCCCCGAAGATCACTTTGCCATGGTTCGACATCTTGGTGACATCGATGATCTGGGCGTTGGACAGCTTGGACTCAATCTCCTGGATCCGCCCTTCACAGAAGCTTTGCTGTTCACGCGCGGCGTGATACTCGGCATTCTCCTTGAGATCGCCGAGGGCACGGGCCTCGGCAATCGCCAGGGTGATCGCCGGCCGACGCACCAGCTTGAGTTCGTTCAGTTCGGCGCGCAGCAGTTCTGAGCCGCGCACAGTCATCGGGATCTTGATCATGATGTTTGAGCCGCTGTCCGTTTGTGCAGTTCCTGCAGCGAGGTCACACGACCACGGTCATCGGCCTTGTGGGCCATGCAGGTTGCCACTGCACCATTGAGGGTGGTGGTGTAGTTGACCTTGTACTGCAGGGCACCACGACGGATGGTGACCGAGTCCTTGATCGCCTGACGACCCTCGGTGGTATTGACGATGTAGGTGTACTCGCCGTTCTTGAGACGGTCAAGAATGTGCGGGCGCCCCTCATGCACCTTGTTCACCAGCCGGGCTTCAACCCCGGCAGCAGCCAGCACCTTGGCAGTGCCAGCGGTAGCATCGATCTCATAGCCCAGATCGCGCAGCTGACGGGCCAAGTCCACCACTCGCTTCTTGTCGCCTTCGCGCACGGACAGCAGAGCACGACCGCCACCGCGGGCCGGATTCTTGTTAGCCCCCAGTTCAGCCTTGGCAAAGGCTTCGGCGAAGGTGTCACCGACCCCCATCACCTCACCAGTGGAGCGCATTTCCGGCCCCAGAATCGGATCGACGCCGGGGAACTTGTTGAACGGCAGTACCACTTCCTTGACCGAGAAGTAGGGTGGCACGATCTCGCGGGTTACCCCTTGGCTGACCAAAGACTGGCCGACCATGATGCGCGCGGCGACCTTGGCCAGCGGCACACCGATCGCCTTGGAGACGAAGGGCACGGTACGGGCGGCGCGCGGGTTCACCTCGATCAGGTAGATGTCGCCATCCTTGACCGCAAACTGGATGTTCATCAGGCCGATAACGCCCAGCTCGAAGGCCAGTTTGGCGGCCTGCTCGCGGATGCGATCCTGCACTTCGGCGCTCAGGGTGTAAGGCGGCAGCGAGCAGGCGGAGTCACCAGAGTGAACCCCAGCCTGTTCGATATGCTCCATGATGCCACCCACCAGCACCTGATTGCCGTCGCACAGGGCGTCAACATCCACTTCGATGGCGTTGTCGAGGAAGCGATCGAGCAGCACCGGCGAATCGTTGGAGACACTCACCGCTTCGGCAAAGTAACGGCGCAGGTCCTGCTCGTCGTGCACTACTTCCATCGCCCGGCCACCGAGCACGTAAGAAGGGCGGACCACCAGCGGATAGGTGATGCGTTCAGCCGCAGCCACCGCTTCTTCCAGCTTGGCGACAGTGGCGTTTTCTGGCTGCAGCAGCCCCAGACGCTCAACCGCCTGCTGGAAACGTTCGCGATCTTCGGCACGGTCGATGGCATCCGGGCTGGTGCCAATGATCGGCACGCCAGCCGCTTCAAGAGCGCGAGCCAGCTTGAGCGGGGTCTGGCCACCAAACTGGACGATCACCCCTTTAGGCTGCTCGACGCGGACGATTTCGAGCACATCTTCCAGGGTCACCGGCTCGAAATAGAGGCGGTCAGAGGTGTCGTAGTCAGTCGAGACGGTTTCCGGGTTGCAGTTGACCATGATGGTCTCATAACCGTCTTCGCGCATGGCGAGGGCAGCATGGACGCAGCAGTAGTCGAACTCGATGCCCTGACCGATACGGTTGGGGCCACCACCGAGCACCATGATCTTGTCACGGTTGGTCGGCTGGGCTTCGCACTCCTCGTCATAGCTGGAGTACATGTAGGCGGTGTTGGTCGAGAACTCGGCGGCGCAGGTATCCACCCGCTTGTACACCGGGTGGATGGCCAACCGATGGCGCAGCTTGCGGATCTCCGCTTCGCCGACGCCGGTGAGCTTGGCCAGACGGGCGTCGGCAAAGCCCTTGCGCTTGAGCTTGCGCAGGAAGTCAGCATCCAGGCCGTTCTGGCCACGGGCAACCACTTCAGCTTCGAGCTGGATCAGCTCTTCGATCTGCACCAGGAACCAGGGGTCGATCTTGGTCAGGGCGAAGATGTCGTCGACCGACAGGCCGGCGCGGAAGGCGTCGGCGATGTACCACAGACGGTGGGCGCCCGGCTCCTTGAGTTCGCGGCGGATGATGGTCATGGCATCGTCGCTCTTGAGATCGACGATCGGGTCAAAGCCCGCCACGCCGATCTCCAGACCACGCAGCGCCTTGTGCAGGGATTCCTGCTGGGTGCGACCAATGGCCATCACCTCACCCACCGACTTCATCTGGGTGGTCAGACGGTCGTTAGCGCCGGCAAACTTCTCGAAGTTAAAGCGCGGCACCTTGGTGACCACATAGTCGATGGCCGGCTCAAAGGACGCCGGGGTCTTGCCGCCGGTGATGTCATTGGCCAGTTCATCGAGGGTGTAGCCGATGGCCAGCTTGGCCGCCACCTTGGCGATCGGGAAGCCGGTGGCTTTGGAGGCGAGCGCCGAGGAACGCGACACGCGCGGGTTCATCTCGATGATCACCATGCGCCCGTCTTCGGGGTTGATACCGAACTGGACGTTGGAACCGCCGGTTTCGACACCGATCTCGCGCAGTACGGCCATGGCCGCATCACGCATGATCTGGAACTCTTTGTCGGTCAGGGTCTGGGCTGGGGCCACGGTGATGGAGTCACCGGTGTGCACGCCCATAGGATCGAAGTTTTCGATGGTACAAACGATGATGCAGTTGTCCTTGCGGTCACGCACCACCTCCATCTCATACTCTTTCCAGCCGATCAGCGACTCGTCGATGAGCAGCTCTTTGGTCGGCGACAGATCGAGGCCACGGGTACAGATCTCTTCGAACTCTTCGCGGTTATAGGCGATACCGCCGCCGCTGCCGCCCATGGTGAAGCTGGGGCGGATAATGCACGGAAAGCCGATATCCTCGAGCACCGAGAAGGCTTCTTCCATGCTGTGAGCAGTCTTGGCGCGCGGGCAAGCCAGGCCAATGGACTTCATCGCCCGGTCAAACAGCTCGCGATCTTCGGCCTTGCGGATGGCCGAGGCGGTGGCGCCGATCATCTGTACGCCGTACTTCTCCAGCACGCCGTGTTCAGCCAGCTCCAAGGCGCAGTTGAGCGCGGTCTGGCCGCCCATGGTCGGCAGGATGGCGCAGGGCCGCTCCTTGTCGATGATCTTCTCCACCACCTGCCAGTGAATCGGCTCGATGTAGGTGGCGTCGGCCATCTCCGGGTCAGTCATGATGGTGGCCGGGTTGGAGTTGACCAGAATGACCCGGTAACCCTCTTCACGCAGCGCCTTGCAGGCCTGGGCGCCGGAATAGTCAAACTCACAGGCCTGACCGATGACGATAGGACCGGCACCGATGATCAGGATGCTTTTAAGATCTGTACGCTTTGGCATGGTTCACCCCTTCAAACCGGTCCGTTACTGACTCTGGCGCGCTTGCATCAGCTCGATGAAATGGTCAAAGAGCGGCGCAGCATCGTTAGGACCGGGGCTGGCTTCCGGGTGACCCTGGAAGCTGAACGCCGGCTTGTCGGTGCGATGGATCCCCTGCAGCGAGCCATCGAACAACGACACATGGGTCGGCCGCAGGTTGGCAGGCAGAGTCGTCTCGTCCACGGCAAAACCGTGGTTCTGGCTGGTGATCATCACGCAGTTACGGTCGAGGTCTTTCACCGGGTGGTTGGCACCATGGTGACCAAACTTCATCTTCAGGGTCTGGGCACCGCTGGCCAGAGCCAGCAACTGGTGGCCGAGACAGATGCCAAATACCGGGATGTCGGTGGTCAGGAACTCGCGAATGGCGGCGATGGCGTAGTCGCACGGGGCAGGATCGCCCGGGCCGTTGGAGAGGAAGATGCCATCAGGGTTGAGAGCCAGCACCTCGGCGGCGCTGGTTTTGGCCGGTACCACGGTCAGCTTGCAGCCGCGATCCACCAGCATGCGCAGGATGTTGCGCTTGACGCCAAAGTCATAGGCCACCACATGGAACGGCAGCTCGCTGTCGCCCTTGCTGCTGTGGCCACGGCCCAGCTGCCAGCTGGTGTCACGCCACTCGTAGGGGCGCTCACAGGTGACCTCTTTGGCCAGATCCATCCCCTTCAGACCGGGGAAGGCCTTGGCCGCAGTCAGGGCTTTGGCTTCGTCGATATCGCCAGCCATGATGCAGCCGTTCTGGGCGCCTTTGTCGCGCAGGATGCGGGTCAGCTTGCGCGTGTCGATGTCGGCGATGCCGACCACATTGCGCCGCTTGAGGTAGGCGGAGAGGCTCTCCTGGCTACGGAAGTTGCTGGCAATCAGCGGCAGATCGCGGATGACGAGGCCGGTGGCCAGAATCTCGCCAGATTCTTCATCTTCGCTGTTAACGCCGGTGTTACCGATGTGGGGATAGGTCAGGGTAACAATCTGACGGGCATAGGAGGGGTCGGTCAGAATCTCCTGATAGCCGGTCATGGCAGTGTTGAACACCACCTCACCGACTGCGTGGCCGTCAGCGCCAATGGCTGTGCCGCGAAAGACCGTCCCATCTTCAAGCACAAGGAGTGCAGGTTTGCTCAAGGTAACCTCCGTTGTGGCAGTCCGCCCGTCAGCCAGGGCCAGGCGACGGGTGAACCAGGGCGCGAATTGGTGGTTTGCTAGCGTGCCCGCCAAGCGGCAGGCAAAACGGCGGTATTCTAAGGACGAACACCAAAAAGATCCATGGGCGAGCGAAATTTGTTTTTTGAGGCGCTTTCACGATCAACCGCCATGAAAGCGCCAAAAGCCACAATCAAATCGCTAAATCAAGCACATCCGGCATGTCATAAATGGCAGGCTGGCGATTTTTGAGCCAGCCCGCAGCACGCAAAGCACCGCAGGCGAAGGTCGAACGTGATGATGCTTTATGAGTAATTTCAACACGTTCGCCAATATCTGCGAACATCGCCGTGTGTTCACCGACCAGATCGCCGGCACGAATGGTGGCAAAGCCGATGGTCTTGCGATCTCTTTCGCCGGTAATCCCTTCCCGGCCATAGACAGCCACCTCTTTCAGGTCGCGGCCGAGGGTTTCAGCGATCACCTCGCCCATGCGCAGGGCGGTGCCGCTGGGGGCATCGACCTTGTAGCGGTGATGGCCTTCGATGATCTCGATGTCGGTGTAGTCACCCATCACCTTGGTGGCCATCTGCAACAGTTTGAGCAGCAGATTGACGCCCACGCTGTAGTTGGCAGCGATCACCATCGGCACCTGGGCGGAGAGCAGCTTGAGTTCGGCTTTCTGTTCGTCTGAGAAACCGGTGGTACCCACCACCAGCCGCGCCCCATGAGCCGCGCACCAGCGCGCCGCCGCCAGCGTCGCCGCCGGAGCGGTGAAATCGATGATCACATCGACATCTGCCGGCAGTGATTCCAGCCCGGCCCCAACCTTGATGCCATTGGCCCCCTGCCCGGCCAACTCGCCACAATCGGCGCCCACCAAGCTGCTCTCAGGGCGCTCAAAAGCCGCCGCCAGCATTACGCCTTCAACCCGGCTGATGCACTCCAGCAGCATCCGCCCCATGCGCCCGCCACACCCGGCGATCGCCACCCTGACCTGTTCGCTCATCGTTCCTCCCGCTCCAGAGGCGGCCACTATAGCCCATTGCTGCAGAGATAAAAAAACCGGCCGCAGTGGCGGCCGGTTGGGGGGTGTGTTATGAGCGGGTCAAGTTGGGTGGGGATGGATGTCCCGAAACATTCCTGTGTTGGTAGTTCTTGTAGACAGCGACTGCTTCCTCATCGCCGTCAACCAATCTTTCGTAGAAAGAGCCATCGTTTGCCCACTCGGGAAAACCAATTCTCTTTATATACATCCCACAATCATACTGTTCAAGACTTACACACCACCCCATCGGGATGGTAGGTTCGATCACATCAAACATCTCTATCGGATATGGGTACGGATAATCGTTTTCCTCGACTGTATGCAGGTACACACGAATCCCGCCATCCCCCCACCTCTCAATCGCTACGACTTTATAGGTGGCGCCGAGAAGTAAATCTTCGTCCTGTCCTTCGCGACGTATTGAGTCTGCGAGACGCATCTTGACCAGCTCATTATCCAGCTTAGCAACGTCGTTGGCAATACACCTAACGTACATACAAATCTCTCCTGAATCATCGTCCTATATCCGCATGATGCTTTAATTTAAAATCCATTAACTCCCCAGTTTTTGGATTTCGCACATAATGCACCTCTGAACGGAGACCGTTAGCAGATAGCTCAGAGTAACTCCACTTCTCCATACCCTTAAACTTTGGATCATTTAAGCTATCGATAATCTTGACCCCTTTACCTTGTTTGGCAGCTTCGAGAACCATCTGATCCATCAAGCTTTTCGGCGCTCTGCTGAATTTGTCAACCACGTTTGCCCCAAACACCCGCCCCCATCGCGCCTTACCCCAAGCGATGGCCTTGGCACCGTATTTGGCAGCCCCCATACCGGCTCTGGCGGCAGCTGAAGGGCCGCCACCAAATGGCGAGTATTCAAAAAACAGAGCGTCAGTTGAGGTTAAGCCCACTTCCATGTAAGGCTCAGAGACAAAGTTGTTGGACCAATAGTCAACCCAACCTGACGGTGTGTAACGAGTTCCTAGCATCACGGGGTTACTATCGAAGTGGGCGGCCATCTTAATTTCTAAACTGAACGCCCGGTTTTCCGCCGATAGCTTATCCAGGAATCGCTGGCCATCAGGGTCGAGGGCAAAAGCTTCTGCAGCGTATTCAGCAGAATCAGCAGTTCCCGCAATCGCCGTTTCGCCTGCGGATGTCGCAACGCCATCGGTTTTCATCGTTCCCAAGGCGTAGAAGCTGCTCACTAAGGAATAGGCCGTCTGAACAACCGTTACCCAGCTATTCTCCAGCACCAGCGAACCACCAACCTGGTGATAGGCATCGTAGAGCTGGAGGGCGGTAACGGCTGCGGTATAACAGTTCAAGGCCACGGCAACCGGATAAAGCACCTGAAAAAACATCGCCGCGATGTTAACAATCGTCGTCACCAGCCCCAATGCGTTATAACCCGACGGATCGGTGGCGTTAAGCGGGTTGTTAAAAACATAGGAGTAGCGGTTCAGGCTTTGGGGGTTAAAGGGGTCTTGAATCAACGGATCGGCTGACAAAAAGCGGGCCAGCACTGGATCATAAACCCGACCATTCATATGGATCAGACCGGCATCATCCAGATGTTCATGGCCGGTAAAGCCACGCGTGGTCAGGTCACTGGCCAGGGCCGCCATGGTGCGCTGCTGCAGCATGGATTCAATACTGCCCAGTTTGTGCCAGTCAGCATTGCGCCGCGCGCCCCAGGGGTCGAAGCTGAAGCGCTCCACCACTCGGCCCCTCTCATCTGTCATCAGATCCAGCGAGCCGAGATGATCCTTGTGTTGGTAGTGGATATCACTGCCGCCACCCGGGTAGTAGGTAGCGATGGCGACACCGTCCAGATAGCGCTTGACCGTCTCGCCGCTGCGCTCGGTTGAGCTGATGATCTCAACATTGCCGACCGTCCAGGTGGTGGTGGTCACTCCCTCTTTACTGTCTACGCGCTTGAAACGGCCGCCATCAAAGCCATAGGTAAATTCGGTGGTGGTGCCACCGCTAACCACCCGGTAAGGCACCTCGGTTGTGGTGTAGCTGAGGCTGCGCTTGCCATCGGTGGTCATGTTGCCGGCGGCGTCGTAGCTGTAGTTGGTCACAGCACCGCTGGCACTGGTGACCTTGGTCACCGCATGGGGCCGAACGCTGTTGTAGCTGTAGCTTCCCACCCCACTCTTGAAGGTGATGTTGCCATTATCGGCATAGCGCACCTCCTGCTCGGCCATGCCACTGATCTGGCTGGTACGCAGGCGGTTCATGCCGTCATAGGTGAAGGTTTCAAACAGCCCCTTGTGGCGCTCATCACGGTGTTCCAGATTGCCCAGTTGATCCCACTGGTAACGCGAATCCTGAACACTTGAATAGAGCCCGGTCACCAAGCCGACGCTGTTGTAGCCGGCAATGGTGGTGACGCCGTTGCCGAAAGTGGTGCGTGTGGCGTGACCCATCGCATCCATCTCGCTCACCTGCCACAGCGTCAGGTTATGGCTGAGATCACCCGTGGCCCGGTGCAAGCCGGTCTGGCTGTAATAGCGGCGCACGGTTTTGCCACTGGCATCGGTGACATCCCTTACCCGGCCAGCCGCATCATAGGTGGTGCTGAGCAGATAGCGGCGGCCGTTCGACAGGCTGATGGTCTGGCCCGTGGCGCGACCAAAGCCGTCATAGCTGCGCTCATCGACAAAGGTCTGCGCGCCCAACAGGTAATTGGTCAGGGTGCGTCGATGCAATTGCCCCTTGCCATTGACCGCAGTGTCGTAAACGTAATCCACCTGAGTCTGCAGGTTGGCGGCTGTCTCGGCTCCGTTGTAATGACGTTCACGGATCACCCGGCCGACGTTGTCAAACTCAGTCCGGCCGCGGACATTGCGTCCTTCGTGGTGGCTCAGGTATTCACGGTCCCAAGCATCCACGCTGTAACTGATCGCCCCTTTGTCGGCATCAACCACACGCTTACGGCGCCCCGCGTCGTCATATTCGACCCGGGTAGTAACACCATCAGGGCCATCAATCTCGGTCGGGTTGCCAAAGGCGTCGTAACGGTAGTTGGCAATGACACTGCCACCATCAAAGGGATCATCAATCACCTGCCGGATCTTACCTGCAGCATCCTTGACTTCGGTGCGGCGTGAGCCCGCCGGGTTAATGGTGGTAATGCTCAGGCGCTCGTATTCATACAGCCACTCGCCATCATCCGGCTTGGTAACCTGCTCAACGCGGCCAAAGTCGTCATACTGATATTCGGTCCAGGCAGTGGCTACACCGCCACCCTCATAAGGCTGAGACTGTCGCTTGACCTCACCCCGCGCGGTGTACTCGGTATCCACCACAGACCAGTCACCCGCGTCCAGCCCTTCACTCTCGGTGCGCAGAACTCGCCCCTGGCCGTCAACATAGCTCTTGGTAGTCGGCAGCCCTCGCCCTTCGGTCACCTCAATATAAACGGCGCCGTCGGGGCAACCGCCCGCGCCGTCACACCAATACTGACTGACCAGCCCTTCACTGCCGCTGTTGGTGGTCTCTTTATACTTGCGCCCCATGGTGGTGTAGCTGTAGGAGACTTGGCCACCATTGGCATCAGCCACCGCGCTCGGGGCGCCAATCGCCAAGTTAAAGTTGGCACCATAAGTCGTCGTTTGCACATGATTCAACGGATTGGTGACGGTGCTGACATAGCGGCCCGAGCCGGTATAGGCAAAACGTTCCAAGGTGGTGACGCCAGCCACCACTGTCTCGACGCGGGTCGGATTGCCATAGAGATCACGGGCAGCGATACGCCTGACCGCCTTAAGTTCGGGCAAATGAGCACGGCTGGTCTCGGTAGCAAGCAGCCCCTTGGCATCGTAAGTCCAGGTTGTCTGGTTGCGTGCTTCGGAATCACCATAACTGGTGATCGTCTCTTCGCTCAGTAGCCGGGCAAAACCCTGGTAGCTGTAATCAAAGTCCCGGGTGACCGACTCGGTCCACTCGTTATCACCACTCACGGTGTGATCGGTGGTGGTACTGCTGGCAATTCGGGCATTACCAAAGCCATCCAGATCCGACTGCTCCTGGGTAGATGAGGTCAGCCAGTTGCCATCGACATCATAGGTTTCGGTTTGGCTCAGACGAACGTAAGGAACAATGGCACGAGTGACCAAAACCCCACTGCGCCGATCAAACGCCAGCTCAGTGGTGGATAGCGTGGTGCCACTGGCAACATCGATTGAGGCAGGGTTCACACTCAGCGTCAAACAGCGGGCATAGCGATCCACCATATCCGCGCCGTCGCCACACTCCCACGTCGCCTCGCCTGTCGCCCCAGTAAAGTGGCTGCTGGACTTGGTCATCTGGCCGGTGTACGGCCAACCTTGGGCATAGTGGGTCTGGCTGGCCACACCGCGTAGCAGGTCATGGCTGACAAACGACTCAAAACCAAGAGAGCCTCGGCCCAGCTGATAACGCAAGCCGCCATACTGATACGCGGTCAGGGTGCCGGGGCGCTTAAAGGCGGCCACCACGTACATCGGCTGAATAGCATCGAACACCTTGGAACCATTGCCCCAGTTGCTGGTATCCAGCAACTGGGCATTGCCCTTGGTGTAAACAGTTGCATCACTCAGCGCCCGATAATCGATCTCTGAGCGGTTACCGTAACCATCAACCACTGCCGCAATGCGCGCATAGGGGGCGTTAGTGCGCAACTGCCAACCCACATCCCCATCCATAGCCACGTAATCGGCAAAACCATCTGCGTCGATGTCGACAAACATCGACCGCTCGTTATCCGTAGTTCCCGCTGCCAGCGGCTCCGGCGCATTAAAGCCCATGATCGAGAAATAGGCGACATGCCACTCAGCTGGATATTTTTGATAGCAGGTGTATGCACTCCCACTATAGTCAGGCTGCAGTTCCCTGATGCAACTGTCGATCTCAGAACCAAAGGATCTTAACCCTATAAAATCAAGCTGGCCGTCACCATTGATATCAGCAAAGTGCGTGGCAGAATCACCGCCAGCGAATTCACTGGAAGGAATGGTAAACCCGGAAAAGAATGGCAACTCCTGAGTTAATCCGCGGCCATCACCCAGACGATAGAACCATCCAGCACCATCCCGGCGATAAACAATATCACCGTTACCGTCTTGGTTAATATCAAGAACCCTGACATCGGCTTCACCCGAATCAGGCCAATGACCTATTTCCGTAAAGCCACCTTCTCCTGCCACTATAAGTCGCCAAGTCCAAGAACCAACTTCACACTTTACTATATCAAGTTCATCGCCGACCTGAGGAGACTCTGGTGCTTCGCAGCTGTGCTCGCGAACCTTAGTAAGAAAATCCGGACGACCATCACCATTAAAGTCCAACTGAACCGCAGCGTGAAAATCTTTCAGCAAGCCAACGTCATACCCATGTTTTGGATATGACGAGCCGAGTTTACGAACCAGATTAATCATCAGCGGCTGAGGACTTCCAAAACTGCCAGTGCCATCGCCGTACGAAACATATAGCGATTTCTTATTCACGCTAATGATGTCGACTTCGCCATCCGCATTGAAGTCCACCATCGAGAATAGATTTACCTTATCTACAACAATTCCCGTATCTACGGTGGTGCTATATGCGTATTCGCCACCTGCGGCTACGCGATAAAGAATGCGGGCTTCAGTAGGAAAATCTTCCTCCTCTGTAGCCTCTAAAAAATATAATTGCGCCCAAACTAAGTCATCAGCATCATCGCCATTAATATCGATAACTCGCCAAGACTTTTTAAACGAGTCAGTCGCTATCTCTGATGCCTGATTGCGCTGATAAAATATGCCATCACGCTGCCTGCCGATCACCAAATGGTCCGACGAGTCGCTGCTATCGTTAGCCAGCATCAGAATATCGATCTGGCCATCACCGTCGGTATCGGCTGGTTGAAAGCCCATAAACTTGCGGTCTTTGGTGAGCTTGAAAGACTGACGCGCGGCAAATGATGGCACATCATTCTGGCCATTAATCCAGGTGAAACGGGTGGGCGGCAGGCAGTGGCTATCGCGACAGGCGGTAACCGACTCCAGATAACGATTGGAGTTGTCATAACTCAGCCGATAAGACTTAAGCTGGACATTATCCGAGCGCGACTCTACCGAAACCAAGCGTTTGCTCAGGCTTACTGCATCACCATGCAGGTAACCATAGCGAGGTTCAGGCGCACCATTGACGTAGTTGAACTTGATTTCACTTTTAAACGCTGCCGCAGTGTTCTTGTGGTTGGTGTAACGCACCCGTTGCAAGTGAAATTCGAGGCTGTTGGCAACCCTTAAGTATTCAAAGTCAATGCGGTTGCCGTTCACATCCTCAATACGGCTGATGGGCCACGCGAATGTCGCACTGTTGATAATGCCATCAATGCGGTCACCCTCCAGACCATAGGTGACTATTGAACCGTCGCCGCGTCGCAGTTCAAATGTACTCGGGTTGCCCTGACCACCACCGATGGACTGAATCTTAACACCGCCACTGATCTCGGTGTCATAAGTAGCATTAACACCGCCGTAGCTACCGTCGGTAACGAGGCGTTGGCCATCCAAACAGAAGCGATCGTTCTGGTCAAAAGAGATTGCCCTGGCGACGCCATCTCGCTCGCGGTCCTGGCCACAGCGTTGAATGACGGAATAGCCTGAAATTGACCAGCCACGCCCCATGGCACCTGACATTCTTTGGCTGTCATAAACCAGTGCCAGCTCCGGTACCAAGCCATTCACCGCACCGGTAGTTACGATCGGAATAGAGTAAACATAAGCGCCAGAAGGCAGCACTTGCTCAGACGCAGGCAAGGTACCAACGGGCCGATTGCCATCTACAAAGGTTGACAAAGCTCTGGGTGCAACTTCCACTGGCAGCAGGCCCGAGGTAATACCAGAAGCGACCGTAAGCACCGCACTCTTGCGAACTGTGCCCAAATCACCCTGACACTCAAAAGTGACGGTCACTGTACCGGCAGTGCTATAAACAGTTTCACGTTCGCCGCTTAACGCCACGTCCGCGTCGCCTGCGCTAACCTCTTTACAACTGTTCGCATCAGTCGCCTGCCACTGCAATACCGCAGTTCGCCCAATAGCAACGCTGTCAGCCTTCCAGGAAAGTTCAAGCGACGGTGGCTTTGGTACGTTAACCACAACTGGGCCAATCGCCAAAGGCTGACTACGCCCGGCAGCGTTAACTGCAGTGATGGTAAAGCTGTACTGACCATCCGCAAGCCCCGTGCGCTCGTAAGTCGTAGCAGAAATCAGCGATGTGCTGCTCTGGGACTCCTCTCCATCTTCAGGTATGAAGGTCGTAACGATCTCGTACTGACTGGCGTCTTTGGCCGCATGCCATTCAAGGTATATGCGGCCATCAGTGCTGGTGCCGCTAATCGCATTCTTCAGTACTGGCTTTTCTGGCCACAACAGCACACGGATCATACGCGGTACCGACCAGTCACTGCAGGCAGGTGAGCCACCAGACGCATAGACGCAGCCGCGCACTTCCCAGCGATAATCTCCAGACGTCGTTAATACCTCAGTTTTAACGCGTGTCGAACTATCAAAAGGTGTGACAACGACAACGCTGCTGTCGGGCCCGCTTCGCCGCAGCTGATACTGAATAGCGGCTAAATTTGTCCATCTGGCAGTAACGCCATACGACTTACCATCGGCATTTAATGCAGCCCCTTCCAGGGTCAAGGTGGGTGTAGCTGGCGCAATGACCACTTCAACTTGGTATGGATCAGACCATTGACTGCAGCCAGAGGCGTTACACGCGGACACCTGATAGCTATAAACACCCATCGCCTGTTCGACCACTGCGTAGGACGCAGTCGTCACGGTACGCTCAAAGGCAAGCGTAGTCCCACGAAGTGCCTTTACCTTATAGCTTGTAGCATGTGCAATGCTCCCCCAGCTAACGGTGTAGCTGCCATCGCCATCAGTTGTTGGTGTAGTCGGCGCGATAACGGGCTTGGTTGGCGGAAGGAGTACACTGATAGAAAGGGATGGACTGTAATCACTACAGACCGCGCTGCCACCAGATGCCAAACGGCATGCTTTGGCTCTATAGCTATAGGTACCCGTCGCCTTGCCTGACAGGGGATATAACAAGTCAGACCGAACTGCGATTTGTTGCCAATCTTGAGTTACTCCAGCGACGACCGAGGCTTCATCTATGACATAAGATTGAGCACCCACGTTCGCCCAGCTTAACTGGTAGCTGCCATCAGGATCAGGTGACGCCGCGCTGCTTGACAAGAAGGGTATAGCCGGTTTATCCAGCACAGTAATGGTCTTTTCCACACTGGCGGGGCCGCAAACTGTTTTAATACAGGCTTCAACCGCATAGCGATATGTTCCCGCCGCCTTGGCAAAACTCCTGCTAGTAGAGGTTCCTACTGCATACACCACTGGCACTGTTGCGCTGTTATTGTACTCTCGAACGTTGTAGTTGGTGACCCCGGCAATGACTGACCATGTCAACGTAAAGCTACCTGCCGAGTCGGGAAGGAGAGAGGTTGAAGGTGCTAGCGGCGGGATAATGACATCTACAGTTATAATGCTACTCCACTCACCGCAGACAGCACTTCCACCAGAAAGATAATCGCAGGCTCTGATTCGATAGCTGTAGGAGCCCGTTGTCAATCCGGTCACTAAATACGTTTTAGAGCGATAATTACTACTAACTGTTTGCCACGCACCTGAACCGATTCTACTTTCAACTTGGTAAGCGACGGCTGCAGCAGTTGGCCACATTAACGAAAAAGAACCATCGGTATCGAACGGCTTTTGAGCACTGTTTTCCACACTAACCGGAGGGGGCGCATTATAGACTTCGACGGTAGTTGATTTGGTGCGTGCGCTACAACCTGCACTGTTGCAGGCTTCTACCTCGTAACGATATAGGCCCGGGGCCTTATTGGCAAAGGTGTACGAGCTTGCGGCACCAGGGAACCAGGTTGATGGCGTGGTCTCAACCCCTTTGTATTCTTTCAACAAATACTGAGTTGCGGTAGCTGATGGCGCCCAAGCAATAGTAAAACCACCGCTCGAGGTAGCTCTAGCCGGCCCGGAGATGGAAGATACCGGTGCAGGCGGCAAAAAAACATTAACGAATGCGGCAGTTGACCAAGGCGCACAACCAAAATTATTGCACGCCCTAATTGCATAGCCATAGCGTCCATTGGCTAACCCACTACGTGAATAGCTAGTCACATCGGCTGCCAATGCTGCCTCTATAGTGTTAGCAATCGCCCCGTCTCGCGACTCGCTGATTTGGTAACTGTTGGTTCGTTCTGCTTTATTCCAAGAAAGGTTGATGTTCCCTGTACTAGTTGATGACGGCACCGTTAGCGACGGAGAAGTATTCGGCGCAGACAATAGGCCTGATTCAGCGTAGCTGCTGCACGCGATGGTCTTGCATGCAGCAACACGATAACGAAAAGTAGCCTCACTTCGACCGCTAAGGGCATAGCTCAGCGCCGTCCCAGTATATATTTGCAGCCATGCATCAGCGCCTCGACGCTCTTCGAGAACATATCGAGTGGCGCCAGAAACGGGCGACCAAGCCACTTGAAAGCTACCACCTGAAACCAATGCAGCATCAGGAATCGTGATGCTTGGTGTACTCGGAATTGTTTCAACAGTCAAACGCCCACTGGCATATCCATTACTACAGCCAGCAGTAATGCAACTAAACAGACGATAGTCGTAGACTCCCTCACTCAACCCAGTTCTAAGAGTGCTGGTAGCTGATGCCTCATACACCGTAGCCCATAAGGATTCACCAACCTTTTTCTCTTGTAACCGGTAGTAAGCAGCCCCGGCTGTCGCCGGCCATGAAATAGATGCCTGGCCGTTTGTCGTATGAGCAGGAACAAGAATAGACGCTGGTGCCTTGATGACATTAATAGTATTGCTGACAACGGGTGAGCCGCAGGTCGCCCCCCCACCACTGGTCAAAAAACATCCGACCACATCATATCGAAGCCTGCCCGCAGGCTTGTTATAGAATGTGTTGCTGGTGTTGGTGCCACTATATACTTCCGACCAAGCCCCGCCATTCACGCTTTCTCTAATCTTGTAATGCGAAAATCCAGATGACCAAGAAATAGCTACTGCATTACCATGTGTTATGTGGGGCACCGACAGCCAAGCAGGAACATATAGTGTTGATGCACTTGATACTGTCCATGACGAACATGCGGAATCCCTACATGCTCTAACTCTGTACACATATCTACCGGCATTTCTGCCACTCACCGCTGAGCTTGTGCCAGCACCTTTAAATATTTGAACATACGATCCTGAATCCTTTGATTCCTGAAGCTCATAACTTGTTGCGGTAGCTACTGCGCCCCAGCTGACTGAGTAGCTGGTTAGCGGATTAAGGCTGGCCGGCAAAGACGTAAATGCAGGGGCGGCTGGTGGTGACGGGGGGGTTACAGTAACCGTTATGGTCGGCGAGTTAACGCATGTCCAAGTGCACTGTCGCGCATAATAAGTGTAGGTGCCTGCGCCTTTGGTAAAAGATCTTGAGCCAGCCGCCCCAGAATAGATAAAGACCCCATTCTCAAAAACCGCATATGGCGCACCGGAACGTACGCCACCACTCCAGGAGATCGTGTAGCTTCCGGTACTAGAACTCGGTCCGCTAAGGACAGGAGCTGGCGGGGGGGTGTAGGCATAACTGGGTGCGGCGCCTGATACCAGCAGAAGCACAGTAGCCAAACATAGTGACAGCCCAAAACAGGCAAGGGCACTGACCGACTTCATCCCTGAAACCTCAAAATCAAAAATTTGGTACACCGCGCATGTTACGAGATGCGTACCAAAGATGTCAAACCGTAACAAATTCATAAAGATCAAGCACCAAACTCAACACGCTCAACACGCTCAACACGTTCAACACGCTCAACCAGAGAGGCTAGTGCTGGGCATCAACCACAACGGCGACATCCTCCTTCTCCGGCAGCTGCAGAGATAAAAAACCGGCCGCAAAGGCGGCCGGTTTGGGTTAGCGATCAGTGTTGCCGTTATCGATTATTCGATTTCGCACACGCTGAGCGTACCTACCACCTGAGCGTCAACCAGATCTTCTGTGACTTCAAAGGTCATGACATAGTTGCCATCACCCAAGGCCATGGTGTTATTGCCCGGGTCACCAATAGCGCTGGCGCCGATACGAGCGACTACATCGTAGTCTGCATTCAGAGCCAGGTCGGTTGCCAGCGAGCCACTGCTCATAGCAACAAACTGCGGATCCCAGTTGCCAGTATCTCCCGCAAGCTTAAAGCCGCCGGTCAGGTCAACCGCTGACAGGGCAACCTGATACTTGTTGCTGCCTTTGTAACTGAAAGCGTAGGCCGCATCCCAGTTCCAGCTGGAGTGAGCACCGCGCACAGCCAAGGGGGCGGTGATCGGACCAGCGTCAGCGCTGTTGGCCAACAGTTCACAGCCCGACAGCTCTTCCGCAGTGATCAACAGGGTCGGCGCATCTTTATCGGAGAAATCGGCGACAAACTCGACCACCGATTTGACATCCAAGGTAATGCTCAGATTGCCGTCTTTACCGAGTGCATAGGCCTCACCAATGACGGGCTGGGTTTCGCCGCCTTTGCCCCAGTCAACGGTGCTCCAGTCAGAGCTGGCAACTTTGAATCCGTATGTTCCCGGCTCCAATGTCACTGTGACACCGTACTTACCGCTGGACGCAAAGACCATTTCATTGGTTTCGCCCCAGCCATTCATATCACCACGCAGGAACACTTCAGTGTCACCGAACGGAGGAATGGAGCTCAGGTCCTTGTTCGATTCGTCCACCGGATAACCGGCGCCCTGAGCATCACCCTGCGGCAGTACAAAGACTGCGAAGGAGAAGGCCGGCACGGTAACGGTAGCACCATCAACAGTCGGTTCCATCAGATCCATGTAGTCCGTCGAATCAGCCAGATCTGGATGGATTGCCCAGGCACCAGCACCCAGGGTCACACTCTTGGCTTCCGGGTTACCGTTAAACACGCTAACCACAGCATCGAAGTTCTCATCCAGATCGTCACCAGCGGAGGTGCCATCATCGATGGACATCACGATCAGGTGGATCTGGCTGTCTTCACCAACATTGCGGAAGTCAACGCGGTCCATGACCTTCTGAGCGTCGCCGAGATGGAACAGCTTGCTGCTGCTACGAACCTTGAGCATTGTCTGGGCAACGGCAGTTGCCTTGGCAATGTCTGAGGAGGTCGGGGCCGCTGCAGCATCAGCCAAAATCGGACCAATAGTCGGCCAGTTTGCTACATCTTTGTCGCGGCTGGGCAGACCAACGTTCCAATTGTGGTCTTCGCCAGTGAAGTCAACACGGTTGTACCAATCACCGGAGTTGTAACTGTCGCGCTCCATCGATTTGGAACGCAGCAGCTCAACGCCCATGTGCAGGAAAGGAATACCCTGGCTCAGCATAGGGAAGCTCAGGCCGAGCAGGTGCATCCGCAGACGATCTTCCGTCGGCGTAGCCGTCGGGATTTTGTACTGGTTGAAGTCCCAGAAGGTCTGATTGTCGTGCTTGGAGATATAGGTGATGGTTTCAGTCGGCTGGTCAACATAGCCGGAAGGAGAACCGCCGTAGTTCACATCCTGACCACGTTTGGTCTTGCCCGCGGTGTCCACCAGTATGAAGTTGCGCAGGTTACCGGCCAACTCAACCTTGATCTGGTCAGTACGCTCGTTGAGGTCTGCCAGAGTAGAAGCACCCGCAGTCACACGTTCATTCGGGAAGGTATGCAAACCGCTAGCCCAGCCTTGGGCCGCGCGAATGTCTGAGGTGTTGAAGCGACCGCCACGTACGGCATCACGCATACGGTCTGAGAAAGAACCGATACCGGTACCGGCCAGGTTTTCCTGACGTGCCTGCACAAAGCGGGCATCGTTGGCCACTTCACCGAAGTTCCAGCCTTCACCGTAGAAGTACATGTTGGGGTTCACTGCACGGGTAGCCGCAAGTGAATCTTCCATCGCCGCCAGCGGCTGATGGCCCATCAGGTCGAAACGGAAGCTGTCGATCTTGTACGCTTCAGTCCAGATGACGAGGGTGTCCTGCATCAGCTTGGCCATCATCGCATGTTCGGTCGCGGTGTTGTCGCAGCAGGTTGAGTTGGTTACTGCGCCCGTGCTGATATCAAGGCGGTGGTAGTAACCTGGGACCACCTTGTCGAGCACTGATTTTTCGCTGAGGCCAGAAGCATTGGTATGGTTGTAGACCACATCCATGGCCACACCGAGGCCCATACCGTGAACGGCCTGAACCATCTCACGGAACTCTTTGATACGAGCCGTACCATCGGGGTTCGACGCATAACTGCCTTCAGGCGCGCCAAAATGGAAGGGGTCATAGCCCCAATTGAAGCTGTCATGTTCACGCATGTCCCAAGCGATCTGCTCCGCGCAGTCAGTCGTTGGGTCACAGGCGGCCATCACGGATTCAATGGTCTGAGACTTGTCTGCAACCGTGGCGCAGATGCGCGCGGCGTCGTTGAGTTCACACAACTTGCTCACCGGCTCGTTGATATCAACCCGCTTGGTCGGATCTTCGTTGATGGTGGCAATGTCGAACGCTGGCAGCAGATGCAGGTAGGTCAAACCCGCTTCTTTGAGTGCCTTGAGATGGTTTACCGGAGCAGTATCTTCAGCAGCGAATGCCAAGTACTTGCCACGCTTGTCGGCCGGAGTAGAAACATCGTGGGCACTGAAGTCGCGGATATGCGCTTCATAGAGAGCGATGTGTGAATGCACCGGAATCTCATGCGTATCCCAACCAGCCGGCTTGAGTGCCGGATCGCTGAGATCAACAACCTGAGAGAAAACAGAGTTGGTGGACAGGCTAACCGAATAGGGGTCAGTGACCATCACCGTCTCGTTTTTGCCAGTCTTCGGATGGTAGACGCTCACTTCGTATTTGTAGAAAGCGCCAACCAGATCGGTTGAGCCGGCGTGACTCCAGATGCCAGTAGCAGCATCCAGCGTCATGGCAACAGCGTCACCCATAGCAGCTTTGTCAGCATCAAACAGGTGCAGCTTGACCGCAGTAGCGGTCGGCGCCCACAGTTTGAAGGTAACATCGCTGTCGCTGATGATCGCGCCCAGTTGGGCCTCATCGGCGTCATTTTCACCACTGGTATAGAGGTCATCGATCACGCCCGGGATCTGCACGCGAGTGGCTTTCAGGACTTTGCCTTCAGCGTCATAGGCAGCAACCACCAGCTGATGCTTGAGGGCAGCTTTGGCCTGATCGGCGGTCAGCGTCAGACCATGACCAGCCATACTGGACAGGTGCGGAAACTTGGCTTTGAGGTCATTGCTCAGCCCGGTGCCAACATTGAGGTCAATCGCTTCGAAGTTACCGGTAATGGCGCCAGCTTCAAGCGCAATGGAGGCATCGGCAGAATGAAGCAGCTTGGCAGAAGCAGCGGTGCCCGGGGCCTCCCACACCAAGGTGTTGCCGCTGATCCAGTGAGCAGCAGCGCCGGTCAGTGCGACTGGCGGGTTTTCAAGCGGCTCGTAGTAAATGGTGTTGTCACCATAGAATACGAACGCATGCTTGCTGGATTGGGCCAAGTTAAAGGCAAGGTTAGCTGTTTGCTCGTTCGGGTCAAAGCGGTGCGGAATGAAGTTGGCGCACTGAACGGTCCGATCCGGGTTGACGTTCAGAACCCAATAGGCGCCAAAGGTTTCACTAATGCCCGTGATTGGGACCATGTTCTCCCAAGTAACACCTTCGACTTGAGACGCGGCATAACCGTCCGGGCAGTTGTCGCCGTTCCAGACGTGCAAGCCCCATGCTTGGTACTGTGCTTCATCGACGGCATGGGCATTGGGGATTTTGTAGTAGATGGCGATCTGGTTTTCTTGCAGTGGCACTGTGCCATCCGGGTTGATACAGGCCGTCTCATCTTCATTCGGAACGGCGGGCGCTTCGCACACCAGCCCCTCATCTTTCTTGTCGTCATCGCTCCACCAGTCGCAGCCGGAGACCATGGTCGTCGCCAGCAGCGACGCCAAGACCAGCCCGAGGCGCTTTTTCTGAAATTCCATAACAGCCTTTCCTATTATCGGTTTTATGGTTTCGTCGTGTCAGGGCCGAGCACGGCGGTGCCAGACCCAGTACAGCCGGGGGCGATTCTACGAACGGGGGGGGTGTCAAAATGTGACCAACAGCGCGAAACCGGGGAGTTGGGGGGCGACAGGATTCAGCGGTGTGACCAAGGTCGAGCCGTGGTCAGTTTGTCAGCAAGGGTAGCGAAGAAGCGGTCAAGGACGGCGGCAGTCGCCGACCTTGACCGCAGAGCGGGCTCAGGAGGTCAGATCGTCGAAAAACTTCTTCACCCCTTCGAAAAAGCCTTCCTCTTTCGGCTTGTGCGACGGGCTGCCGCTCTTGCCGGCAAGGCTGGCTTCGAACTCCCGTAACAGCTCTTTCTGCTTATCCGACAGGTTGACCGGAGTTTCGACAATGACCCGGCAGATCAGGTCGCCGATCTGGCCTGAGCGTACCGATTTCACCCCTTTGCCGCGCATGCGGAACATCTTGCCGGTCTGGGTTTCGGCTGGCACCTTGAGCACCGCCTTGCCATCCAGGGTCGGCACTTCGACTTCACCGCCAAGGGCCGCGCGGGTGAAACTCACCGGCACCTCGCAGTAGAGGTTGTTGCCATCCCGCACGAAGATCGGGTGCTCCTTGACCGCCACCTGCACGTACAGATCGCCGGCTGGTGCCCCCATCTCCCCTGCTTCACCTTCACCCTGCAGGCGAATGCGATCACCGGTGTCGACACCGGCCGGGATCTTGACGTTGAGCGTTTTGGTCCGCTCGACCCGCCCCTGACCATGGCACTTGCCACAGGGGGTTTCGATCAGCTGGCCGCGACCACGACAGGTCGGACAGGTCTGGCTAACAGCGAAGAAGCCCTGGCGCATCTGCACCTGACCACTGCCGTGACAGGTGGGGCAGGTTTTGGGGGTGGTACCCACTTTGGCGCCACTACCATTACAACTGTCACACTTGTCCCAGGTGGGGATGCGGATCTCGCGGCTGACGCCACGCACCGCTTCTTCCAGGGTCAGCTCCATGTTGTAGCGCAGGTCAGCGCCGCGCTGGGCCTGACGGCCACCGCCACCGCGGCGGCCACCACCAAAGATGTCGCCGAATACATCGCCGAAGATGTCGGCAAAGTCGGCCGCCCCGGCCCCACCGCCACCAAAGCCACCCGGGCTGCGGTTAGGGTCGACGCCGGCGTGACCAAACTGGTCATAGGCGCTCTTCTTCTGCGGGTCCGACAGAACTTCGTAGGCCTCGTTAACCTCTTTGAACTTCTCGCCGGAAGCCGCATCGCCATCATTGCGGTCGGGATGGTGTTTCATCGCCAGCCGCTTGTAGGCTTTTTTGATCTCCGCTTCGGAGGCCCCTTTGCTAATGCCGAGGACTTCGTAGTAATCGCGTTTTGCCATGCCTGCCTGATCCTGGATGGTTAAGCCGCCACAAACAGCAACGGGCGCTTGTGGTCAAACGCCCGTGCTGCTTCCGTGTTGCGCGTGGCGCGTCTTACTTTTTGTCGTCTTTCACTTCTTCAAATTCAGCATCGACGACGTTGTCATCCTTGCCGCTGGCGGCCGGTTCTGCCTGGCCGCTGGTGGCCTGCTCGGCCTGCTTCTGCATCGCTTCCATCAAGGCGCTGGATGCTTCCAGCAGGGCCTGACTCTTGGCGTCGATCTCATCTTTGTCTTCGCCGCGAGTTGCCGTTTCCAGCTCCTTGAGCGCAGCTTCAATCTTCTCTTTAACGTCGGCCGGCAGACCCGCGCCCGCTTCAGTCAGCTGCTTGCGGGTGGCATGCACCAAGGCATCGGCCTGGTTGCGAGCATGAGCCAGTTCCTCGAACTTCTTGTCCGCTTCGGCATTGGCTTCCGCCTCACGCACCATGCGTTGCACTTCGTCATCCGACAGACCCGAGCTGGCCTTGATGGTGATCTTCTGCTCCTTGCCGGTGTCCTTGTCTTTGGCCGACACATGCAGGATACCGTCGGCGTCAATGTCGAAGGTCACTTCAATCTGCGGCACGCCACGCGGCGCCGGGCGGATCCCTTCAAGGTTGAACTGGCCCAGCGACTTGTTGGCCTTGGCCTGTTTACGCTCACCCTGAATCACATGCACGGTCACCGCATTCTGATTGTCGTCAGCGGTAGAGAAGGTCTGCGACTTCTTGGTCGGGATGGTGCTGTTCTTCTCGATCAGCGCGGTCATCACCCCACCCATGGTCTCGATGCCCAGCGACAGCGGGGTAACGTCGAGCAGCAGGATATCCTTGACGTCGCCACCGAGCACACCGCCCTGGATAGCAGCGCCAACCGCCACCGCTTCATCCGGGTTAACGTCTTTGCGCGGTTCTTTGCCGAAGAAGTCGGATACCGCCTTCTGCACCATCGGCATGCGGGTCTGGCCACCGACCATGATCACATCGTCGATGTCGCCAACCTTGAGCCCGGCATCCTGCAGCGCGATACGCACCGGCTCCAGGCTCTTGGTGACCATATCTTCCACCAGCGCTTCCAGCTTGGAGCGGGTGAGCTTGATGTTCATGTGCTTCGGACCGCTGGCATCAGCGGTGATGTACGGCAGGTTGACTTCGGTCTGAGTGGCCGACGACAGCTCGATCTTGGCCTTCTCGGCCGCTTCTTTCAGACGCTGCATCGCCAGCGGATCGTTTTTCAGATCGACGCCCTGCTCTTTCTTGAACTCGTCCACCAGGTAGTTGATGACGCGGTTGTCGAAGTCTTCACCGCCGAGGTGGGTGTCACCGTTGGTGGCCAGCACTTCGAAGGTGTGTTCGCCTTCCACTTCATCGATCTCGATGATGGAGATGTCGAAGGTACCGCCGCCGAGGTCATAAACCGCGATCTTGCTGTCGCCGCGCTTCTTGTCCATGCCGTAGGCCAGGGCCGCCGCAGTCGGCTCGTTGATGATGCGGCGTACGTTGAGGCCGGCGATGCGGCCGGCATCCTTGGTGGCCTGACGCTGGGCGTCATTGAAGTAGGCCGGCACGGTGATCACTGCGTCGGTGACCGCTTCACCGAGATAATCCTCGGCGGTCTTTTTCATCTTTTTCAGGATCTCGGCCGAGATCTGCGGCGCCGCCAGCTTCTGGCCACGCACTTCAACCCAGGCGTCGCCGTTGTCGGCGCGGGCGATCTTGTAAGGCATGATGCCGATGTCGCGCTGCACTTCGGCGTCTTCATAGCGACGGCCGATCAGGCGCTTGATGGCAAACAGGGTATTCTTGGGGTTGGTCACCGCCTGACGCTTGGCCGACTGGCCAACCAGAATCTCATCGTCGGTGTAGGCGATGATCGACGGGGTGGTACGGCCGCCTTCGGCGTTCTCGATGACGCGCGCAGTGCCGCCTTCCAGAACAGCCACGCAGCTGTTGGTGGTGCCGAGGTCAATACCGATAATCTTGCCCATGGTCTCGTCTCCAAAAGTAATCCGTTGACGCGCTGTTGTCGCTTAAGTGGGGTCTTAACCCCTGATTTCAAGAGCGGTCAGCAGTACGCCGGTTAAAAAAGTGGGTTTAGCGATTAGGCCTGGGTGTCGACACCGCTGGCCGGGGCACGAGTCACCGCTACCATCGCCGGACGCAGCAGGCGACCGTTGAGGGTGTAGCCCTTCTGCATCACAAAGAGCACGCTGCCAGCAGGCAGCTCGGCGTTCTCCACCATCGACATCGCCTGATGCAGCTCGGGGTTGAATGTCTGACCCGCCGGGTCCACCCCTTCCACGCCGAACTTGGCCAGCGAACTGACAAAGCCACGCAGGGTCAGCTCCAGCCCTTCGGCCATCGGCTTGAGCGCTTCGTTGCTGGCATCGACCAGACCGAGCGCCCGCTCCAGGTTGTCGACCACCGGCAGCAGTTCACCGGCAAATTTTTCCAGTGCGAACTTCTGTGCTTTCTCCACTTCCTGGGCACTGCGGCGCCGGATGTTTTCCATCTCGGCACGGGTGCGCAGCACCACTTCCTGATGGTCGGCAACCGCCTTGTGGTTGTCGGCCAGCGCCTGCTCCAGCTCGGCAATGCGCGCCTCAAGGGCGGCGACGTCAACGCTGGCGGTATCAGCAGCGGTTGCCGCTTCGGTGGTCAGTTCCTGATGCTCTTGCTGCGAACTCATGCGCTGTCGCTTCCTTTTGGCTGAAGGTCCTGCCATCGCCATGACAGGTCGGGATTCGGGTGACCGCCGGGATATGGGGATGGCCGCCGCACATTTCAAGGGTGGTTGTCGGCTCGGGCCCCGCCACCGCTATACTGGCCCTTCCCTGCCTGACCCGGGTGGTTCATGAACAACGCCTTTTCCACCATCGGCCTGATCGGCAAGCCCCATCACGGCGGCGCCAACCAGACCCTGTGTGCCCTTTACGATTTTCTCGGCGAGCGCGGCCTCAAGGCGGTGGTCGAAGAACGGGTGGCCGATCAGCTGCCACGCCCCAATCTGGTCGCCATGGATCTGATGAGCCTAGGCGCTCATGTGGATCTGGTGATCGTGGTCGGTGGTGATGGCTTTATGCTCGGTGCCGCACGGGTGCTGGCTCGCTTTGGCTGCGCGGTGATTGGCGTCAATCGCGGCAATCTGGGCTTTCTCACCGATCTCGACCCGGAGAATTTCGCCCCGGCGCTGGAAGCAGTGCTGGCCGGCCAGTACCGGGTGGAGCAGCGCTTCTTGCTCGAAGCGCGGGTGATGCGCCATGGCGAGGTGAAGAGCAGCAACACGGCGATGAACGAGGCGGTACTCCACCCCAACAAGATCGCCCACATGATCGAGTTTGAGGTGTTTATCGACGACGCCTTTGTCTACCACCAGCGCTCCGACGGCCTGATCATCGCCACCCCCACCGGCTCCACCGCCTATTCGCTGTCAGGGGGCGGCCCCATCATCAACCCGGCGCTCAACGCCATGGTGCTGACGCCGATGTTCCCCCATACCCTCTCCAGCCGGCCGCTGGTGGTGAGCGCCGACAGCACGGTGCGCCTGCGCATCGCTCCCTCCAACGACGAAGGTCTTGAGATCAGCTGCGATGGCCATGTAAGCCTGCCGGTGATGCCGGGTGACGAAGTGGTGCTGAGCAAGCACAGCCAGCCGCTCAAGCTGCTCCACCCCAGCCACTACGACTACTACGAAGTGCTGCGGCGCAAGCTCGGTTGGGGCAGCCGGCTGTTCTAAACGAACAGCCAAGCCTTAACCAAGCCCCTTGCGCCCGACACAAAGACTGGATATACATACAGCCATTATCCGTTGACTGGCTTCCGGGTGCCGTCTCATGCTCAGCGAACTGCAGATCAGCAACTTTGCCATCGTCGATCAGGCGGCCCTGGAGCTATCCAGCGGCATGACCACCATCACCGGCGAAACCGGCGCCGGTAAGTCGATCGCCATCGATGCCCTCGGCCTCTGTCTCGGCGAACGGGCCGATGCCGCGCTGGTACGCCATGGTGCCGAGCGCTGCGAAGTCACCGCCGTGTTCCGCATCGGCCAGCTGGCCGAGGCCCGCCAGTGGCTGCAGGAGCAGGCACTCGATAGCGACGACGACTGCATCATCCGCCGTGTGGTCAGCAGCGAAGGACGTTCCAAAGGCTACGTCAACGGTCAGCCAGTCACCGCCGCCCAGCTCAAAGCGCTGGGAGAGTTGCTGGTCAGCATTCATGGCCAGCATGCCCATCAGGCCTTGCTGCGCCCGGATGTGCAGCGCCAGCTGCTCGACCGCTACGGCGACCTCGACCGTCAGCTGGAGCAGCTGCGCCTCGACTGGCGCCAGTGGCAGGAACTCAAACGGCGGCTGGAGGCGCTGCGCAGCGGTGACGGCCAGCGCGAGGCGCGCCGCCAGCTGCTCCACTATCAGGTGGAAGAGCTGGAGCAGTTCGCCCTGCAGCCGGGCGAGTTTGACGAGCTGGAGGCGGAGCAGCGACGCCTGGCCCATGCCCAGCAGCTACTGGCCAGCAGCAGCAAGGCGCTGGCCCTGCTTAGCGACAGTGACGGCCTGAGCCTGATCGACGCGCTGGAGCAGTGCAACCACGAACTCAGCCAGCAGCTGGGCCATGATCAGCAGCTGGGCCCCATCGTCGAGCTGCTGGACGAAGCCCAGATCCGCCTCGATGAGGCAGTACGCAGCCTGCGCCGTTACAGCGAGCGGGTGGAACTGGACCCCGAGCGGCTGGCCCAGCTCGATGAGCGCATCGCCCAGGCGCTGCAACTGGCGCGCAAGCACAAGGTCACCCCGGCGGAACTGCCCGAGGTCCACCAGACCCTGGCCGCTGAGTTGAGCAACCTGGCCCAGAGCGACAGCGACAGTGAACAGCTGGCCGAGCAGCTGGCTGCCGCCGCCAGTGGCTACCAGCAGCAGGCCGAGGCGCTGCATCAGGCCCGTCAGGCCGCTGGCGAGCGGCTGGCGGCAGCGGTCACCGCCGCCATTGCCAGCATGAACATGCCTCACGCCCGGCTGGTGGTGGCGGTCACCGCCCGCCCCGAGCAACCCGGCCCGCACGGCTGGGACCAGATCGAACTGCTGGTATCGGCCAACCCCGGCCAGCCGCCTCAGCCACTGGCCAAAGTGGCCTCGGGCGGCGAGCTGTCGCGCATCGGTCTGGCCATTGCGGTGCTGACCGCCGATGCCAATGCCACCCCCACCCTGATCTTTGACGAAGTGGATGTGGGGATCAGCGGCGCCACCGCCGCCGTGGTAGGCCGGCTGCTGCGCCAGTTGGGCGAGCGGGCCCAGGTGATGTGCGTCACCCATCTGCCACAGGTGGCGGCGGCGGGCCATCAGCAGCTGCTGGTCAGCAAGCAGAGCGACGGCGTGCGTACTCACACCCGCATTGATGAACTGGACGAGGCGGCGCGCACCGATGAGGTAGCGCGCATGGTGGCCGGTGACGCCCTGACCAGCGAAGCCCGGGCCAATGCCCGCGCCTTGCTTAGTCAATTCGTCACAGCCAGCGCATGAACGCCTTTCACCCGGGCGGGGGCTTGGGTATCATCCGCCCGTCATCCTGAAGGGGAAAAAGCGATGTTGCGTTGGCTGGCCTGTGCCACCCTGATTCTGACCTGCAGTGGCTGTGCCTGGCTCAGCAGCTTCGTCTACACCATTGACGTGCCCCAGGGTAACTTCCTCGAACAGCGCGATGTCGACAAGCTGCGCATCGGCATGAGCGAAGAGCAGGTGAACTTCGTGCTCGGCACGCCGATGGTGGTCAGCAGCTTCAGCAACAACGACTGGCACTACCTCTACCAGTTGCGTACCGGCAAGGGCGAGGTGATCCGCAAGGAGTTGGTGGTCAGCTTCAATGCCGATCGCAAACTGGCCGCCATCAGCGGTGACTTCGAGCAGCCGGCCGACTTCAGCAAGCCGCTCGGCCCCTAACCACCGCAGGGGTTAACCAACAAGGGCGCCATCAGGCGCCCTTGCTGTTACTGGCTGGCGCTAACCCGCGTCAGTCGTCGCTGTCGCCACGCGCCCCCAATGGCCGACCACCGGTTACCGGGTTGGCCCGCCCCTCACGCTTGGCTTTTTCAGCGCGCTGTTTGCGCACCTCTTTGGGATCGGCGATTAGCGGCCGGTAGATCTCAATGCGATCGCCATCTGCCACGGGCTGCTCAAGCTTGACCACCCGGTTCCAGATGCCGACCTTGTTCAGCGCCAGATCAATATCGGCGAACTGCTGAAGCAGGCCGCTCTGCTCAATCGCCTGGGCGACGCTGGACCCAGGCGCCACCGCCAGAGTCACCAGCTGCTGACGATCCGGCAAGGCATAAGCCACTTCGACCCGCATCATCTCAGCCACCGTAAACCTCCGCTGCGCGCTTTCTGAAAGCATCGACCATGTTGACCGCCATCTGCTGAAATACCCCACCCAAGGCCAACGCCAGCAGCGGGTTACTGAACTCAAAGCGCAGGCTGAGCGACACCCGGCAACTCTGCTCATCCACCGGCTGAAACAACCAGTGGCCATGCAGGGTGCGAAACGGCCCGTTAACCAGGGTCAGCTCAATGGAACGGCCGGGCACCATACGGTTGCGGGTGGTGAAGGCCGCACGCATCCCCGCCTTGGCGATATCGATGGTGGCCATCAGCTCGGTATCGCTGGCTGACAGCAAGCGGGCACCGCCACAACCGGGCAGAAACTGCGGGTAGCGCTCCACGTCATTGACCAGCGCATACATCTGGCTGGCGCTGAAACCCACCAGCGCCGCGCGTTCAACCTGTGGCATCTACCCTCCCGCAATCAGGCCGTCATGTTAGCGAGGCGATGGCGCTAGGCAAAGCAGGTGCTTGCCGTATAATGGCCGCCGCCATGAATACCAAGAAAAATGCCGCAGAACGCGGCCCTATCGCCAGCAACAAACGCGCCCGCCACGAGTACTTCATTGAAGACAAGGTGGAGGCCGGTATTGCTTTGGCCGGTTGGGAAGTCAAATCACTGAGGGCCGGCAAAGCCAATATTGCCGAGGCCTACATCTATCTGCGCGACGCCGAGGCCTACCTGTTTGGCGCCACCTTCGTGCCGCTGAACAGCGCGTCGAGCCACGTCATCGCCGATCCTACCCGTACCCGCAAGCTGCTGCTCAAGCGGCGCGAGCTGGACCGGCTGATCGGCTCGGTGGCCCGCGATGGCTATACGCTGCTGCCTCTCAACCTTTACTGGAAAGGGCCCTGGGTCAAACTGGAGATCGGTCTGGCCAAGGGCAAGAAAGAGCATGACAAGCGCGACACCATCAAGGATCGCGACTGGCAGCGCGACAAAGAGCGCATCATGAAAAAAGCCCGCTAAGCGGGCTTTTTGCTGTTTGCGGCCTATCAGCCGCCCTGCGGCGGCCACACCCCAGTGCCCAGCGACGACAGGTTGGCCAGCTGGCGCTGCATCAACTCCTGATTGAGCGCCACCTGACCGGTCGGCCGGCTGATCAGGAAGCCCTGGATCAGACGGCAACCCATGTCGTTGAGCAGCGCCAGTTCGGCTGCCGTCTCCACCCCTTCAGCCACCAGCTCCAGATTGAGTTTGCGCGCCAGCGCCACCACTGAGGCCAGTACATCGCGAAACTTTTCATCGTTGCAGGCTTTGTTGACGAAACTACGATCCACCTTGATCACATCGATCGGCAAGGAGGCGAGCACCGCCAGCGATGAATAGCCGGTGCCGAAATCATCCAGAGCGATATGCACGCCGTCGCGCCGTAGCGCCGTCAGCTGAGCGAAGGTCTCCGGCCCCGCCTCCATCAGGCAGCTCTCGGTGATCTCCATCATCACCCCACGCGGGTTGACGCCGGCCTTGAGCATGGCTTCGGTCAGCCATTCATGCAGGTTGAGATGGCGGATCTGCACGCTGCTGACATTGACCGAGATGCGCGCCTTGCGCAGCCCCGCCTTCTGCCAGCGGGCCATCTGCACCAGTGATTCCTGCACCACCCAATCGCCCAAGGCCATGATCTGGCGTGATTCTTCGGCAATGGGAATAAATTCGGCGGGCATGATTGCCCCTTCCAGCGGATGCTTCCAGCGCAGCAGCGCCTCGAAGTAGCGCACCTGATTGCCGGGCAACTCCACAATCGGCTGAAATTCAAGGTAAAACTGATCTTGATCCAGCGCCTTGCGCAGCTCCAGGCTGAGGTAATGCTGGCGAATCACCTGCTTGCCCATGTCGTTGGCATAACGACGATAAGTGCCTTTACCCTCAGCCTTGGCCCGATACATGGCCACATCCGCCCGCTGCAGCAGCATCTCACTGCTGTCGCCATCCTCGGGGTAAACGGCAATGCCGATACTGGCGCTGATATTGAGGGTGTTACCGCCCACCTCAAAGGGGGCTTCCAGCCCTTTGATGATGCGAAAAGCGACCCGCGCCGCCGCTTCCGGCTCATTGATCTCGCCGAGAATCACGGTGAACTCGTCACCGCCCAGCCGCGCCAGCTCACCCAGCCCATCCTTGTCGCGGGCCACCAGATCCGAGGCCCGAGTCGCAGCGCGCAGCCGTTCAGCCACCCGCACCAACAGCAGATCGCCCATCGAGTGGCCGTAGCTGTCGTTCACCTGCTTGAAACCATCAAGATCGATAAATAGCAGGGCCATGGCATGGCCACTGTCACGGGCATGATTGAGGCTCTGCTCCAGCGCTAGCTGGAACTGGTAGCGGTTGGCAAGGCCCGTCAGACGATCGGCATATTCAGCCTTGGCAATCTCGGCGCGATGCTCGTCCAACCGATCCTGCAGCCGGCTGAAGGTATGCTCCAGTACCGACAGGGTCTCACCACCACGGCGATGGGGGGCGATGCCACTACGCTCGGCCATCAGTTCGGCCAGCGCCCGGGCCCGGGCCTCAAAACGGCGCTGGCGACGGCCGAGGCCCGCCACCAGCCACGGCGGCAGTAACAACAGGGCGGCGAAGATCGGCCATTGCTGCAGCCACGCCTGTTGCCCCTGCTCCAGTAGTAGCGACGACAGATGCAGCGCCCGCAGCGGCGCACTATCGCGCACTGCCAGCATCACGCCATCGCTGGCGCAAATCAGCTGCCACGGGCTTCCCCCCAACTGGCCGTCCACCCAGCCCATCCAGTCAGGACAATGCCCAACCTCAATCTGGGCCAGCGGTACCGCAGTGCCGCGCAACTGCTGCAGCTGCGACCAGCAGCCCAGCAGCGCGCTGGCCACCAGCGCCGCAATCAGCAACAGAGCAAGCAAACTATAGACATAGCCACACAAGCGAATCTGGGCACGCATTTCGCCAACCTCCGTTGTTCCCCGACATGGTACCCAAGGTTGAGCACCACTGCGCGCCGCGACCGTCAAACAGGGAAGCAACTCACAGATGACCTGCAGCGGCGGATAGGCTACACTCCAGCTTCAACCAAAGGGGCCGATCCTGGATTCGACGGGAACTTCGACCTCCAAGGTGCATGCCGAGGTGCGGTTGGCCTCGTAAACAAACCGCAAAAAATAGTCGCAAACGACGAAAACTACGCTCTCGCTGCTTAAACACCAGTGGTGAGCCCTTCCCCTCACGTCTGCCTATGGGCTGAGATCAGGAAGGTCACCCTTCATAGGATCGCGTAGCGGCCTCGCCCGGGGCTTAAGCGTTAAAACCAATCGGGCTAGTCTGTCAGTGGCCTGCCCGTCGGCAGCTGCCAGGCGAATGTAATGGCGTGGATAAGCATGTAGTACCAAGGACTTAGAGTTTTCGGACGGGGGTTCAACTCCCCCCGGCTCCACCACATACGAAACCGCGTTAGTTCGCGTAAAGCCGCAAAGCACAATAAAACAGTGACTTGCGGCTTTTTCTTTGCCCGCAGTAGGCCGCCAGCGGCAATTTAGGTGGCTTGAATCCGGGGGCATGTGGGGGCACGATTGGGGGCATATCGAGGCGTTGGGGGCATTTACCCACCAACCAGATGCCCCCAACCGGAGCTGCCACCATGGCCCTGACCGTTGCCGCCTGTAAGAACGCCGCCCCCAAGGACAAGCCCTACAAGCTGACCGACGAGCGCGGCCTATACCTTGAGGTTGCCCCTGGTGGCGCAAAATACTGGCGCCTCAAGTACCGCTTTGCCGGTAAGGAGAAGCGGCTAGCCTTTGGCGTATTCCCTGAGGTTGGTCTGGCCGATGCCCGCGCCAAGCGTGACGAAGCCCGCCGCCTGCTGGCCGATGGCCAAGATCCGGCCGCCGTTAAAAAGGCCCAGCGCCAAGCGGTGATCCGCGACACCACCAACAGCTTCCGCGCCGTTGCTGAGCGCTGGCTGGCTGTGCGCCAGCAAGAGTGGGCGCCCAAGCACACCCGCACCGTTGAGCAGCGGCTGGCGGGCAATATCCTGCCTTGGCTGGGCGACAAGCCGATCCACCAGATCAGCACCCCTGACGTTGCGGAGGTGCTGGAGCGCGCCGCCAAGCGTGGCGCCATCGAGACGGCCCACCGTCTGGCCCATATCATCAAGGGTGTGTTTGCCTACGCCGAAGCGGCCGGCGTGGTTCAAACCAATCAGATCGGGGCGATCACCAAGACCCTGCCCTCACGCCAGCCCAAGCATTTGGCCGCAGCCACCACGCCCGCTGAACTCGCCCCCATGCTGCGCGCCATCGACGGCTATCACGGCACCTTTGTGGTGAGCTGCGCGCTCAAGCTGGCGCCGTTGCTGTTCTGCCGCCCTGGTGAGCTGCGCCATATGGAATGGGCAGAACTGGATCTGGAGGCTGGCGAGTGGGTGATCCCCGGCGCCAAACTCAAAGGGCTGACCGTACGCAAGAGCGACCGCGACGCCCACCTAGTGCCACTGAGTCACCAAGCTGTTGAGATCCTGCGCCAGCTGCAACCGCTCACCGGCCGGGGGCGCTATGTGTTCCCGTCTGCCCGCGACAGCAAGCGCCCCATGAGTGATAACGCGGTGCTGTCAGCACTGCGCCGGCTGGGCATCGAGAAAAGCGAAATGAGCGGCCACGGCTGGCGCGCCACCGCCCGCACCATTGGCGCCGAGGTGCTGAACTTCCGCCCCGATCTGCTGGAAGCGCAACTGGCCCACACCGTGAAGGACGCCAACGGCCGCGCCTACAACCGCACCACCTTTGCCGCTGAGCGCCGCGACATGATGCAGCGCTGGGCTGACTTCCTGGACAGCATCAAAACCGGCGCCGATGTTGTCCCGCTTGGCAAAGGCAAGCGCGCCTGAACCACCACCGCCCCAGCAAGGAACCGCCAGCATGAAAGTGATCGACCACCCCAAACCAATCGCCGGCACCGAGCGCAGCGCCTGCCCGCTCTATGTGCTGCCCGAGCTGTCGCACAATGGCAAGGCAGCGGTTTACATCCGCCAAGGCTGGCTGCTGCTGCTGATTGGCGAGGTGCGACCGGAGGCGCTTAGCGATCCGGCCACCTTGGCTAGCTTGGCCGCCGCTGGACGACAGATGGCAGACATAGTGCCACCCGACTACAGCGACGAACCGCAAGGGGCGGAATCGTCCGTGTGTGGCGATGCGGGGGAAGTGTTGCCTGACGTTATAAGGCACACGCGGAAAGGCGAGGCGCCCGCCCGCATCAAGGACAGCGCGAGCAACCTACAGGATGAACGCGACGGCGCATTTTTGGCCGCCCATGTTGCTGCCTATCTGAAACAAGACCCAGACAGCCGCGCCGACGGTGGCTTTATCCGCGATGTAATAATGCGCCTGCTGACCAGCGGCGAAGACGGCGAACGCCATCTGATCGGCTTTATGGCGGCGCTTGAGCGTTATGTTGCCATGGGCGTGGCTGGCGTCGATGTGTGGCAGGACTACCGCGACCACGCCAACGGCTGGATGGTCAACGTTGCCGAGGATGCCACCTACCTGACTGCTACCAAGGAGATCGCCGCATGACCACCACCGCCCAAGGCTTCACCGCCGCTCAGGGATACATCGAGTACCACACCATCACCCGCGCCGGCTGGCGTGGCTGCTGCGCCCCTTATGGGGTATGCGGCCCCTTTGCCAGCGAGGGCGAAGCCGTCACCGCCCTTGAGCTACTGCGCACAGCACAGCGTGACCCGTCGCTGACCGTGGCCCGCTGTGGCATGCTGGCCACCAACGACACCGCCGCCGAGCTGGCCGAGGATCAGGAACTGGCCCGCCAGCAGCTGGCCGCTTTGGTATCCGCTCAGGCGGAGCAGCTGAAGCAGTAGCGACAGAACACGCCCGCCAGGGCGACCCACTTACCGGGCCTAGATCGGCCAATCGAAAAGGCGCCACCCTTGCGCCCTGACCCGGTAAACCTTCCCCAAGGGTGCAGCGCAAAAGGGGCGCCGCATGATCGACAGCAAAGCCTACTACCGCCTGAATAAAGCGGCGCAACTGCTGGGCTGTACAGAGGGCGACCTACTCGACCACGCCGCTGCTGGTGAGATTGTTTTGGTTGCCTTCATCAAGAAGGCGACCGGTTCCGTAAAGGAGCTATTCGCCCCTGCGCCTGACTTCATCGCAAGGTATGCGGAAGCGCTTTCGGGCTTCCCACTTCCGCGTATCACCCCCGGAGACCCTGAACCAAAATCCTGTGATCGATTCTCCGGCTGGGCGGTCCCTGGTGATATTGAGCTAAGCGAGCTGGCCATGAGCGGATCCGTGAAGGAAGGTCGCTTTGATTACCTGATCGCCAGCACCGTGATGCCCGACAAATTCCATTGGTGTATTGCAGCCTTACGAATCAGCGGGCTGCCCTTAATGCTGAGCGATCTTGTTGTTCCAGCATCAGAGCTTGCGAGGCTGGCATCAGCTTCAGATCGCCCCGCCCAACCGGCTACATCCAATGAAGCCGCTTCGGGGCAAATCGGCTACCCCACCCAAGCGAAACCGACCACCGCGCCCAAGACCCTCAACCGGCAGCGGGCGTTTGCGGAGCAGCTGGGCCAGCTGTTTGGCCGGGCCGTTTCCGCTGACGACAGCCGCGAGCCTATGACCATCGTCATGGAGCTGCTGGAGGGTAGCAAATACGCCCCGCTAATTAAGACCCCAGGCAGCCTCTACAGGTCGCTCGACAAAGCTGCCTACGACAGAGACGGATCAGAGCTTGTCGTGAAAGTGGACGCCTTTGCTAAATGGCTAAGGCAGAAGCCGTAGGCCCGATATTCACGACATTCACGACATTCACCCGATATCGGGCGCGACACGAAAAAGCCTTAGCAAAATCAACGGCGAGCTAAACAACAAAGGCCGCCGAACAATGACACACGAAAACCCTGATTACCTTTGCACCATCAAGGAAATGCAAAGCCTGTTATCTGTGGGTCGCTCTAAGTGCTGGGAGCTTATCGGCGCTGGGCGCGTTGAAGTGGTGCGCTTGGGCCAGCGCTGCACCCGCATCAAGCGCAGTTCTATTGACCGCCTGATCGCCGGGGAGGTGCGCCAATGAAAAAGGCAGCCACCCCCGAAGAAGTGACCGCCCAGCCCGGCAACGACAGTAACCGCACCCGCCCACCCTTTCAAGTTGAGCGCGTGGCCACCGCCCTGTTGTGGCTTGGGTCGCTAACCTGCCAAGAGGCGGAGAAAGCGCCGATCAACGCCCGCCACCTCAACAGCGTGATGGCGGAGCTGCGCCACCACCACGGTATCAGCTGGACCGCCACACCGGAGAAGGCCCAGGGCTACCGGGGCGAACCGGCCCACCTGGTGCGCTACGAGCTGACCGAGATTGGCCAGCAGCAGGCCCGGCAACAGGTGGAGAACTGGCGCACCCGGCGCGGTGCCGGCCCGATTGACTGGGATCTGTTCCATGGTGCGAGCCTTGCCTACTGGCTCAGCTAAGGGGCCGCCATGGGACGCAAGGCCAACAGCAAGGGCATGTTGCCCAACGGCCGGCGCAAAGTCGGCCAGTCCTTCGTTATGGCGCTGCATGCCATCTTGGACAGCCCGGACTACATCGCCTTGAGTGGCAGCGCCGCAAAGCTGCTGTGGGATGTGGCCCGCCAGTACAACGGCCACAACAACGGCGATCTGACTGTGGCCATGAGCGTGATGGCCGCCAGAGGCTGGCAGAAAAAGACGCTGGCCCGCGCCTTGGCGGAGCTGCTGGAGCGCGACTGGCTGAGGCGCACCCGTTACCCCCGGCTGAAGCAGCAGGCCGGGCTCTATGCCCTGTCATGGCTGGATGTGGATGAATGCGACGGCAAGCTAGACGCAGGCGCCCACAAGGAGCCGCGCCGTTCGCTACGGGATACCCGCGCACCGCCCGCCGCTTCAATTTCGTTGGGGTCGATTCGACCCCAAGCCCCCCGGTTGTTGGGGTCGAAAGTAGCCCAACAAGCCTAAAAAAGTGCCGTTGTTGGGGTCGAAAGTAGCCCCAAAACCGCCCCTTTTTCGATTTTCGTTGGGGTCGAATCGACCCCCCTTTATATATATCTACCATGTGCACTGCTGCTCGCCTGAACGAATGACCAGCAGCAGCGCAACGGAGGGCGGCATGACTCAGCACCCTGAACTCGTGGCCAGCATGTGGATGGCCAGCACCGTGATCACCAGCAGCAGCGGCCGAGCCATCAGCCAGAACCAAGCCGGCGAGGTGGCATGGCTGGCAACCCTGAACTGTTACGGTCATGACTTCGACTACAGCAGCGCAGTAGGCGGCCTGTTGCCGTGGCCGGTGAGCGGCGCCACCTGTGATCAGCAGCTGGCTAGGGCATGGCGCCTGCTGTTTGGTATCGACCGCAGCGGCAAGGTGATCCGCGAACGGGAAGCGCTGGCGATGCTGGATAGCTTCCGCCTGGAGGCCGAGGCCAGCGGCTACACCATCACCCTGGAGGAAGGCCAGCCCGCACCGTGCGACCGCTGGCGGCCCGAGGATGAACGCACCGTCACCACCGAGGAACTGGAGCGGATGGAGCTGGAACACTTGGAGCGGCTGCGCAGTGGTGAGCCACCGCACCGGCTAGGCTACTGAACAACGACCAGCGAGGGCGCAAGGTGGCGTGGTGGGCGGCCCTTGGTGTAGCTGAAACGGCTACGGTGTAGCTGAAGCGGCTACGGTGTAGGTGAAACGCCTACGGTGTAGGTGAAACGCCTACAGTGCGAGCGCGGGCAGCAAGCCAATGAACGCACCGTCACCACCGAGGAGCTGGAGCGGATGGAGCTGGAACACCTGGAGCGGCTGCGCAGTGGTGAGCCACCGCACCGGCTAGGCTACTGAACAACGACCAGCGAGGGGCGCAAGGCGGCACCCTCAGCGATTAGACAGGGCTTAGACGGAGATTCACGCCGATGGCACCTAAAGCGTTTAGGTTCAACAGGTTGGCGCGTTTTTCTGATTTATTGCTCAGGAGTATGCAGAGAGGCCGCGAGGCTGCCAAAATAGGCGCCGGCCACAGTCTGGCGGCCTGTCACCGTGAGGGCAGGCAACCGCCTGTGGTCTTGCCCTGGTTGGCATGGCTACCCAAGGCGAACCCCGCCACCGGCAGAGTTAACGCGCCGCCAGCCATCAAGGGGCGCGAACGCACCCGAACGCCTGTGAGCGCAGCCGAACGCCGGGCCATTGGCAGCGAACGTTGAACAAGCGCTGAACGAACGTTGAACGGACGTTGAACAGGCGTTACCTGTAACGTTACCCGTAACAGGACCGGCCGTTACCCGGCCACCATCACCACAAGGAGGATCACCCCATGACCAGAGCCGAGCGCCGCCACCACCTGGAGCGCCTGCGCCACAAGCGAGGCCGCCACGCCGGCCGGGATCTGCGCCATAGCCGGCGCGAACTGGGCAAGGCGCTGGCCAGTCCCTGCCCTTGTTCCTGCTACCTGTGCGGCAACACCCGCCACCACCATGGCCCTACCCTTCAAGAAGCGCGGGCCGCCGATGCCATGACCCAGCAGCTGGCCGAGGCCAACGGCCATGGCGCGCCGCTCAGCCGCTTGCCCTGAACAATCAGGGAAACTGCCGGGACGATTGGCGCCCCAGTACGGCGAGAACCCAGCGGCCTACCCGGTGGGTTACCGATGGCCTACCCAGTGGGTTAGCCAGTGTTACGCCCATTGCTTGAGGTGGTCAGTTCTGACCGTGGATCTAGTCAGATCCGACCATAAAGCCCGGCCAGTTCTGACGATCAGCACCATCAGGAAGCCGCCCACCACCGGGGGCGGGTCGAATCTCTAGGGGCTCCAGCGACAGCACCGCCATCCCCGACACTTATTTACACCCGCGAAATAAGAAGTTTGGTAGTCGCCCCCGTGGCGGCCAGAATCGCCCACCAGTGACCCGCCGTGACACCCCGCCAGCCGTCACCCGTGACAGGTCCGTGACAGCCAGAGCCACAGCCACCAACCGGGCAGCAGGGAAGAAGTAAGGAAGCCGGAGGCCGCGCCAGTAAGGAAGAACCCCAGCGGGTTGGCCAGCATGGCGGCCGAGGCTGGCACCCACCGCCAGGCAGCAACGACCATCAGCGAACGGCGCGCCCAGCCAGCCATCACGGGCGCCAGCCGCCAGGGCGCCCCGGCGCATTGCCACCCACGACAGCCAGCCACCTGGAGCGATTGGCGCGGCTTGCCCGCCATTTTCGCGGGTCCTTTTGGGCGATCTGCATGCGGGGGCGTAGAGGTGCGGAGACCCGCTAGATTTTGGGCGCCCTTGGATTTCCTTCCTTGGTCGCCGGAATGGCCACGGGAGAGCGCCGCCAGCAGCAGCCAAGGCAAGGCCATCACCCCAGCAACGGCGCGCCCCTTGGGCCGCTGGTGAGCTGTGACGGTGGGCCGCGAAAAGTAAGGAAGGAAGCCCCAGCCACTGGCCCGGATTTTCGGGCGAGTCATGGCCGGGCGCCGTGGGTATTTCCCCACCGGGGGAACACCTCGACAGCCCGCCGCCAGTAGTGGGGCCTGTCGCATAATCAGGCAGACGCCAGGGGATGGAGGTGTGCGCCCCGAATGTGCCCCCACCACCTTGGGCCAGATGCCCCCAAATGTGCCCCCAGCGCGCCGGCCCAGATGCCCCCACCGTTACCAATCATGACCCAGATCACAAAGGTGAACAGTCGCCGCCAGCTGGGGGCATATACGGGGGCATGAGCCATATTCGCCCAACACTAAATTCCAATAACTCAATCAGTTAACGAGCCAATTCGATGGCCCCCGGCTCCACCACATACGAAACCGCGTTAGTTCGCGTAAAGCCGCAAAGCACCATAAAACAGTGACTTGCGGCTTTTTCTTTGCCCGCAGTAGGCCGCCAGCGGCAATTTAGGTGGCTTGAATCCGGGGGGCTGTATCGTGCGGGGAGACCAGCTGCACAAACGAGTGGAATTGTACTCATCCGAGGCTACTCAATTGCCACCTAGCAGCTCCAAGCTCAAAAGACCCGCTTGCTAACCGGGATCAAGGTCAACGATACGCGGCAGGTCCATTAGCAAAAGGAAACCTCGCCAGCACCAGCAGCCACAGGACCGACGCTGCTTGGCAGCCCTCTGACATCAAACTTGATTTGATGACAGCTGCTAGGCTCTGCCATACGCCGCATCTGCAATGCGCTCACCTGAGGTATGGCAATAGATCATAACCAGCCCGGCTAGCCTAGGCAGGAATCAAGGTGGTGATGAAAGAAACCGAAAGTTTCGCGGGCAGCCGCCACAGCGATATCAGGATCGGGATGCCAAGCATCGGCAAAGCGCCAGAAGCGCCGCCAACGTTCTGCTCCACCCGCCCCACCAAAGAATGCACGCGGTGCAACTGGCAAGCTCGTTTCCAGCACACGCGCGATTGCCGCTCCGCCCAAGTTTGAGCCTTCGATGACGTACATGATGCCGATGCGGGCTGCGACACCAGACGCGCACGGTGGGGTAGCACCCAAGGGGGGAGGCAAAACACTCAACGAGGCAAGATCTGCGCGCAGATCGGGTAGTCGTGGTTTGAAATCCTCCACCGGAGCGAAACCTGCGAGCAATTGCTCAAGTGCGGCCTGGGGCGCATGTAGTCCTGCAAGCGCATCCGCATAATCGGCCATCGTCAATGTCCGGCGAACCAGAGGCGCCAACAGGGGATGATGATCGAGCGCACGATGCGCCGACTTGGTCGCTTCTCGGAGCAGCGCAGCCAGCGCTCCATGGTTGTCAGCCGACGTCATACACAGTTCTCCTGCTGCAACACATCGCGCAGTTTGAGGGCCAAGAGGCGCACCTCGTTATCCCATGGCCGGCTGTAACCCAAACGTTTTTCGATCCATTTTTCGAACGAGCGGCGCGGTGCAATACCTAGCGATCCATCGTGCAGTTCGACCGGCTTGTCCGGATGACCGCCCCAGGCGACATCATGGACATGCTCGGATCGCGTCAGATAGAGCCGCATGCCACGGTCACCCTTGCGCCCACGCAAGCGCAACGCCATAACACCAGCCACCTCGGACAGCGGGAAAGCAGAAAGCTGGCGCGATAGGCAATCTGTGGTCGCAACAAACTCGTTCTGATGCAGACAGAACCAGTCATCCACGGCTTCAAGCGCTCTGCCTGTCAAGGCAAGATCACTGACCAGAGTCTCCTCGCCGATACACAGTACTGCACCATCCACACGAAACTCGTTTTGCAGCCAGTTAGCCAGTTCGGGCCAGCAGGAATGCAGATCGCCGTGCCGGCGTACTATCTCCTCTACAGGCGCAAACCGGTAGGGGAGGCTATCGATAAAGCGCATCCGTCGTTGCGACTGGTAACCAACAAAAGCAAATACATGGGCGCGCACACAGGCGGCCACCCGCTCAAGAGCACCCAGCGACAAGTAACTGGGTTCGCTGTGATGGGCGGCCACGAGGGCAGTCAAGATGCCGTTCACCGCCACGGGAAAGGACAAAGAGGCCGCTACGCCCATATTTCCCAAATAGACAGCATGCACCGGGGAAACACTGCGCATGTCGGACCAAGTCAGATCCGGCGGCGTGCCGTCGCGGCTAAGTACGGTAACGGATGGAGCCGACGCATTCGGGATCATGCGCCAGGGATTTTTCAGGTATAGGGCACGGGCAATCTGTGGAATGTCGCTGGCCGGAAAGCGCAGGCCCAAGTAGCTACCATAGCCGCCCCCCTGACGCGCTTCGGCCACCACTTCACCGTCGCCGTCCTCACGGAAAAGGTAGAACATGATGCGCTGAAAGCCCGTTAGCTCGGCAACTTCCTCGACCAGCCGTTGCCGTGCCGATGAAAGCGCCCCCTCATCGACCACTGTGACTGGCACAGGCGGGTTAACCCTCTGCTGGGTGCTGTGCTCCGCCACGTGGGGCACCAACTCCAACACACATTCGCCATCCTTCCCACGGCTGACCAGAGCATCAAGTGGGCCATGTACGCCTGCGACCCGTTCGTAAAAGAGATGACGGCTGCTCGCCACTAGGCCTGCCTCGGCCGTTAAGGCGGCCAGAGCAGGCGGCAGGGGCTGGCCTAGCCAGGATTCGGGAGGCGTCCCCAAGAATCGATGAATGTTGTCTGCAACGTGGCTCACGCTTCCGTCCGCAGCAACCACAAGCAGCGTACCATGCGGCTGAATAGCCGCCGACAAATGCAACGCTTCGCTCTCGCAACGAGCCAGCAGTCTCTTATCCATTGCGAACCTCGCGCGCCAAAATGTCCTCGAAGGCCTCCACTTCCAGGGGGCGAGCCAGCAGATAACCCTGCGCAAAATCGCACCCTTGTTGCTTTAGCCATGCAAGCTGGCAGTCGGTCTCCACGCCCTCGGCGACGGTTTCAAGAGACAACGCCTTGGCGAGCCCCAGTACAGCGCACGCGATGGCTTCATCTTCCTTGTCCTGTCCCAGTCCGTCGACAAAGCTCTTGTCGATCTTCAGCTCATCAAGCGGCAACCGCTTGAGATAGGCAAGCGAAGAATACCCAGTACCGAAATCGTCAATGGCAATGCGCAGACCCGCGGCATCAAGCGCAGCCAAGTTAGCCGTCACTTGGCTGCAGTTTTCGAGCAGGGCGCCTTCGGTTACTTCTACCTCCACGCAGTCTGTCGGAACACCCGCAGCTCTAATCTTGTCGATTAACTCACCGGCGAAGCTCGCTTCGCGCAATGAGCGGGGCGAAACGTTGAAGGCAATGCGTGGCAACGCCAGCCCCATCGACAGCCAGACGGACATCTGCGCCAGCAACAGGTTTTCAACGGCACGGCCCACGTCGAGAATCAGGCCGCTGGCTTCCGCTACAGGAATGAATTCGCCGGGTGACACCTCGCCCAGCTCTGGATCTCGCCAGCGCAACAGCGCTTCAGCACCAGCTAGCTTGCGGCTGCCAACAGCAAATTTCGGCTGGAAAACGAGGCGCAGTCGCCCCTTGCGCAAGGCATCGCGCAGCGCGCTTTCAAGCGCTGCGCGTTTGAGCAGACGTACCTGCAGATCCGATTTATAGAACTCTACTCGGTTTCGGCCCTGCTCCTTGGCTCGATACATTGCCGCATCAGCAGCACGCACCAAGCTGGAGGAATCATTGCCGTCCTCTGGATAGAACGCCACGCCGATACTGGCAGATACGAACAGGGCCCGGTCATTGATCTCAAAGGACGCCGACAGATCATCGACGATGCGGCGCGCCACCTGATCAGCTGTTTCGGCCGTGCAATTCGACAAAATGGCAGTGAACTCGTCGCCGCCGAGGCGTGCCACGGTGTCGATGTCGCGCACGACATCGCGCAGCCGTTTCGCTGCCTGCTTAAGCAGTTCGTCGCCGATATCATGCCCCAGCGTATCGTTGATCGTCTTGAAGTTGTCGAGGTCGATGAATAGCAGGCACAGACGCGATTTCTGACGGCGCGCCTGCGCCAGCGCATGACGCAGACGATCTTGAAAAAGCGCGCGATTGGGCATGTCGGTGAGCGGATCGTGGGTCGCCAGATACTCGGCCTTACGCTGCGAATCCTTGATCTGCGTGATGTCGGAAAATACTGCCACGTAGTGCTCGACGTCGCCGGCCTGGTTATCGAGGCGGTTGATCGTCAGCCATTCCGGATATATCTCATTATTCTTACGCCTATTCCAGATTTCGCCCTGCCAGAACCCGTTTTTGGCCAAAGCCTGCCACATCTCCCGATAAAACTCGGGACTGTGGCGTCCCGATTGCCACAGGGTCATGCTCTGGCCAACAACATCGACTTGGTCATAACCGGTAATCCGGGTAAAGGCAGCATTGACGGTCTGAATCAAACCCTGACCATCCGTCACCACAATCGCCTCTCCGGCCTGGTCGAAAACGCGTGCTGTGATCCGCATCTGCTCCTCAGCTCGACGAGCCAGGGTGATGTCTTCGGCCTCGACAACGAACGCTGTTGGCTGGCCACTAGCATCCAGCAGAACCTGATGCACGCTGCGCAGCCAGTGCGTGCCTTCGCCGCGCTCGATGCAGTGCTGGCCATTCTTCAAAGCACGTTCACGCAAGGCCGCCAAGTCGAGGTTCCACATATCAGCCGCCAAGGCGGCCGGCAACAGGGCAAAATCGGTCTGGCCGACATAGCTATCCGTGGCGATGCCGAAGAAGTCGAGAAAACGCCGATTGGCGTACAGGTAACGGCCCTGCATGTCCTTCATCACAAAGATGACCGTGGTCTTTTCCATGAGGGATGACAGCCGGGACTCCGACGCCTTCAGCCGCACCTGCGCCTCTGTAATGTCGGTGATGTCGATCAGGGTCACTACCAACGAAGTGACCGCCCCGGTCTTATCCAAACCAGGCGTGACGGCGAGCCTCAAAGTACGTTCGTCCTGCTCGAGCGTTGCTTCCTCACGATCGGCGTGCGCGAACGCACGTCCAAGCATCGTATCGAGGTTGGCGAACGCATGCGGCAGGCGCAGGCGCGAAACAGGCTGGTGCAATGCCGTCGATCGCAGGTCGAAGCGCCGTGCCGCAGGGTTGTTGAAACGCAACAGCTGCATACTCTGGTCGAAAACCAGAATGGGGAACTGCAGCGCATCATAAAGATGGGCGTATTGCTCAGTCAGCTGAGAGAATTCGAGAGTCTTGAGGTTGAGTTCTTCATTGAGGCTGATCAGTTCCTCGTTAGTCGCTTGCAGCTCTTCATTCGCAGCTTCGAGTTCCTCATTGGTCGCCTGCAGTTCCTCATTGGAAGCCTGCGCCTCTTCGTTGAGGGCTTGCATCTCCTCGTTGGCCGTTGCCATTTCCTCGACAAGGGTCTGAAGGTGTTCACGCGTGGCCACCAGCTCGTCTTCAAGTTGGCGGTTTTCAGTGGGCGGCTGCGATTCTTCTGAACCGGCAGCCTGTTCGGAAAGGAACAGCACCAGCGTCAGAAAATTGTTGGCTTCGCTTAGCGGCTCGACTGCAACCCGCACCCACTCCTTGCCAAGCTTTCTGCGCCGTCCACGTTGCAGCTTGTTCGTCTGCTGACAGCGATGCAGCAGCGTCAGCAGTTCTCCACGCAACGCCTGCTGGGCAACATCAGCCAGCGACAGGCGGGCCACTCCCTCTGGAAACTGCAGGAAACGCTCAACTTGGCCGGCCGAGTGCTGAATGTTGCCGTCTGGATCACAGAGTACTGCGGTACAGCCGAAGTGTTGAACCATTCCGGCGAGCAGGTGTTCGACCTTGCGCTCGCGGCGCTGGGCAGGCGTGCGCAATGTTCCCTGCACCGCCGGCCCCGGCAAGGCCGCAATCGCATCCCCGGTCTTGCGGAACAGGCGCTCGCGGCGGTCGAGAGGGGTGAACAACTGTTCCGCCTGCGCGACACTCTCAGACCGCCCCAAGAATAGGTAGCTGTCACGAATCAGGCCGAAATGGAAGGTGTGTAGCACTTTGGACTGCAACGGGGCATCAAAATAGATCAGCACGTTGCGGCAAGACACCAGATCGAGTCGCAGAAAGGGGGGATCACTTACCAGGTTATGGCGCGCAAAAACAATCATGTCGCGCAGGTGCTTGCCCGCCTCGTAGGCATGATTGACCGGCCGGAAGTGGCGTTCGAGGAGATCTGGCGGGATCTCGCTCATCGACGCCGCTGGGTAAACACCGCGACGGGCGACGTTAAGCGCATCGTCATCGATGTCAGTGGCGAAAATCTGCACGCGATATTGCGGCAAGCGCTCACCGAGCGCGTCAGCAAACAGCGTTGCGATCGAATAGGCCTCCTCACCGGAAGCGCAACCTGCCACCCATACGCGCACTTCACAGCCCGGCGCCTTACGTGTGCAGATGTCGAGCACCGCGCGCCGCAGTACGTCAAAGGCGTCGCGGTCACGGAAGAAGGCGGTTACCGAGATCAGGATGTCACGCGCCAGCAGGTCTAGTTCGAGCGGGTGAGACTCCACCCAGTTCAGGTAGGACGCAAGGTCGTGGTTGCCGGTGGCGATCTCGCGGCGGCGGATGCGGCGCATCAAGGTGCCGATTTTGTAGCCAGAGAAGTCGAACTGCAGTTTCTCGCGGAGGCGAGACAGCAGGCGCTCAAGCAAATCGGGCGGAAGGTGCTCATCCTCTTGCGGCAGCAGTTCGAGGAGCTGAGGCAGCCGCGCGGCAATCTCCTCCGGCGTCAGCACGTGATCAACTACGCTCGCGTCGATCGCCGCCCGGGGCATGCCATCGTATTTGGCGGATTCCGGCTTTTGCACAAGCGTGAAGCCACCTGCAGCCTGAATCGCCCGCAGGCCGGCGGTGCCGTCAGAGCCTGTACCAGACAAGACGATGCCGACCGCCGCTTCACCCTCTTCTGCAGCTAATGAGATGAGGAACTGGTTGATCGAGGGTTTGGGCACCACTTCGGGCGACGCAGCAACCAGCTGCAAACGACCTTCCTTAAGCAAGGCATTGAAGTTGGAGGGGACGACGTAAATTGTACCGGCTCGAGGCACATCACCATGTGTAGCCTCTCTGACCGACAGCGGCGTCTCCCGGCCAAGAATCTCAACCATCATGCTGCGATAAGACGGCGACAGATGTTGCAACACGACGTAGGCACAGGGAAGATCGGGCTTCAGGTGACCGATGAGTTGCGAGATTGCCTCCAGACCGCCGGCTGAAGCCCCTATCCCGACAACGTATGTCTTCCCTGCATCGCCCTGCATGAGGCCCTCGGCACTCTCCCTGTGGTTGAGCAAATCATAGATATTCAAACCGCTTAGCGCACCTCAATATCCATTGGTCGCAGCCAAACTTCGCACCGACTCATGATCTATGTCGGGAGACGCAGGAGTGCCGCAGAGAATGAGCCATAGCAGCGAAACACACTTTCCCCTTGTGACTGGCGCTGTTGTTGTCCGGCGATGAGCGAGAGGCTGGCGCACGCACCTCATGCCAAGCCAAATCCGTGCAACTCATCGGTTTTTGCTGCTGGTGCGTAGTGTTAGGCTCGTAACCAGTTATTGCAGGCAGGATGCGTCATGACTCGTAGCTACAAATATTACGATCTGGTGATGGTCGCCTTTGTGGTGGTGCTGATCTGCGCCAACCTCATCGGGCCGGCCAAGATCGCCGAGGTAGGCGGCTTTGCTTTTGGTGCCGGGGTGCTGTTCTTCCCCTTCTCCTACATCTTTGGCGACATCCTCACCGAGGTGTACGGCTATGCACGCGCCCGGCGGGTGGTGTGGGCTGGCTTTGCAGGTCTGGCCTTTGCCGCGTTCATGTGCTGGGCGGTGCTGGCTTTCCCGCCGGCCCCCTTCTGGCACGATCAGGCGGCGCTGGAAACGGCACTGGGCAGCACCTGGCGCATTGTGCTGGCGTCGCTCTGCGCCTTCTGGGCCGGTGAGTTCGTCAACTCCTATGTGTTGGCGCGGATCAAGGTGTGGATGGCCGGCAAAGCGCTTTATGTGCGCACCATCGGCTCCACCATCGCCGGTCAGGCTATTGATTCCATGGTGTTTTACACCGTCGCTTTTGCCTTTATCTGGCCGTGGGAGCAGGTGCTGCTGATCATGGCCACCAATTACGGGCTCAAGGTGCTGTGGGAAGTGGTGATGACCCCCTTCACCTACCTGATTGTTGGCTGGCTGAAAAAGGCCGAGGGCGAGGACTACTTCGACCGCGACACCAATTTCACCCCCTTCTCGCTAAAAACCTGACAAAAAGTAGGGTGAGGGGCTCGCCAGCGGCGGGACTGCTGATTAAAATTGCCGCCGTCATTGGGGAGTAGCCTCTCACCGCTGGTGAGGCTGACGTCAACACACTTGGCCCACAGGCCATGGCGTCAGCGGCTGTTGTCTGGCAAGACCTTTGACCACAATCTGCTTCCGGGCCGGCGGCAGTCTGTGGTCATTGGAAATCTGCCGGCCGGGAGCAACCTCATGGAGTCCTTTCTGGTCGCCACTGGCCTTGTGGCGCTTGCCGAGATTGGCGACAAGACCCAACTGCTGGCCTTTATGCTGGCCGCCCGCTACCACAAGCCGATCCCCATCATCCTTGGCATCCTCGTCGCGACCCTCGCTAACCATGCGCTGGCCGCAGCCATCGGCACCGCCCTGACCAGCCTGATCGCTCCTGACACCCTGCGCTATCTGCTGGCTGCTTCGTTCATTGCTATGGGCATCTGGGTGCTGATCCCCGACAAGCTCGACGATGACGGCTTGGCCTGCCATAGCCACTGGGGGGTGTTCACCACCACGCTGGTGGCTTTCTTTCTCGCTGAGATGGGCGACAAGACCCAGATCGCCACGGTGGCTCTGGCCGCCCAGGCCAGCTCTTTTGTGGCGGTGGTGGCCGGCACCACGGTCGGCATGATGATCGCCAACGTGCCAGCAGCATTGATTAGCCGCAAGCTACTGGCCAAATTACCGGTGCGAACCATTCACATCTGCGCTGCACTCTTGTTTATTGCCTTGGGCGGCGCCACTCTGTTGTTGCCCACCAGCTAAGGAGCACCGATGTCGCCCGATACCCTGCCCTGCACCCATAACCGCCAGTTTGATGGTGGCAACCAAGCGGCCCAGCGCGGCACCCTGGCGGTGGTGATCCTCACTACCATCACCATGGTGGTGGAAATTGTCGCCGGCCTCTGGTTTAACTCGATGGCGCTGCTGGCTGATGGCTGGCACATGAGCTCCCACGCGCTGGCCATCGGCGCCAGCGCCCTTGCCTATGCCGCCGCGCGGCGGCTAGCCAAAGACCCACGCTTCTGCTTCGGCACCTGGAAGATCGAGGTGTTGGCGGGGTTCAGCAACGGCGTATTCCTGCTGCTCGTCGCCGCACTGATGGTGATCGCGTCGTTCGAGCGGCTGTTTAATCCGGGCGAGATCCGCTTTGTCGAAGCGATTGTGGTGGCGGTGATTGGGCTGGCGGTTAATGTCGGCTCAGCGCTGATCCTCGGCCACGCCCATCACGACCACGATCACGATCACGACCACGATCACGATCACGATCACGATCATCAGCATGATCACAGCCATGGCCACCACCATGATCTCAATCTGCGCTCTGCCTACCTGCATGTGCTGGCCGATGCCCTCACCTCGGTGCTGGCCATTGCCGCTCTGGTTGGCGGCTGGTTGCTGGGCTGGGGCTGGCTCGATCCGCTGATGGGTATTGTGGGCGCCGTGCTGGTGGGCAGCTGGGCGTTGGGGCTGATGCGTGACAGCGGCCTGGTGTTGCTCGACGCCGAGCTCGATGGTCCCTTAAGCCGCCAACTGCGTCAGCGGCTGCAGCAGTTGCCAGACAGCGCCAAAGTCGATGATCTCCACCTGTGGCGGGTGGGGCGCAACCAGTACGCGGCGATCATTGCCATCACCAGCAGCGCCCCGTTAACGGCCGCCGAAGTGCGTGCCCTACTCGGTGAGCTGACCGGGCTCAGCCATGTGACGGTAGAGATCGGTCAGGGATGACCGCCGTCAGCAGATGCTCCAGCGCGGCTGGTCGGGTGAGAGGCGCTTCGCTAAGCTCAGGCTTGGCTCCCTCTTCCCCACTCTAAGGCTGACCCTATCACCATGATGATGTCGCTTTTGCTGGCACTGGCAACCAACCTGTCACTGCTGGTCCATTACAGCGAACGCCCGCCTTACGCAGCACGCCAGCCGGGCGACAGTGAGCCAGTGGGTTTGACAGCCACCCCATTGCGGCAAGCCGCAGCCGCCGCCGGGATCAGACTGCAATGGATAGAGACGCCGGAGGAACGGCAGCTGGCGCTACTCAAAGCCAACCAGCAGCCGTTTTGTGGCCTCGGCTGGTTTTACCGCCCACAGCGCCTGCAGCTGGGGCGCTACAGCAAGGCCCTCCATCAGGATGGGCCACAGGTGGTGGTCGCCCGCCGCGACCACCCACAGTTAACCGGCGCCATCAGCCTCGAACAGTTACTCTCAAACCCCAAGCTGCTGATGCTGCGACGGAGCGGTTATTCCTATGGCGCCGAGGCTGATCGCCTGCTGACCCTGCATCAAACGCCCTATTTTACGGTCAGTTCGCCACAACAGGCGCTCGGCATCATGCTCGCCGGTGGCCGCGGCGATTATCTGCTTACCAACGCAGAGGAAGGCCAATGGCTGATCGATGACCAATCTGCCGGGCCACGGCTGCAGCTGCTGGCCCTAAAGGATGGCAGCCCCGGTGAAACACGTCATCTGTTGTGCAGCTTCGCCACCGATCCGGCGCTGTTACATCGGTTGGATCTGCAGTTACCCGCCAACTTGCCGGCCCCTCGTTCGCCTTTGGCATCCCCAGCTTCAGCGGAACAGCCCCCACCACCCCGCCTCAATCCTTGATGTGATGCAGCAGCACATGGCGATGGGGGAAGGGGATGCTGATCCCTTCGCGGTCGAAGGTGGCTTTGACCTTCTCCAGCAGCTCAAAATGGGTCGGCCAGTAATCCTCGGTCTTGGTCCACAGCCGTGCCGACAGATTCACCGCGCTTTCGCCGTAACCGGTCAGCCGCACCTCGGGCGCTGGCTCCGCCAGTACCCGGCTGTCGCTGTTGATCAGGGCCAATAGCAAGGCGCGCACCTTGTCGACGTCGGCATCGTAGCTGATGCCAATTGGCAGCTCGACACGGCGGGTCGGCTCGGCGGTGATGTTGCGCACCACGCCATTGGAGAGGTTGCCATTGGGGATGATGATGCGCTGGTTATCCGGCGTGGTCATGATGGTGTTGAAGATCTGGATCTCCTTGACCACCCCGGTGTAACCCTGAGCCTCGATCACGTCCCCCACCTTAAACGGCTTGAAAAACAGGATCAGCACGCCGCCCGCAAGGTTGGACAGACTGCCTTGCAAGGCCAAGCCTACGGCCAGACCCGCAGCACCGAGCATGGCGATCAGGGTGGCGGTTTCCACCCCGATCATGGAGGCAAAAACCACAAGCAGCACCGCCTTGGCGGCCACGCCGGTGATACTAATCAGAAATTTCTGCAGCGTGATCTCGACCTTGGCACGCCCCATGGCCGCTTCCATCACCGCCAGCAACCCCTTGATTGCCGACATGCCGGCGAACAATACAATCAGCGCCAGCAGCAGCTTGGGGCCGTAGGCGACAGCCAGATCCAAGCCGGTGATGGTAGCCTGCTCCACCAGCGCCCAGCTCTGCTTCACGCCATCTTCGACCCTTACGTCCATCGTCATCTCGTCACTCCTCACCCCAGATTCGCCGCTACGGGCCGATATCAACAACCACAGCCTTGGCCACAGTTGAGCAGGGCCCTCTCAAGCACCACCTCTACCTTGTCCAACGGCTCGGCCATGGCCACTACTGTCGCCAGCCGGCCATGTTGCGGCTGACCCTCGCCTGGCAACGGCGTGGCCGCCACGGCCAGGGCAATACGCTCTGCCAGACGACGCAACGCCTCATAGTCGACGACCAGCGCGGCGATGATGAAGGCATCGCACTCAGCACGCACCACCAAGTCCTGGGTGCCCACCACCGCCATTATCCGCCTCGCCACCTCCCACAGCTGGCGAGGCGTAGCCGGCCCGCCAGGAACCAACAGCAAGCGGCCATAGACCACCCCCCAACAGCACTTGCTGTCGCTGGCCCGCAGTATCAAACGGGGCGCAAATTGATAATAACCATCAAGGTTCCACAGCTGGGTCACCGGGTCGAGCAATGCCTTACGCTGCTCTCGCCCCGCAGCGCGCCGCAACTCGCGCGCCTGGTTACGGCTGCCATCCAGCCGCAGATAGCCCTCCACCAGACCTGCCAATTCACGCAGCAACTGCCCGTCACGTTCACTGAACAGCCGTGGCTGGTAGCCGATCAGGCACAGCGTACCTATGGCCCGTATGCCTTGGGGACGCAACGTCATACCCGCATAAAAACGTAGATGGAGGGCACCGCTGACCAGCGGGTTGTCGGCAAAGCGCGGATCGCGACTGGCGTCCTCAACAACAAAAGGTTCCCGACCGTGAATGGCATGGCCGCAAAAGGAGATGTTGCGTGGCGTTTCAGCCGCATCAAGACCATGGCGCACTTTGAACCACTGGCGCTCGCTATCAACCAGCGACAGCAGCACTGTCGGCACCTCGAACAGCTGGGCAGCAAAACCGACCAGCCGCTGCAGGTAAGGGTCGGCAGGCGTGTCGAGCAGTTCCAGCTCGGTCAACGCCTGCAACCGTTGGCTCTCATCGGCAGGAATCGGGGCTTCCAGCATCACCGGCTCCAAGGCCCGGGCAGATACTTAACCCTGACTCAGGGTGCCGCTGTCGTCAACCGCGCCTCTTCACCCATCGCCTGCAGCAAGAAGGCGAAGATATCGCTCCACTCCTCGATCTGCATCGCCGTCGACTTGCCGGCGCCATGGCCAGCCTTGCTTTCGATGCGTGCGATCACCGGCTTGTTGCCCTGCTGGGCCGCCTGCAGCGCCGCCGCGAACTTGAAGCTGTGGGCCGGTACCACCCGATCGTCATGGTCGGCGGTCATCACCATGGTGGCCGGATACTGGGCCGGCTTAAGGTTATGCAGCGGCGAATAGGCCTTGAGCACCGGGAAATCGGCGGCATTGTCGGCACTACCGTACTCACTGACCCAGGCCCAACCAATGGTGAACTTGTGGAAGCGCAGCATATCCAGCACCCCCACCGCCGGCAGCGCCGCGGCAAACAGCTCCGGCCGCTGGGTCATGGCCGCGCCCACCAGCAGGCCGCCGTTGCTGCGGCCGTAGATACCGAGCTTGGCCGGCTGGGTGTAGTTGTCGCGGATCAGGAACTCGGCAGCGGCGATAAAGTCATCAAACACATTCTGCTTGTTGTGCAGCATGCCGGCCTCATGCCAGGCCTCGCCGTATTCAGTGCCACCGCGCAGGTTGGCCACGGCATAGATGCCGCCCTTCTCCATCCACGCAATCAGCGCCGCGCTGTAGCGCGGGGTGACCGGAATATTGAAGCCACCATAGCCATAGAGAATGGTCGGATTGCTGCCATCGCGTTTCAGCCCCTTGCGGTAGCTGAGGATGATCGGCACCCGGGTGCCATCCTTGCTCTGGTAGAAGAACTGCTCGCTGACAAACTGGGCTGGGTCGTAGTTAAGGCGCGGGGCAAACGGCACGCTGACGCCGAGATCGGCCAGCGACGCCTTGTACACCGTCGGCGGCACCAGATAGCTGTCGTAGAGGAAGTAGATGTGGCTCTTGGCCTCATCCCCTTCAATGGCCGACACCCGCCCCTTGCCAGGCATGGTGATCTTGCCGGCCGGGGTGCCGTCAGTCTTGAACAGCTCCAGCTGGCTGACCACATCAACCATGTAGTTGATGGCGACGGTATCGCCCACCAGCTGCGCCTGCTCGATCACCTGGCTGGTTTCCGGCACCACCGTCTGCCACAGCTCAGGCGCCGGGTTGGCCAGATCAATGGCGATGATCTTGCCGTTGGGCGCTCCGTTGTTGGTCTTGATAAAGAAGCGATTGCCCCGGTTGCCGATGTACTGATATTCGGCATCCAGCGCCGGCAGCAGCTCCACCACCGCACCGTTGTTGGCCAGATCCTTGTAGAACAGTCGGTTGCGCACATCGGTGCCCTGCGACACGGTGATCACCAGATAGTTGCCGTCGTCGCTGACCTCGCCGCCGAAGCCCCACTCCTTCTGATCCTTGCGCTCATAGACCAGTTCGTCCTGCTCCTGAGCGGTGCCGATGCGGTGGAAGTAGAGCTTCTGGAAGTAGTTCACCTCCTGCAGTTCGGCCCCTTCAGCCGGGGCATCGTAACGGCTGTAGAAGACCCCACTGCCATCCTTGGTCCAGGAGGCAACGCTGAACTTGATCCACTTGAGCTCGTCGCGCAGCTGGCGGCCATCCTCCACGCTCAAAAAGCGCCAGGTCTGCCAGTCAGAGCCCGACTCAGAGACGCCATAGGCCAGCCGCTTGCCGTCCGGGCTGATATCAATGGCGGTGAGGGCCACGGTGCCGTCGCCGGAGAGCGTGTTGGGGTCGAGCAGCACCCGCGGTTCGCTGCTGGCGTTGTCACGCACATAGAGCACCGACTGGTTCTGCAGCCCGTCGTTGCGGAAATAGAACTGGCGGCCACCACGCTCCAGCGGCAGGCCACGACGCTCGGTGTTCCACAGTGCGGTGATGCGCTGGTTCAGCTGATCGCGGCCAGCAATGGCGTTGAGATGCGCACTGGCAAACTGCTGCTGACTCTTGACCCAGGCCTTGGTCTCGGCGCTGTTGTCATCCTCAAGCCAGCGGTAGGGGTCGGCCACCTCCACCCCGTGGTAGTTGTCCACCTGGGCCACGGTGCGGCTGGGCGGATAGATGGGCGCGGCGGCCTCATCCTCGGCTTTGTCGCTACAGCCAGCCAATACCATCAGAGCCGCCATCATCGCCCCTGTCACGCCATTATTCATATTGCTGTTTCCCGTTTGGTAATCACCCGGACAGCCCCTATTCTGTGGGCCTTGACCGCGTTTTGGCAAAGGGCAAAGGGATGTGGCGAACGCTGGCGGCGGTGGCACTGTACAGCAGCCTGAACACGGCGCCGGCCCTGGCCGACGAACCGCCGGCCAGCCCGCAACCGCTGATCCGTGGTGAGATCACCCTCAACGCCCAGCCCGGTGCGGTGCTACGTACCCTGCTCGATACCGCGCGGGTGCCGCAATGGGCGGCCAATGTCGAATCGGTAACGGTGCTGGCCTTTCGCCCGCCCAACCAGTATTTGGTGCGCACCCGCCTGGCCCTGCCCTTTCCGCTGGCCGACCGTGAACTGATCAGCCGCAGCATCCACGGCCAGCTCGGCCGCCATAGTTACCTGAATGTGGTCGCCGCGCCTGACTCCGCCCCACCCGACCCCGAACGGCCGCGCATTGAACGCGCCGCCGTCTGCTGGCAGGCCACCGTTCTGGGTGATGGCCAGTTGCAGCTGCGCTACCTCAGCTACGCCGAGATCGCCCCCTGGCTGCCCGAATGGCTGACCAGCGCGGCTGCGCTGGATGCGGTTGAACTCACCCTGAGCCAGTTGCCCGCCGCCGTCGCCGCCCACCAGCACGGCGAACCCGTGGCTATGCCGGCGTTGCAGTTCAGCGAGCTGAACCCGCTGTGTCAGCAGTTGGCAACAGAGAATCCTTGAGTTAGCTGCTGCCTGCAGCGCAGTGCCCTGACCTTTGGCGGTTGAACGCTACTCGTATCTCGCATCTCGTGACTTGTCACTGGCAATGCCGCTGCGCGGCAGGCAGTAAGACAAATCGCGTCGCGATTCGAGTAGAGCGCCGACCGGCCGGCGCGGGCCGGGTAAGGGCCGGACCCGCCCGGCCCTTACCAATCCCGGCGGTCCCCGAGATCACCACCATCACTATCTGGCTGGCGTTCTGCCGGGCTACGGGGTCGCAAATATGGGCTGTCCTGCCCAGATTTGCTTTCGCTGGCATCCCTGCCAGCTCAACCCCTACACCCGACTGGCCGTGGGTTGGCTGGCGTGATTGCGGGTGGTGCTCAAGGGGTGGGAATACCGCGCTGCCGCTAGTTATGAAATGGATGTCCTCGATCTCGTTGGACGACGTCTCATTGAAATGCCTACCGCCTTGAGTTAAGCCGCGCCGAAGGCGTCGGCTTGAATGATTAGTTAGGCCCGTTCGCTGGCCTAGACACGCCGAACGTGCCCCGAACCGTGGCATCTGGAGCATGCAACGTGCCGACCTTCTCCAGGAGCACTAGATGTGCCCCAGCAAGTTTGGCAGTCAAATGGTTTGCCTTTGCCGCGACAGTCGGGACATTTGACCTTGCCTTTGCCACGGCACAGTGGACAGTCTTTGTTCGCCAAGTCGCTATTCCGACCAATCGCCACGAGCTCTCCTAACGGGCCTAACGCCCGCAGCATGTGCGGTTTTGAAGTGGAGGCGAAGCCGCAATGGAAAAGCCGTCGCCGTGCCTGCGATTGTTATGTTTATTTAATTTACAGCGTGTAATGACCGGCTAACTCCGCATGGACCATAAGGTTCCGTATGAAATCGGAAATGGCCTCAACCTCAACAGTTTAAATTTGCAGGTCAATTTCAGAACCGTCAACATTGCCGCCCGCACCAACCACCTCTGATTTGGTATTCGCTTCAATCTGATCTTCGATCGCGTTCCTGACATCAGGGGCTTGTGGACCATTCAGCCCCTGACCCTGCAGAGAAATTACTAAGATAATTGTTTTCAACATGAGCTTCCTCTACGGAGAACATAACGCCCAATTCACCAGCAGGCAACTGTGGCGCAGCTTTTGCGAAAGTAAAAGGTGTGACGCGGTTGACTGTCTGAGTGTAATTGCTTGTTAGGCTTGATGCATTGAAATATATTCACTTCTTAGTTCCGCAAGCTTTCTTTCCATACCAAGTTCGTGATGTGAGTTGTTTAAATCCATTACTTGGTACAAGCATTGAAATGCTACTGCGAGAGAAGAGCATAGCTCTCCGGAACTTGCGCTCTCTCCATATGTAACGCCGCCATCATCTCTTTTTATCATTTGCCCTATAGAAGCCACTCCCCAATGCTGCCAATCAGAATATGGTGAATAAAGCTGATCGTATAGGTCATCTCCTCCAACTTCTTCAGCTATATCCTTCAAGGTGATGCCGCAACGCCAATTTTTGTGGAATGGATCTTCATTCTCTGGAATAGGCTGGCTTTTGAATCTGTTTATTTTAAAAAGATCACCATGCTCGACAATGAAATTGTCGATTTTATCTATGTGATCAGATGCTACATTCTGTCCTTTATTGATCATTTCACGAGAAACTCGCCAATCATTTATCCAGGCATACCCTCGCCACTTAAAAGCCCGATCTGGATCCTTGAAACACCATAATAGTTGAATCAAGCCTTCAATCATTGTTCGTGAAATTAGTTGTATATCAGGGTGTGGAAGCAATTTTAAAATAGCGGACATATGATCATTCTGTTTACTCAAAAAGCATAGCGACATAAAGCCTAAGTTATCGGCATCATCTAGGTTGTACCGGTTTTTCTCTTGGCAAGACTTTAATAATTTTTCGCAATGTATTTTAAGTGAACTTAGTTGATGATCTGAACATTCCATATCTGCTATCACCTCATAGCCTAACGTCTGAATTCACCGGCCTGCGCGGCTTTTCGCGCAGGTCCGGTGGAATGATGGGTTAGAGCACACGAGCGTTGACTCATGGCTGAGTATCTTCTGCCTTGAGGAGGTTGCCATTAATCACTTCCTTATCGTAATCGGCAACGAGGGCCTTGACGGATGATCGCAGCCCATCAATAAACGATAAATTCAGCGCAACGTAGCCATCCTTGATTTGAATTTGCGGATAGGTATTGATGTAATCCTGAGTCACTTTCCCATCGGTGTGAACGAGAAAGTGACGTGCCTCTAGATAAGGAAGCGCTGTGGAAATGAGTTGATGGTCAACGTTGAGAGCCAGCTTGGCGGCCATTTTTTCCAACAGCTTAAGAGTGCTCTTTTCTGCTTCTAGGCTCTGAAATACCGACTCGGTAACCATCTGGCACACTTGGTCCCAACTTCCAAGCTCCAGGACTGTTTTTGCATCCATTTTGAATGAATGCTCTCCAATCAAGCGCCCCGAGTTAAAGCCGTTACTAGATGCTTGCGTGAGGACAGTACGCAGATAGTGGGTTAGTTCTTCGTAGATGTCTTTTACATAGGATGAGTACAGCGTTGAGCGGATATGATTAATAATAATCTTGCGGCTTCCAACGGAATTCTTGCGACGAACGATATGAGTGTGCGCGGCGGGATCAACGTGCTTCAAGACGTATTGAGAGCCCTGATCTGTAAGGTCTCCGCTAGTCACCGCCTTATGCAAAACGTCCATCAGTTCTAGGTCGTCATCAAAATAACTTAGCTTTTGTGTGAATGCGTGATATGCCTTGGATCGCATGGGTGCTCCGTGTGTGCTCTAACAGTGTTATTAGCGTGCGCGCTCGCTTTCACGCAGCAGTGATCGGCGGCGGCACGGTTCCATGTGGCTGATTTTTATACCGTATCGGCGCAGAAGTCCAGCACACCGTGTGTGAAAAGCGAGCGTCCTCTAACAGCGCGTATCTTTGCCCCCAACCCCTCGATCACCACAAGCTCGGCGCAGCGCTACCCACAGCCAGCCGACCGTAGGGGTTGAGGCAACAGGACGTTGCCGAAAGCCACTAAGGCACATGGATGTGACTTTGTGGCGACCCCGCAGGCCGGCAGAACGGACAAATGCTGTCGATGGTGGTGATCGCTGGGGGCGCCCGGGTGTGCAGAGGGGCGTGGCGATACGCCCCTCTGCCCCAGCG
>JAFOOX010000074.1 GCA_017425245.1 Gammaproteobacteria bacterium
GGTCAGTCATGATGGTGGCCGGGTTGGAGTTGACCAGAATGACCCGGTAACCCTCTTCACGCAGCGCCTTGCAGGCCTGGGCGCCGGAATAGTCAAACTCACAGGCCTGACCGATGACGATAGGACCGGCACCGATGATCAGGATGCTTTTAAGATCTGTACGCTTTGGCATGGTTCACCCCTTCAAACCGGTCCGTTACTGACTCTGGCGCGCTTGCATCAGCTCGATGAAATGGTCAAAGAGCGGCGCAGCATCGTTAGGACCGGGGCTGGCTTCCGGGTGACCCTGGAAGCTGAACGCCGGCTTGTCGGTGCGATGGATCCCCTGCAGCGAGCCATCGAACAACGACACATGGGTCGGCCGCAGGTTGGCAGGCAGAGTCGTCTCGTCCACGGCAAAACCGTGGTTCTGGCTGGTGATCATCACGCAGTTACGGTCGAGGTCTTTCACCGGGTGGTTGGCACCATGGTGACCAAACTTCATCTTCAGGGTCTGGGCACCGCTGGCCAGAGCCAGCAACTGGTGGCCGAGACAGATGCCAAATACCGGGATGTCGGTGGTCAGGAACTCGCGAATGGCGGCGATGGCGTAGTCGCACGGGGCAGGATCGCCCGGGCCGTTGGAGAGGAAGATGCCATCAGGGTTGAGAGCCAGCACCTCGGCGGCGCTGGTTTTGGCCGGTACCACGGTCAGCTTGCAGCCGCGATCCACCAGCATGCGCAGGATGTTGCGCTTGACGCCAAAGTCATAGGCCACCACATGGAACGGCAGCTCGCTGTCGCCCTTGCTGCTGTGGCCACGGCCCAGCTGCCAGCTGGTGTCACGCCACTCGTAGGGGCGCTCACAGGTGACCTCTTTGGCCAGATCCATCCCCTTCAGACCGGGGAAGGCCTTGGCCGCAGTCAGGGCTTTGGCTTCGTCGATATCGCCAGCCATGATGCAGCCGTTCTGGGCGCCTTTGTCGCGCAGGATGCGGGTCAGCTTGCGCGTGTCGATGTCGGCGATGCCGACCACATTGCGCCGCTTGAGGTAGGCGGAGAGGCTCTCCTGGCTACGGAAGTTGCTGGCAATCAGCGGCAGATCGCGGATGACGAGGCCGGTGGCCAGAATCTCGCCAGATTCTTCATCTTCGCTGTTAACGCCGGTGTTACCGATGTGGGGATAGGTCAGGGTAACAATCTGACGGGCATAGGAGGGGTCGGTCAGAATCTCCTGATAGCCGGTCATGGCAGTGTTGAACACCACCTCACCGACTGCGTGGCCGTCAGCGCCAATGGCTGTGCCGCGAAAGACCGTCCCATCTTCAAGCACAAGGAGTGCAGGTTTGCTCAAGGTAACCTCCGTTGTGGCAGTCCGCCCGTCAGCCAGGGCCAGGCGACGGGTGAACCAGGGCGCGAATTGGTGGTTTGCTAGCGTGCCCGCCAAGCGGCAGGCAAAACGGCGGTATTCTAAGGACGAACACCAAAAAGATCCATGGGCGAGCGAAATTTGTTTTTTGAGGCGCTTTCACGATCAACCGCCATGAAAGCGCCAAAAGCCACAATCAAATCGCTAAATCAAGCACATCCGGCATGTCATAAATGGCAGGCTGGCGATTTTTGAGCCAGCCCGCAGCACGCAAAGCACCGCAGGCGAAGGTCGAACGTGATGATGCTTTATGAGTAATTTCAACACGTTCGCCAATATCTGCGAACATCGCCGTGTGTTCACCGACCAGATCGCCGGCACGAATGGTGGCAAAGCCGATGGTCTTGCGATCTCTTTCGCCGGTAATCCCTTCCCGGCCATAGACAGCCACCTCTTTCAGGTCGCGGCCGAGGGTTTCAGCGATCACCTCGCCCATGCGCAGGGCGGTGCCGCTGGGGGCATCGACCTTGTAGCGGTGATGGCCTTCGATGATCTCGATGTCGGTGTAGTCACCCATCACCTTGGTGGCCATCTGCAACAGTTTGAGCAGCAGATTGACGCCCACGCTGTAGTTGGCAGCGATCACCATCGGCACCTGGGCGGAGAGCAGCTTGAGTTCGGCTTTCTGTTCGTCTGAGAAACCGGTGGTACCCACCACCAGCCGCGCCCCATGAGCCGCGCACCAGCGCGCCGCCGCCAGCGTCGCCGCCGGAGCGGTGAAATCGATGATCACATCGACATCTGCCGGCAGTGATTCCAGCCCGGCCCCAACCTTGATGCCATTGGCCCCCTGCCCGGCCAACTCGCCACAATCGGCGCCCACCAAGCTGCTCTCAGGGCGCTCAAAAGCCGCCGCCAGCATTACGCCTTCAACCCGGCTGATGCACTCCAGCAGCATCCGCCCCATGCGCCCGCCACACCCGGCGATCGCCACCCTGACCTGTTCGCTCATCGTTCCTCCCGCTCCAGAGGCGGCCACTATAGCCCATTGCTGCAGAGATAAAAAAACCGGCCGCAGTGGCGGCCGGTTGGGGGGTGTGTTATGAGCGGGTCAAGTTGGGTGGGGATGGATGTCCCGAAACATTCCTGTGTTGGTAGTTCTTGTAGACAGCGACTGCTTCCTCATCGCCGTCAACCAATCTTTCGTAGAAAGAGCCATCGTTTGCCCACTCGGGAAAACCAATTCTCTTTATATACATCCCACAATCATACTGTTCAAGACTTACACACCACCCCATCGGGATGGTAGGTTCGATCACATCAAACATCTCTATCGGATATGGGTACGGATAATCGTTTTCCTCGACTGTATGCAGGTACACACGAATCCCGCCATCCCCCCACCTCTCAATCGCTACGACTTTATAGGTGGCGCCGAGAAGTAAATCTTCGTCCTGTCCTTCGCGACGTATTGAGTCTGCGAGACGCATCTTGACCAGCTCATTATCCAGCTTAGCAACGTCGTTGGCAATACACCTAACGTACATACAAATCTCTCCTGAATCATCGTCCTATATCCGCATGATGCTTTAATTTAAAATCCATTAACTCCCCAGTTTTTGGATTTCGCACATAATGCACCTCTGAACGGAGACCGTTAGCAGATAGCTCAGAGTAACTCCACTTCTCCATACCCTTAAACTTTGGATCATTTAAGCTATCGATAATCTTGACCCCTTTACCTTGTTTGGCAGCTTCGAGAACCATCTGATCCATCAAGCTTTTCGGCGCTCTGCTGAATTTGTCAACCACGTTTGCCCCAAACACCCGCCCCCATCGCGCCTTACCCCAAGCGATGGCCTTGGCACCGTATTTGGCAGCCCCCATACCGGCTCTGGCGGCAGCTGAAGGGCCGCCACCAAATGGCGAGTATTCAAAAAACAGAGCGTCAGTTGAGGTTAAGCCCACTTCCATGTAAGGCTCAGAGACAAAGTTGTTGGACCAATAGTCAACCCAACCTGACGGTGTGTAACGAGTTCCTAGCATCACGGGGTTACTATCGAAGTGGGCGGCCATCTTAATTTCTAAACTGAACGCCCGGTTTTCCGCCGATAGCTTATCCAGGAATCGCTGGCCATCAGGGTCGAGGGCAAAAGCTTCTGCAGCGTATTCAGCAGAATCAGCAGTTCCCGCAATCGCCGTTTCGCCTGCGGATGTCGCAACGCCATCGGTTTTCATCGTTCCCAAGGCGTAGAAGCTGCTCACTAAGGAATAGGCCGTCTGAACAACCGTTACCCAGCTATTCTCCAGCACCAGCGAACCACCAACCTGGTGATAGGCATCGTAGAGCTGGAGGGCGGTAACGGCTGCGGTATAACAGTTCAAGGCCACGGCAACCGGATAAAGCACCTGAAAAAACATCGCCGCGATGTTAACAATCGTCGTCACCAGCCCCAATGCGTTATAACCCGACGGATCGGTGGCGTTAAGCGGGTTGTTAAAAACATAGGAGTAGCGGTTCAGGCTTTGGGGGTTAAAGGGGTCTTGAATCAACGGATCGGCTGACAAAAAGCGGGCCAGCACTGGATCATAAACCCGACCATTCATATGGATCAGACCGGCATCATCCAGATGTTCATGGCCGGTAAAGCCACGCGTGGTCAGGTCACTGGCCAGGGCCGCCATGGTGCGCTGCTGCAGCATGGATTCAATACTGCCCAGTTTGTGCCAGTCAGCATTGCGCCGCGCGCCCCAGGGGTCGAAGCTGAAGCGCTCCACCACTCGGCCCCTCTCATCTGTCATCAGATCCAGCGAGCCGAGATGATCCTTGTGTTGGTAGTGGATATCACTGCCGCCACCCGGGTAGTAGGTAGCGATGGCGACACCGTCCAGATAGCGCTTGACCGTCTCGCCGCTGCGCTCGGTTGAGCTGATGATCTCAACATTGCCGACCGTCCAGGTGGTGGTGGTCACTCCCTCTTTACTGTCTACGCGCTTGAAACGGCCGCCATCAAAGCCATAGGTAAATTCGGTGGTGGTGCCACCGCTAACCACCCGGTAAGGCACCTCGGTTGTGGTGTAGCTGAGGCTGCGCTTGCCATCGGTGGTCATGTTGCCGGCGGCGTCGTAGCTGTAGTTGGTCACAGCACCGCTGGCACTGGTGACCTTGGTCACCGCATGGGGCCGAACGCTGTTGTAGCTGTAGCTTCCCACCCCACTCTTGAAGGTGATGTTGCCATTATCGGCATAGCGCACCTCCTGCTCGGCCATGCCACTGATCTGGCTGGTACGCAGGCGGTTCATGCCGTCATAGGTGAAGGTTTCAAACAGCCCCTTGTGGCGCTCATCACGGTGTTCCAGATTGCCCAGTTGATCCCACTGGTAACGCGAATCCTGAACACTTGAATAGAGCCCGGTCACCAAGCCGACGCTGTTGTAGCCGGCAATGGTGGTGACGCCGTTGCCGAAAGTGGTGCGTGTGGCGTGACCCATCGCATCCATCTCGCTCACCTGCCACAGCGTCAGGTTATGGCTGAGATCACCCGTGGCCCGGTGCAAGCCGGTCTGGCTGTAATAGCGGCGCACGGTTTTGCCACTGGCATCGGTGACATCCCTTACCCGGCCAGCCGCATCATAGGTGGTGCTGAGCAGATAGCGGCGGCCGTTCGACAGGCTGATGGTCTGGCCCGTGGCGCGACCAAAGCCGTCATAGCTGCGCTCATCGACAAAGGTCTGCGCGCCCAACAGGTAATTGGTCAGGGTGCGTCGATGCAATTGCCCCTTGCCATTGACCGCAGTGTCGTAAACGTAATCCACCTGAGTCTGCAGGTTGGCGGCTGTCTCGGCTCCGTTGTAATGACGTTCACGGATCACCCGGCCGACGTTGTCAAACTCAGTCCGGCCGCGGACATTGCGTCCTTCGTGGTGGCTCAGGTATTCACGGTCCCAAGCATCCACGCTGTAACTGATCGCCCCTTTGTCGGCATCAACCACACGCTTACGGCGCCCCGCGTCGTCATATTCGACCCGGGTAGTAACACCATCAGGGCCATCAATCTCGGTCGGGTTGCCAAAGGCGTCGTAACGGTAGTTGGCAATGACACTGCCACCATCAAAGGGATCATCAATCACCTGCCGGATCTTACCTGCAGCATCCTTGACTTCGGTGCGGCGTGAGCCCGCCGGGTTAATGGTGGTAATGCTCAGGCGCTCGTATTCATACAGCCACTCGCCATCATCCGGCTTGGTAACCTGCTCAACGCGGCCAAAGTCGTCATACTGATATTCGGTCCAGGCAGTGGCTACACCGCCACCCTCATAAGGCTGAGACTGTCGCTTGACCTCACCCCGCGCGGTGTACTCGGTATCCACCACAGACCAGTCACCCGCGTCCAGCCCTTCACTCTCGGTGCGCAGAACTCGCCCCTGGCCGTCAACATAGCTCTTGGTAGTCGGCAGCCCTCGCCCTTCGGTCACCTCAATATAAACGGCGCCGTCGGGGCAACCGCCCGCGCCGTCACACCAATACTGACTGACCAGCCCTTCACTGCCGCTGTTGGTGGTCTCTTTATACTTGCGCCCCATGGTGGTGTAGCTGTAGGAGACTTGGCCACCATTGGCATCAGCCACCGCGCTCGGGGCGCCAATCGCCAAGTTAAAGTTGGCACCATAAGTCGTCGTTTGCACATGATTCAACGGATTGGTGACGGTGCTGACATAGCGGCCCGAGCCGGTATAGGCAAAACGTTCCAAGGTGGTGACGCCAGCCACCACTGTCTCGACGCGGGTCGGATTGCCATAGAGATCACGGGCAGCGATACGCCTGACCGCCTTAAGTTCGGGCAAATGAGCACGGCTGGTCTCGGTAGCAAGCAGCCCCTTGGCATCGTAAGTCCAGGTTGTCTGGTTGCGTGCTTCGGAATCACCATAACTGGTGATCGTCTCTTCGCTCAGTAGCCGGGCAAAACCCTGGTAGCTGTAATCAAAGTCCCGGGTGACCGACTCGGTCCACTCGTTATCACCACTCACGGTGTGATCGGTGGTGGTACTGCTGGCAATTCGGGCATTACCAAAGCCATCCAGATCCGACTGCTCCTGGGTAGATGAGGTCAGCCAGTTGCCATCGACATCATAGGTTTCGGTTTGGCTCAGACGAACGTAAGGAACAATGGCACGAGTGACCAAAACCCCACTGCGCCGATCAAACGCCAGCTCAGTGGTGGATAGCGTGGTGCCACTGGCAACATCGATTGAGGCAGGGTTCACACTCAGCGTCAAACAGCGGGCATAGCGATCCACCATATCCGCGCCGTCGCCACACTCCCACGTCGCCTCGCCTGTCGCCCCAGTAAAGTGGCTGCTGGACTTGGTCATCTGGCCGGTGTACGGCCAACCTTGGGCATAGTGGGTCTGGCTGGCCACACCGCGTAGCAGGTCATGGCTGACAAACGACTCAAAACCAAGAGAGCCTCGGCCCAGCTGATAACGCAAGCCGCCATACTGATACGCGGTCAGGGTGCCGGGGCGCTTAAAGGCGGCCACCACGTACATCGGCTGAATAGCATCGAACACCTTGGAACCATTGCCCCAGTTGCTGGTATCCAGCAACTGGGCATTGCCCTTGGTGTAAACAGTTGCATCACTCAGCGCCCGATAATCGATCTCTGAGCGGTTACCGTAACCATCAACCACTGCCGCAATGCGCGCATAGGGGGCGTTAGTGCGCAACTGCCAACCCACATCCCCATCCATAGCCACGTAATCGGCAAAACCATCTGCGTCGATGTCGACAAACATCGACCGCTCGTTATCCGTAGTTCCCGCTGCCAGCGGCTCCGGCGCATTAAAGCCCATGATCGAGAAATAGGCGACATGCCACTCAGCTGGATATTTTTGATAGCAGGTGTATGCACTCCCACTATAGTCAGGCTGCAGTTCCCTGATGCAACTGTCGATCTCAGAACCAAAGGATCTTAACCCTATAAAATCAAGCTGGCCGTCACCATTGATATCAGCAAAGTGCGTGGCAGAATCACCGCCAGCGAATTCACTGGAAGGAATGGTAAACCCGGAAAAGAATGGCAACTCCTGAGTTAATCCGCGGCCATCACCCAGACGATAGAACCATCCAGCACCATCCCGGCGATAAACAATATCACCGTTACCGTCTTGGTTAATATCAAGAACCCTGACATCGGCTTCACCCGAATCAGGCCAATGACCTATTTCCGTAAAGCCACCTTCTCCTGCCACTATAAGTCGCCAAGTCCAAGAACCAACTTCACACTTTACTATATCAAGTTCATCGCCGACCTGAGGAGACTCTGGTGCTTCGCAGCTGTGCTCGCGAACCTTAGTAAGAAAATCCGGACGACCATCACCATTAAAGTCCAACTGAACCGCAGCGTGAAAATCTTTCAGCAAGCCAACGTCATACCCATGTTTTGGATATGACGAGCCGAGTTTACGAACCAGATTAATCATCAGCGGCTGAGGACTTCCAAAACTGCCAGTGCCATCGCCGTACGAAACATATAGCGATTTCTTATTCACGCTAATGATGTCGACTTCGCCATCCGCATTGAAGTCCACCATCGAGAATAGATTTACCTTATCTACAACAATTCCCGTATCTACGGTGGTGCTATATGCGTATTCGCCACCTGCGGCTACGCGATAAAGAATGCGGGCTTCAGTAGGAAAATCTTCCTCCTCTGTAGCCTCTAAAAAATATAATTGCGCCCAAACTAAGTCATCAGCATCATCGCCATTAATATCGATAACTCGCCAAGACTTTTTAAACGAGTCAGTCGCTATCTCTGATGCCTGATTGCGCTGATAAAATATGCCATCACGCTGCCTGCCGATCACCAAATGGTCCGACGAGTCGCTGCTATCGTTAGCCAGCATCAGAATATCGATCTGGCCATCACCGTCGGTATCGGCTGGTTGAAAGCCCATAAACTTGCGGTCTTTGGTGAGCTTGAAAGACTGACGCGCGGCAAATGATGGCACATCATTCTGGCCATTAATCCAGGTGAAACGGGTGGGCGGCAGGCAGTGGCTATCGCGACAGGCGGTAACCGACTCCAGATAACGATTGGAGTTGTCATAACTCAGCCGATAAGACTTAAGCTGGACATTATCCGAGCGCGACTCTACCGAAACCAAGCGTTTGCTCAGGCTTACTGCATCACCATGCAGGTAACCATAGCGAGGTTCAGGCGCACCATTGACGTAGTTGAACTTGATTTCACTTTTAAACGCTGCCGCAGTGTTCTTGTGGTTGGTGTAACGCACCCGTTGCAAGTGAAATTCGAGGCTGTTGGCAACCCTTAAGTATTCAAAGTCAATGCGGTTGCCGTTCACATCCTCAATACGGCTGATGGGCCACGCGAATGTCGCACTGTTGATAATGCCATCAATGCGGTCACCCTCCAGACCATAGGTGACTATTGAACCGTCGCCGCGTCGCAGTTCAAATGTACTCGGGTTGCCCTGACCACCACCGATGGACTGAATCTTAACACCGCCACTGATCTCGGTGTCATAAGTAGCATTAACACCGCCGTAGCTACCGTCGGTAACGAGGCGTTGGCCATCCAAACAGAAGCGATCGTTCTGGTCAAAAGAGATTGCCCTGGCGACGCCATCTCGCTCGCGGTCCTGGCCACAGCGTTGAATGACGGAATAGCCTGAAATTGACCAGCCACGCCCCATGGCACCTGACATTCTTTGGCTGTCATAAACCAGTGCCAGCTCCGGTACCAAGCCATTCACCGCACCGGTAGTTACGATCGGAATAGAGTAAACATAAGCGCCAGAAGGCAGCACTTGCTCAGACGCAGGCAAGGTACCAACGGGCCGATTGCCATCTACAAAGGTTGACAAAGCTCTGGGTGCAACTTCCACTGGCAGCAGGCCCGAGGTAATACCAGAAGCGACCGTAAGCACCGCACTCTTGCGAACTGTGCCCAAATCACCCTGACACTCAAAAGTGACGGTCACTGTACCGGCAGTGCTATAAACAGTTTCACGTTCGCCGCTTAACGCCACGTCCGCGTCGCCTGCGCTAACCTCTTTACAACTGTTCGCATCAGTCGCCTGCCACTGCAATACCGCAGTTCGCCCAATAGCAACGCTGTCAGCCTTCCAGGAAAGTTCAAGCGACGGTGGCTTTGGTACGTTAACCACAACTGGGCCAATCGCCAAAGGCTGACTACGCCCGGCAGCGTTAACTGCAGTGATGGTAAAGCTGTACTGACCATCCGCAAGCCCCGTGCGCTCGTAAGTCGTAGCAGAAATCAGCGATGTGCTGCTCTGGGACTCCTCTCCATCTTCAGGTATGAAGGTCGTAACGATCTCGTACTGACTGGCGTCTTTGGCCGCATGCCATTCAAGGTATATGCGGCCATCAGTGCTGGTGCCGCTAATCGCATTCTTCAGTACTGGCTTTTCTGGCCACAACAGCACACGGATCATACGCGGTACCGACCAGTCACTGCAGGCAGGTGAGCCACCAGACGCATAGACGCAGCCGCGCACTTCCCAGCGATAATCTCCAGACGTCGTTAATACCTCAGTTTTAACGCGTGTCGAACTATCAAAAGGTGTGACAACGACAACGCTGCTGTCGGGCCCGCTTCGCCGCAGCTGATACTGAATAGCGGCTAAATTTGTCCATCTGGCAGTAACGCCATACGACTTACCATCGGCATTTAATGCAGCCCCTTCCAGGGTCAAGGTGGGTGTAGCTGGCGCAATGACCACTTCAACTTGGTATGGATCAGACCATTGACTGCAGCCAGAGGCGTTACACGCGGACACCTGATAGCTATAAACACCCATCGCCTGTTCGACCACTGCGTAGGACGCAGTCGTCACGGTACGCTCAAAGGCAAGCGTAGTCCCACGAAGTGCCTTTACCTTATAGCTTGTAGCATGTGCAATGCTCCCCCAGCTAACGGTGTAGCTGCCATCGCCATCAGTTGTTGGTGTAGTCGGCGCGATAACGGGCTTGGTTGGCGGAAGGAGTACACTGATAGAAAGGGATGGACTGTAATCACTACAGACCGCGCTGCCACCAGATGCCAAACGGCATGCTTTGGCTCTATAGCTATAGGTACCCGTCGCCTTGCCTGACAGGGGATATAACAAGTCAGACCGAACTGCGATTTGTTGCCAATCTTGAGTTACTCCAGCGACGACCGAGGCTTCATCTATGACATAAGATTGAGCACCCACGTTCGCCCAGCTTAACTGGTAGCTGCCATCAGGATCAGGTGACGCCGCGCTGCTTGACAAGAAGGGTATAGCCGGTTTATCCAGCACAGTAATGGTCTTTTCCACACTGGCGGGGCCGCAAACTGTTTTAATACAGGCTTCAACCGCATAGCGATATGTTCCCGCCGCCTTGGCAAAACTCCTGCTAGTAGAGGTTCCTACTGCATACACCACTGGCACTGTTGCGCTGTTATTGTACTCTCGAACGTTGTAGTTGGTGACCCCGGCAATGACTGACCATGTCAACGTAAAGCTACCTGCCGAGTCGGGAAGGAGAGAGGTTGAAGGTGCTAGCGGCGGGATAATGACATCTACAGTTATAATGCTACTCCACTCACCGCAGACAGCACTTCCACCAGAAAGATAATCGCAGGCTCTGATTCGATAGCTGTAGGAGCCCGTTGTCAATCCGGTCACTAAATACGTTTTAGAGCGATAATTACTACTAACTGTTTGCCACGCACCTGAACCGATTCTACTTTCAACTTGGTAAGCGACGGCTGCAGCAGTTGGCCACATTAACGAAAAAGAACCATCGGTATCGAACGGCTTTTGAGCACTGTTTTCCACACTAACCGGAGGGGGCGCATTATAGACTTCGACGGTAGTTGATTTGGTGCGTGCGCTACAACCTGCACTGTTGCAGGCTTCTACCTCGTAACGATATAGGCCCGGGGCCTTATTGGCAAAGGTGTACGAGCTTGCGGCACCAGGGAACCAGGTTGATGGCGTGGTCTCAACCCCTTTGTATTCTTTCAACAAATACTGAGTTGCGGTAGCTGATGGCGCCCAAGCAATAGTAAAACCACCGCTCGAGGTAGCTCTAGCCGGCCCGGAGATGGAAGATACCGGTGCAGGCGGCAAAAAAACATTAACGAATGCGGCAGTTGACCAAGGCGCACAACCAAAATTATTGCACGCCCTAATTGCATAGCCATAGCGTCCATTGGCTAACCCACTACGTGAATAGCTAGTCACATCGGCTGCCAATGCTGCCTCTATAGTGTTAGCAATCGCCCCGTCTCGCGACTCGCTGATTTGGTAACTGTTGGTTCGTTCTGCTTTATTCCAAGAAAGGTTGATGTTCCCTGTACTAGTTGATGACGGCACCGTTAGCGACGGAGAAGTATTCGGCGCAGACAATAGGCCTGATTCAGCGTAGCTGCTGCACGCGATGGTCTTGCATGCAGCAACACGATAACGAAAAGTAGCCTCACTTCGACCGCTAAGGGCATAGCTCAGCGCCGTCCCAGTATATATTTGCAGCCATGCATCAGCGCCTCGACGCTCTTCGAGAACATATCGAGTGGCGCCAGAAACGGGCGACCAAGCCACTTGAAAGCTACCACCTGAAACCAATGCAGCATCAGGAATCGTGATGCTTGGTGTACTCGGAATTGTTTCAACAGTCAAACGCCCACTGGCATATCCATTACTACAGCCAGCAGTAATGCAACTAAACAGACGATAGTCGTAGACTCCCTCACTCAACCCAGTTCTAAGAGTGCTGGTAGCTGATGCCTCATACACCGTAGCCCATAAGGATTCACCAACCTTTTTCTCTTGTAACCGGTAGTAAGCAGCCCCGGCTGTCGCCGGCCATGAAATAGATGCCTGGCCGTTTGTCGTATGAGCAGGAACAAGAATAGACGCTGGTGCCTTGATGACATTAATAGTATTGCTGACAACGGGTGAGCCGCAGGTCGCCCCCCCACCACTGGTCAAAAAACATCCGACCACATCATATCGAAGCCTGCCCGCAGGCTTGTTATAGAATGTGTTGCTGGTGTTGGTGCCACTATATACTTCCGACCAAGCCCCGCCATTCACGCTTTCTCTAATCTTGTAATGCGAAAATCCAGATGACCAAGAAATAGCTACTGCATTACCATGTGTTATGTGGGGCACCGACAGCCAAGCAGGAACATATAGTGTTGATGCACTTGATACTGTCCATGACGAACATGCGGAATCCCTACATGCTCTAACTCTGTACACATATCTACCGGCATTTCTGCCACTCACCGCTGAGCTTGTGCCAGCACCTTTAAATATTTGAACATACGATCCTGAATCCTTTGATTCCTGAAGCTCATAACTTGTTGCGGTAGCTACTGCGCCCCAGCTGACTGAGTAGCTGGTTAGCGGATTAAGGCTGGCCGGCAAAGACGTAAATGCAGGGGCGGCTGGTGGTGACGGGGGGGTTACAGTAACCGTTATGGTCGGCGAGTTAACGCATGTCCAAGTGCACTGTCGCGCATAATAAGTGTAGGTGCCTGCGCCTTTGGTAAAAGATCTTGAGCCAGCCGCCCCAGAATAGATAAAGACCCCATTCTCAAAAACCGCATATGGCGCACCGGAACGTACGCCACCACTCCAGGAGATCGTGTAGCTTCCGGTACTAGAACTCGGTCCGCTAAGGACAGGAGCTGGCGGGGGGGTGTAGGCATAACTGGGTGCGGCGCCTGATACCAGCAGAAGCACAGTAGCCAAACATAGTGACAGCCCAAAACAGGCAAGGGCACTGACCGACTTCATCCCTGAAACCTCAAAATCAAAAATTTGGTACACCGCGCATGTTACGAGATGCGTACCAAAGATGTCAAACCGTAACAAATTCATAAAGATCAAGCACCAAACTCAACACGCTCAACACGCTCAACACGTTCAACACGCTCAACCAGAGAGGCTAGTGCTGGGCATCAACCACAACGGCGACATCCTCCTTCTCCGGCAGCTGCAGAGATAAAAAACCGGCCGCAAAGGCGGCCGGTTTGGGTTAGCGATCAGTGTTGCCGTTATCGATTATTCGATTTCGCACACGCTGAGCGTACCTACCACCTGAGCGTCAACCAGATCTTCTGTGACTTCAAAGGTCATGACATAGTTGCCATCACCCAAGGCCATGGTGTTATTGCCCGGGTCACCAATAGCGCTGGCGCCGATACGAGCGACTACATCGTAGTCTGCATTCAGAGCCAGGTCGGTTGCCAGCGAGCCACTGCTCATAGCAACAAACTGCGGATCCCAGTTGCCAGTATCTCCCGCAAGCTTAAAGCCGCCGGTCAGGTCAACCGCTGACAGGGCAACCTGATACTTGTTGCTGCCTTTGTAACTGAAAGCGTAGGCCGCATCCCAGTTCCAGCTGGAGTGAGCACCGCGCACAGCCAAGGGGGCGGTGATCGGACCAGCGTCAGCGCTGTTGGCCAACAGTTCACAGCCCGACAGCTCTTCCGCAGTGATCAACAGGGTCGGCGCATCTTTATCGGAGAAATCGGCGACAAACTCGACCACCGATTTGACATCCAAGGTAATGCTCAGATTGCCGTCTTTACCGAGTGCATAGGCCTCACCAATGACGGGCTGGGTTTCGCCGCCTTTGCCCCAGTCAACGGTGCTCCAGTCAGAGCTGGCAACTTTGAATCCGTATGTTCCCGGCTCCAATGTCACTGTGACACCGTACTTACCGCTGGACGCAAAGACCATTTCATTGGTTTCGCCCCAGCCATTCATATCACCACGCAGGAACACTTCAGTGTCACCGAACGGAGGAATGGAGCTCAGGTCCTTGTTCGATTCGTCCACCGGATAACCGGCGCCCTGAGCATCACCCTGCGGCAGTACAAAGACTGCGAAGGAGAAGGCCGGCACGGTAACGGTAGCACCATCAACAGTCGGTTCCATCAGATCCATGTAGTCCGTCGAATCAGCCAGATCTGGATGGATTGCCCAGGCACCAGCACCCAGGGTCACACTCTTGGCTTCCGGGTTACCGTTAAACACGCTAACCACAGCATCGAAGTTCTCATCCAGATCGTCACCAGCGGAGGTGCCATCATCGATGGACATCACGATCAGGTGGATCTGGCTGTCTTCACCAACATTGCGGAAGTCAACGCGGTCCATGACCTTCTGAGCGTCGCCGAGATGGAACAGCTTGCTGCTGCTACGAACCTTGAGCATTGTCTGGGCAACGGCAGTTGCCTTGGCAATGTCTGAGGAGGTCGGGGCCGCTGCAGCATCAGCCAAAATCGGACCAATAGTCGGCCAGTTTGCTACATCTTTGTCGCGGCTGGGCAGACCAACGTTCCAATTGTGGTCTTCGCCAGTGAAGTCAACACGGTTGTACCAATCACCGGAGTTGTAACTGTCGCGCTCCATCGATTTGGAACGCAGCAGCTCAACGCCCATGTGCAGGAAAGGAATACCCTGGCTCAGCATAGGGAAGCTCAGGCCGAGCAGGTGCATCCGCAGACGATCTTCCGTCGGCGTAGCCGTCGGGATTTTGTACTGGTTGAAGTCCCAGAAGGTCTGATTGTCGTGCTTGGAGATATAGGTGATGGTTTCAGTCGGCTGGTCAACATAGCCGGAAGGAGAACCGCCGTAGTTCACATCCTGACCACGTTTGGTCTTGCCCGCGGTGTCCACCAGTATGAAGTTGCGCAGGTTACCGGCCAACTCAACCTTGATCTGGTCAGTACGCTCGTTGAGGTCTGCCAGAGTAGAAGCACCCGCAGTCACACGTTCATTCGGGAAGGTATGCAAACCGCTAGCCCAGCCTTGGGCCGCGCGAATGTCTGAGGTGTTGAAGCGACCGCCACGTACGGCATCACGCATACGGTCTGAGAAAGAACCGATACCGGTACCGGCCAGGTTTTCCTGACGTGCCTGCACAAAGCGGGCATCGTTGGCCACTTCACCGAAGTTCCAGCCTTCACCGTAGAAGTACATGTTGGGGTTCACTGCACGGGTAGCCGCAAGTGAATCTTCCATCGCCGCCAGCGGCTGATGGCCCATCAGGTCGAAACGGAAGCTGTCGATCTTGTACGCTTCAGTCCAGATGACGAGGGTGTCCTGCATCAGCTTGGCCATCATCGCATGTTCGGTCGCGGTGTTGTCGCAGCAGGTTGAGTTGGTTACTGCGCCCGTGCTGATATCAAGGCGGTGGTAGTAACCTGGGACCACCTTGTCGAGCACTGATTTTTCGCTGAGGCCAGAAGCATTGGTATGGTTGTAGACCACATCCATGGCCACACCGAGGCCCATACCGTGAACGGCCTGAACCATCTCACGGAACTCTTTGATACGAGCCGTACCATCGGGGTTCGACGCATAACTGCCTTCAGGCGCGCCAAAATGGAAGGGGTCATAGCCCCAATTGAAGCTGTCATGTTCACGCATGTCCCAAGCGATCTGCTCCGCGCAGTCAGTCGTTGGGTCACAGGCGGCCATCACGGATTCAATGGTCTGAGACTTGTCTGCAACCGTGGCGCAGATGCGCGCGGCGTCGTTGAGTTCACACAACTTGCTCACCGGCTCGTTGATATCAACCCGCTTGGTCGGATCTTCGTTGATGGTGGCAATGTCGAACGCTGGCAGCAGATGCAGGTAGGTCAAACCCGCTTCTTTGAGTGCCTTGAGATGGTTTACCGGAGCAGTATCTTCAGCAGCGAATGCCAAGTACTTGCCACGCTTGTCGGCCGGAGTAGAAACATCGTGGGCACTGAAGTCGCGGATATGCGCTTCATAGAGAGCGATGTGTGAATGCACCGGAATCTCATGCGTATCCCAACCAGCCGGCTTGAGTGCCGGATCGCTGAGATCAACAACCTGAGAGAAAACAGAGTTGGTGGACAGGCTAACCGAATAGGGGTCAGTGACCATCACCGTCTCGTTTTTGCCAGTCTTCGGATGGTAGACGCTCACTTCGTATTTGTAGAAAGCGCCAACCAGATCGGTTGAGCCGGCGTGACTCCAGATGCCAGTAGCAGCATCCAGCGTCATGGCAACAGCGTCACCCATAGCAGCTTTGTCAGCATCAAACAGGTGCAGCTTGACCGCAGTAGCGGTCGGCGCCCACAGTTTGAAGGTAACATCGCTGTCGCTGATGATCGCGCCCAGTTGGGCCTCATCGGCGTCATTTTCACCACTGGTATAGAGGTCATCGATCACGCCCGGGATCTGCACGCGAGTGGCTTTCAGGACTTTGCCTTCAGCGTCATAGGCAGCAACCACCAGCTGATGCTTGAGGGCAGCTTTGGCCTGATCGGCGGTCAGCGTCAGACCATGACCAGCCATACTGGACAGGTGCGGAAACTTGGCTTTGAGGTCATTGCTCAGCCCGGTGCCAACATTGAGGTCAATCGCTTCGAAGTTACCGGTAATGGCGCCAGCTTCAAGCGCAATGGAGGCATCGGCAGAATGAAGCAGCTTGGCAGAAGCAGCGGTGCCCGGGGCCTCCCACACCAAGGTGTTGCCGCTGATCCAGTGAGCAGCAGCGCCGGTCAGTGCGACTGGCGGGTTTTCAAGCGGCTCGTAGTAAATGGTGTTGTCACCATAGAATACGAACGCATGCTTGCTGGATTGGGCCAAGTTAAAGGCAAGGTTAGCTGTTTGCTCGTTCGGGTCAAAGCGGTGCGGAATGAAGTTGGCGCACTGAACGGTCCGATCCGGGTTGACGTTCAGAACCCAATAGGCGCCAAAGGTTTCACTAATGCCCGTGATTGGGACCATGTTCTCCCAAGTAACACCTTCGACTTGAGACGCGGCATAACCGTCCGGGCAGTTGTCGCCGTTCCAGACGTGCAAGCCCCATGCTTGGTACTGTGCTTCATCGACGGCATGGGCATTGGGGATTTTGTAGTAGATGGCGATCTGGTTTTCTTGCAGTGGCACTGTGCCATCCGGGTTGATACAGGCCGTCTCATCTTCATTCGGAACGGCGGGCGCTTCGCACACCAGCCCCTCATCTTTCTTGTCGTCATCGCTCCACCAGTCGCAGCCGGAGACCATGGTCGTCGCCAGCAGCGACGCCAAGACCAGCCCGAGGCGCTTTTTCTGAAATTCCATAACAGCCTTTCCTATTATCGGTTTTATGGTTTCGTCGTGTCAGGGCCGAGCACGGCGGTGCCAGACCCAGTACAGCCGGGGGCGATTCTACGAACGGGGGGGGTGTCAAAATGTGACCAACAGCGCGAAACCGGGGAGTTGGGGGGCGACAGGATTCAGCGGTGTGACCAAGGTCGAGCCGTGGTCAGTTTGTCAGCAAGGGTAGCGAAGAAGCGGTCAAGGACGGCGGCAGTCGCCGACCTTGACCGCAGAGCGGGCTCAGGAGGTCAGATCGTCGAAAAACTTCTTCACCCCTTCGAAAAAGCCTTCCTCTTTCGGCTTGTGCGACGGGCTGCCGCTCTTGCCGGCAAGGCTGGCTTCGAACTCCCGTAACAGCTCTTTCTGCTTATCCGACAGGTTGACCGGAGTTTCGACAATGACCCGGCAGATCAGGTCGCCGATCTGGCCTGAGCGTACCGATTTCACCCCTTTGCCGCGCATGCGGAACATCTTGCCGGTCTGGGTTTCGGCTGGCACCTTGAGCACCGCCTTGCCATCCAGGGTCGGCACTTCGACTTCACCGCCAAGGGCCGCGCGGGTGAAACTCACCGGCACCTCGCAGTAGAGGTTGTTGCCATCCCGCACGAAGATCGGGTGCTCCTTGACCGCCACCTGCACGTACAGATCGCCGGCTGGTGCCCCCATCTCCCCTGCTTCACCTTCACCCTGCAGGCGAATGCGATCACCGGTGTCGACACCGGCCGGGATCTTGACGTTGAGCGTTTTGGTCCGCTCGACCCGCCCCTGACCATGGCACTTGCCACAGGGGGTTTCGATCAGCTGGCCGCGACCACGACAGGTCGGACAGGTCTGGCTAACAGCGAAGAAGCCCTGGCGCATCTGCACCTGACCACTGCCGTGACAGGTGGGGCAGGTTTTGGGGGTGGTACCCACTTTGGCGCCACTACCATTACAACTGTCACACTTGTCCCAGGTGGGGATGCGGATCTCGCGGCTGACGCCACGCACCGCTTCTTCCAGGGTCAGCTCCATGTTGTAGCGCAGGTCAGCGCCGCGCTGGGCCTGACGGCCACCGCCACCGCGGCGGCCACCACCAAAGATGTCGCCGAATACATCGCCGAAGATGTCGGCAAAGTCGGCCGCCCCGGCCCCACCGCCACCAAAGCCACCCGGGCTGCGGTTAGGGTCGACGCCGGCGTGACCAAACTGGTCATAGGCGCTCTTCTTCTGCGGGTCCGACAGAACTTCGTAGGCCTCGTTAACCTCTTTGAACTTCTCGCCGGAAGCCGCATCGCCATCATTGCGGTCGGGATGGTGTTTCATCGCCAGCCGCTTGTAGGCTTTTTTGATCTCCGCTTCGGAGGCCCCTTTGCTAATGCCGAGGACTTCGTAGTAATCGCGTTTTGCCATGCCTGCCTGATCCTGGATGGTTAAGCCGCCACAAACAGCAACGGGCGCTTGTGGTCAAACGCCCGTGCTGCTTCCGTGTTGCGCGTGGCGCGTCTTACTTTTTGTCGTCTTTCACTTCTTCAAATTCAGCATCGACGACGTTGTCATCCTTGCCGCTGGCGGCCGGTTCTGCCTGGCCGCTGGTGGCCTGCTCGGCCTGCTTCTGCATCGCTTCCATCAAGGCGCTGGATGCTTCCAGCAGGGCCTGACTCTTGGCGTCGATCTCATCTTTGTCTTCGCCGCGAGTTGCCGTTTCCAGCTCCTTGAGCGCAGCTTCAATCTTCTCTTTAACGTCGGCCGGCAGACCCGCGCCCGCTTCAGTCAGCTGCTTGCGGGTGGCATGCACCAAGGCATCGGCCTGGTTGCGAGCATGAGCCAGTTCCTCGAACTTCTTGTCCGCTTCGGCATTGGCTTCCGCCTCACGCACCATGCGTTGCACTTCGTCATCCGACAGACCCGAGCTGGCCTTGATGGTGATCTTCTGCTCCTTGCCGGTGTCCTTGTCTTTGGCCGACACATGCAGGATACCGTCGGCGTCAATGTCGAAGGTCACTTCAATCTGCGGCACGCCACGCGGCGCCGGGCGGATCCCTTCAAGGTTGAACTGGCCCAGCGACTTGTTGGCCTTGGCCTGTTTACGCTCACCCTGAATCACATGCACGGTCACCGCATTCTGATTGTCGTCAGCGGTAGAGAAGGTCTGCGACTTCTTGGTCGGGATGGTGCTGTTCTTCTCGATCAGCGCGGTCATCACCCCACCCATGGTCTCGATGCCCAGCGACAGCGGGGTAACGTCGAGCAGCAGGATATCCTTGACGTCGCCACCGAGCACACCGCCCTGGATAGCAGCGCCAACCGCCACCGCTTCATCCGGGTTAACGTCTTTGCGCGGTTCTTTGCCGAAGAAGTCGGATACCGCCTTCTGCACCATCGGCATGCGGGTCTGGCCACCGACCATGATCACATCGTCGATGTCGCCAACCTTGAGCCCGGCATCCTGCAGCGCGATACGCACCGGCTCCAGGCTCTTGGTGACCATATCTTCCACCAGCGCTTCCAGCTTGGAGCGGGTGAGCTTGATGTTCATGTGCTTCGGACCGCTGGCATCAGCGGTGATGTACGGCAGGTTGACTTCGGTCTGAGTGGCCGACGACAGCTCGATCTTGGCCTTCTCGGCCGCTTCTTTCAGACGCTGCATCGCCAGCGGATCGTTTTTCAGATCGACGCCCTGCTCTTTCTTGAACTCGTCCACCAGGTAGTTGATGACGCGGTTGTCGAAGTCTTCACCGCCGAGGTGGGTGTCACCGTTGGTGGCCAGCACTTCGAAGGTGTGTTCGCCTTCCACTTCATCGATCTCGATGATGGAGATGTCGAAGGTACCGCCGCCGAGGTCATAAACCGCGATCTTGCTGTCGCCGCGCTTCTTGTCCATGCCGTAGGCCAGGGCCGCCGCAGTCGGCTCGTTGATGATGCGGCGTACGTTGAGGCCGGCGATGCGGCCGGCATCCTTGGTGGCCTGACGCGGGGCGTC
>JAFOOX010000053.1 GCA_017425245.1 Gammaproteobacteria bacterium
ATGCCAACTGCGTTGGCGATGCCGCTACGCGGCGGTGATGCCACTGCGTGGCGGCGGACCGGATGCCAACTGCGTTGGCGATGCCGCTACGCGGCGGTGATGCCACTGCGTGGCGGCGGACCGGATGCCAACTGCGTTGGCAGATGCCGCTGCACGGCCGGATTGCGGCTACGCCGCCCGGATGCGGGCTTTCGCGCCCGCGCGACGAGCAGGAAGGCCGTTTCCGCACGGCCTCCCTGCACCCACCGGCGGCCCCCAACGATCACCACCATTAGCGACTGTTGTCCGTTCTGCCGGCCTGCGGGGTCGCCACAATGTGCCATCCCTGGCCCATAGTGGCTTTCGGCAACGTCCTGTTGCCTCAACCCCTGTGGCCGACTGGCTGTGCGTTGGGCAAGGCAGTGCGGGTGGTGATCGAGGGGGGGGCAGACGGACATGGCGCCGCCGCTCGGCCCATTCGCCCTGAGCCCGTCGAAGGGCTGTGATTGCCGATGTAGCCAACTGCGTTGTCAATGCAGCTGCGCCGCAAAGATGCCACTGCGTGGCAGCAGATGGAGGGGTTTCGCCCCCTCCACGACGAGCAGGAAGGCCGTTTCCGCACGACCTCCCTGCACCCACCGGCGGCCCCCAACGATCACCACCATCAAGATCTGGCTAATGTTCTGCCGTCCTGCGGGGTCGCCACAATGTGCCATCCCTGGCCCATAGTGGCTTTCGTCGCCGTCCAGGCGACTCAACCCCTACGGCCAGCTGGCCGTGCGTTGGCTTACCGCTGTGCTCATGGTGATCGAGGGGTGGGGCAAAGCCATGTTCTGTTGGCGATCGCTCGCTTTTCACGCACCGCCTGCTGGACTTCTACGTTGATACGGTATAAAAATCAGCCGCATGGAACCAACCGCCGCAGATCACCACTGCGTGAAAGCGAGCGAGCACGCTAATAACACTGTTATGACGTGTCATTAAAATTAGGACGATGATGGATGGATAAGAAAGTACAAGGCTCTTGGCTAATTCACCATACAAATAAACTTCAGAATGTAACTAACCAAGGTGATTACCAGAATACTTTTGTTGCTGGTAAAGCCGGCATTCTGCTCTCTGCAATATCAGAATCTGGTCAAAGTGTTATCACAAATGAAAGGCTGCATGTGTTGGCAAATGCATCGAATATCAATACGGCTTTTGAGCTCCCTAAGCTGCTTGATATTCTAAAAGAGCAAGAGTTGATTGATGTGGCAGGTAATAGTGTTGGGGTTTTGGGTGTGACGACAATTTCCGCACTCCAGCATACGGTAAACATTTTTGAATCACTTGAGCCAAAAAATATTGAACTGTCAGCTATAGAGCTAGCTGAAATAGCATCCAATAAGCCAATAAGTAGTAATGAGGTTTCAGAAAAGCTATCGGATACGTATAAATTGGCAGCCAATGATGTAAAACAGTTATTCTACGATTCAGAGAAAATTGGTTTTGTAGATGTTGAGCCTATCACAAAAAGTGAGAGCTTGATTTTTAATGGCAACTTGTTTAGACGTGATTCAGCGATAAAAACTAAGGCAGTCCTAGATTCATTAAGCACGCAAGAGCAATCTGCGCTTTTGGAATTGACTGAAGTTCTTAAGAAAAAAGCCTGCTTACCTTATGCAGATGCTGTGAAAATGCTGGGAGATAATCTTTTTAGAAAAGTAAGCTCTATAGGCTTCTTTGATATTAATGTTGTTAGCAATAGCCAGGAGGAAGTTGGTTATTTAACATTGCCTTCGGCATTTTCAAAATACAGCAGTTCTATGGTTGATGACGCATTCGACTTGGCTAAAGCATTTGTGGCTTCTTTGACTTATGGAATGACTAAAAGCTCATATGCGCGAGGCCAAATTTCCATGATTGATCGCTTACTTGGAGCGTTAATAGAAGGCAGAGAAGTCGGGCCTGTTAGTGCAATTGGACAGGACTATAAAATTCTAGAGTTGAAAGGAGTTGTTGCAATTCGACATGGATCGAAAGGAGGTCGAAGTGGCCCGCTAATGAGGCTTCTGAAGAAAGAGGTTGGAGAATTGGCCTTGCTAGCTATAAGGCAGGGCGATGTTAGCGAGCAATCAATTCAATCATTGCCTGGTGCTGCAATTACAAAATTTAGAGGACCTGAAGCTAATCGCGAAATTATTCGCAGAGAGCAAATACAAAAAAGTCCATTTGAAACCAATGATATGATTAGTGCATTAAGAACAGGCGGAGGTTTCTAATGGCCCCAAAATTACCGAAAGGCTTCGAAATGGAAGAACAGCTTAGACATTATTTTATGCAGTCAGGTTATTTTGTTGTTCGTGGTGTTCCATTTGTATATGAAGGATTTGATGTAACAGATATTGATCTTTGGCTATATAGTAGAGAATCGTCTCTCACCAGAAGCATTACTATTGTCGATGTGAAGAACAAAAAAACGCCGCAAGCAATAGAGCGGATATTCTGGGCTAAAGGTCTAGCTAAAGCCATTAAGGCAAATAAAGTAATTGTTGCAACAACTGATAAGAGAAAAGAAGTTAAGGACTTTGGTTCTGATTTGGATGTATTGGTTTTGGATGGAACGTTTTTGTCCAAGCTTAATAAATCAGAGGGTTTCTTGAATAGCCGACTTTCCGATGAAGAATTTTTTTCTGAGATAGAAAAATACAGCCTAGGTAAGCTTGACGGCGATTGGAAGGGACAAATTGTTAAGTGCAAAAGCCTATTATCCAAAGAGATTAGCTTTGATGAATGTAATCGATGGCTTGAGGTGTCTAGATTTTTTGCGGAACAAATATTAACAAAACCAAGTCAGCTAGAACTCGCTATTAGATGCTTTTATTACACTTTATCTCTGTTTTGTGTTGGCGTCGACTTTGTCTTAAAGGAGTTATCTTTTTTAGATCATGATAATAGAATAAATAAGCTTGTTGAAGGCTTTACGTTTGGCTCAAAAGGGAGGGAAGGAGTTACTAAAATGTTATCTCTATCCTTGTCTCTGGTCGAACAATTTGCACCTGAAGGAAAATCAATATCTTCACAAGTTCGCACTAAGGTAATGGCGGATTTTGATTCCTTGCCAACCGCCATCCTTGGCGAATATTTTGCTAAGGCAGAAGTCGGAAAAAGTACTTTCTCATCTGCAAAAGAGCTTGAGAGTCTTGCAATGAGTAGATTATTTAGAAATCACTCGCAGTCTTCCATCGAACTTAGAGGAGTGATTGGCTGTTTACTTGATTGCTGGGGAATTAATAGGAAAGCTTTCAGTGAGGTCGTAAGCACGTCATAACAAGTCAATGCACTCGGACGCAGCACTGCTGCGCCGGTGTTTGAAGCGTTAGGTAACAATTCGCGGTAGATTAGATCGGGGACACCCACTCGACCATCAGCATCGGCGCCGCATTTTTCACCCCTTGATCACCACCCGCACCGCGCTGGCTAACCCACGGCCAGCCGGGGGTAGGGGGTGAGCTGGCAGGGATGCCAGCGAAAGCAAATCTGGGCAGGACAGCCCATATTTGCGACCCCGTAGCCCGGCAGAACGGCCAACGGTTGTCGATGGTGGTGATCGTTGGGGGCCGCCGGTGAGTGCAGGGAGGTCGTGCGGAAACGGCCTTCCTGCTCGTCGTGGAGGGGGCGAAACCCCTCCATCTACTGCCACGCAGTGGCATCTGCCGCCACGCAGTGGCAAATCTGCAGCGGCGTAGCCGCATCGCCAACGCAGTTGGCTACTGGGCAATCGCAGCCCTTCGACAAGCTCAGGGCAAACGGGCCACGCAGGGGCGAAACCCTGCGTCTTGGCGCCGCAGGCGCATTGCCAACGCAGTTGGCGCCCGCTGCCGCGCAGCGGCATCCACACTCGTCGGTCGGGGGCGACAGCCCGAAAATTGCTGCAGCGCAGCCGTGTTCAAAAAAACGTCATCAGCCCTAGTCACCCTATACTCAAGCTGCCGTTCGGGCATTAGGGGCTGCTGCTGGCTGACAGCCGTTGGCTAGTGTTTTACCTCATGGGCAAGGAGATCACAGGATGAGTTCACTGGTTCAACGTTGTGGCGCCGAACTGTTCGGCACCTTCTGGCTGGTTCTTGGTGGGTGCGGCAGCGCGGTGCTGGCGGCGGCCTTTCCCGAGGTGGGCATCGGCCTGGCCGGGGTGTCGTTGGCCTTTGGTTTGACGGTACTGACAATGGCCTTTGCCATCGGCCATATCTCTGGCTGCCATCTCAACCCGGCGGTGTCGCTGGGGCTGGTGGTGGGAGGACGCTTTCCGGCCAAAGAGCTACTGCCCTACGTCGTCGCCCAGGTGGTTGGGGCGGTGCTGGCCGGGGCGGTGCTTTATTTGATCGCCAGCGGCAAGGCGGGCTTTGATGTCACGGCCGGCTTTGCCTCCAATGGCTATGGCGCTCACTCACCGGGCGGCTATGGGCTGGTGTCGGCGGCGGTCTGTGAAGTGGTGATGACCGCTGCATTTTTGCTGATCATCATGGGGGCGACCGACAAGCGGGCGCCGGCGGGCTTTGCCCCGATCGCCATAGGTCTGGCTCTAACTCTGATCCACCTGATCTCCATCCCGGTCACCAACACCTCGGTCAACCCGGCGCGCAGCACCGGCGTGGCGCTGTTTGTTGGCGACTGGGCGGTGGCCCAGCTGTGGCTGTTTTGGGTTGCGCCATTGGTGGGGGCGGTCGTCGGGGTGGTGATCTACCGCTGGCTGGCCGCACCGGCCAAGGCGGATTGATATCCGCTGAACCATTGGTGAGACTGCCGGCGGTTGCCGGCAGTTTTTTAGGTGCTTGGGGCACCATTGCCATCTTGGTGATCGTTGATGGCGGCCACCAGCCCCTGCTCCAGTCGTTGCCAGGCGCTGCGGTCGGCAGGCAAGCCAAAGCGCAGACTGGCGGGTTCGGTGAACAGCCGCACCAGAATCGCCTGTCGGGCCAGCGCTCGATGCAGATCGGCGGCGGCGGGCAGGGTTACCCATTGGTACAGGGCCGTGCCCCCCTGTGGTCGCAGCCCGACCCGGATCAGCAGTTCGGCCAGCTGCGCTCCTTCGTTGAGCAGGCGTAGCCGGGTCTTGTGCTGCCACTCCTGATCCGCCAGCGCCTGCATCGCCAGCTGCCGCGCTGGTCCACTGATGGCCCAGGGGCCCAGCAATTCGGCCAGTGCCCTGCGCAGGCCAGCTTCGGCCCAGACAAAGCCAACACGCGCTCCGGCCAGACCAAAAAATTTGCCGAGTGATCGCAACACGATCAGCCCCGCTAACGGACAGCGCGGCACCAAAGAGCTGGCTGGCGTGCAGTCGATAAAGGCTTCATCCACCACCAGCCAGCCACCACGGGCGGCAAGCTGGGCGCGCCAGGCCAGCAGCACCGGGGGGGCAAAGCGTTCGCCGGTGGGGTTGTTGGGGTTGATCACCACCAGCACATCCAGCTGCGGCAAGCGGGCTTCGAGGTCCGCGCTGTGCAGCAACTCAACCTGATGCCCGGCAGCACGCCAACCGGCAGCGTGCTCGGCATAGCCGGGGCTGACAACACCGACCCGGCAGGGGGGGCGTAATCGGGGCAGTGCCTGAATGGCGGCTTGTGAGCCAGCAACCGGCAACAACTCCGGGCTGCCGTAATAGCCGGCGGCGGCCAGCTCCAGTCCGTCATTGTCCTCCGGCAAGCGCTGCCAGCAGTGCTCCGGCAGCGTCCGTAGTGGCCAGCTGTGAGGGCTGATGCCGGTGGACAGATCCAGCCAGTGGCCGATGGGGATACCGAACTCTTGTGCCGCCTGACGTAGACGTCCGCCGTGCTCGATCATGGGGTCTACTCCTGAAGCAGCATGCAAAGGGCAGACAGCAGCAGCCAGCCGCTGACGCCCAGTACCAGGGTGCGCTGCACCAAAGCGCCAGCACGTTCGATATCGGCCGCCGTTACCGTTGGCCCCGCGCCGAGCACTGGCTGGGGTAGCCAGTGGCCGCCATAGCTGGCGCCACCGCCAACGCTCAGGTTGAGAGCGCCAGCGCCGGCTGCCATCACCGGGCCGCCATTGGGGCTCTTGGCCAGATGCCCCTGATGGTGCGCGCAGCGCAGGGCGGTGCGGGTGTCGCCCGCGAGCGCGTAGAGCAGCACGGTCAGCCGGGCCGGCAGCAGGTTCACCAGATCGTCCAGACGTGCCGCTGCCCAGCCAAAATGGCGGAAACGCGGATTGCGGTAACCCCACATGGCATCCAGGCAGTTGATCAGCCGGTAGGCGACAGCGGCCGGGGCGCCGCCCACAGCAAACCAGAAGAGGGCGCCAACGGTGGCATCGTTGCCGTTCTCCAACACCGATTCCACGGCGGCCCGAGCGACGCCGGCGCTATCTAACTGGCGGCAGTCGCGGCTGACCATCATCGCCACCGCCTGACGGGCGGCGATCAGATCGCCTGCCAGCAAGGGGGTTGCCACCGCTCGGGCATGGTCGAGCAGGCTGCGTTGGCCGATGCACAGATAAAGCAGCAGCAAGGACAGCAGGAGCCCGACCACTGGCAAACTGACCAGCCAGCTGCAAGCCAGCGCGAGTGGCACCACCGCGATCACCACCGCCAGCAACCCGCTCAGTGTTAGCGCCAGTGGTGGCCATGAGGGTTGGCGCAGGTGCTTCTCCAGCCAGTTGGCCCAGCGGCCATAGCCAACCAAGGGGTGAGCGCGCCGGGGCTCGCCCAGCCAGTGATCGACGAGCAGTGCAGCGGCCATGGTCAGTGCCGAGATCACCGGGCCGCCCACGCCTGAATAAGCGCATGGATCTGGCGCACCCCATCGGTCAGCGCCGCCGGGCCGGGTTGCAGCAGATCGCAGGATTTGATCTCGTGCAGCTGGCCATCGCGTACCGCTGGCATCGCCTGCCAGCCGGGGCGGGCAGCCACCTTCTCAGGGCGAAAGCGCTTGCCGCACCAGCTGCCGATGATGATGTCGGGCTGGCGCTCAATGACGCTGGCCGGATCGGCGATGATGCGCTCGCGCTCGCGGGCGCTGTGGCAGCTGGCCAGTTCGGCGTAGCAGTCGTCGCCACCGGCCAGTTGAATTAGCTCTGACACCCAGCCGATGCCGCTGATCAGCGGTTCGTCCCACTCTTCGAAATAGACGCGCGGCCGGCGTGGCAGCAGCGTAGCACTGGCGCGGATCTGCTCCAGCCCGGCGTGCAGTTCGGCGCACAGCGCCTCGCCTTTGGCCGGCTGACCGATGAGGGCGGCGACGGTGCGCAGCATGGCGAAGATGCCAGCCACCGAGCGTTGGTTGAACAGATGCACCGCCAGGCCCGCCTTGCCGAGGCTGGCGGCAATGTCGGCCTGCAGGTCTGAAAAGCAGAGCACCAGATCCGGCTGCAGGTCGAGGATGCGGTCGATCTTGGCCGAGGTGAAAGCGCTCACCTTGGGCTTGTCGCGCCGTGCCTCGGGTGGGGGCACGGTAAAGCCGGAGATGCCGACAATGCGCTGCTCTTCGCCCAGCAGATAGAGGGTCTCGGTGGTCTCTTCGGTCAGGCAGACGATCCGTTGTGGCCAGGGGTCAGAATGCATCAAGCGTCTCCGGCTGAGGGTGGAGCAGGCGCGCCAGGGTCAGCGGGGTGGCGGGCCAGTAGCCATGGATAAAGCTGGCCAGCAGGCGGCCATCACGGTAGAGCGGCTCGGCCAACGGGCTGCCATCGGCGCCACGGCCAAAGGCGCTCGGCAGCAGGGCGGTGGTCAACTGGCCATGGTGGTAGCTGTGGCCGCGCACCGGCCCTTCGGTCAGCTCGGCCTGCTGATAGCCGATGGCCACCAGCGCCGTGCCTACATGAGCGTGGCCGGGGATCAAGCCGGCCAGCGCCGCCTGTTCGCCGGCGCTGTTGCTCAGGCTCTCGGCGAGATAGAGCAGGCCGCCACATTCGGCCAACAGCGGCTTGCCGGCGCCATGGTGGGCTTGAATGGCGGCCAGCAAGGCGCGGTTGGCGGCCAGTGGCTGCAGGTAAAGCTCCGGGTAACCGCCGGGCAGATAGAGGGCATCGCAGTCAGGCAGTGAGTCGCCGGCCAGCGGCGTGAACAGCCGCAGCTCGGCGCCGAGCTGGGTCAGCAGCCGCAAACTGGCCGGGTAGCAGAGGCAGAAGGCGGCATCCTGCGCCACCGCCACCCGTACTCCCGACAGCCAGGGCGGCACTGATGCGGCAGTGGCTGCAGGAAAGCTCACGGCGGGAGGCAGCTGGCTGAAATCCCAGTGAAGGGCGGCCAGTGCGGCGCTCAGGCGCGTGTCCAGATCATGGATGCTGGCAGCATCGACCAGCCCCAGATGACGCTCGGGCAGAGCGGCGGCCGGGCACTGGGGCAGATAACCGAAGCGCCGTGGCGCGTTAGTCATGCCCAGCAGTGCCGCATGGCCGGGGCCGGCCACGCGGTTGGCGATGGCGCCCCACAGCTGCAGCAGCGGATCATGGCAGGCGAGGCCGGTGACCAGCGCGGCGAAGGTCTGGGCCATCTGGCTGGCATCGATCACCGCCAGCAGTGGCAGACCAAAGCGGCGGGCGAGGTGAGCGGCCGACGCGGGGCCGTCAAACAGCCCCATCACCCCTTCGATCAGGATCAGATCGGCATCGTCGGCCGCCTCATGCAGCAGGGCGGCGCAGCCCTGCTCACCGGCCAACCACAGATCCAGCTGGTCAACGGGGCCACCGCTGGCAGCGGCCAGCAGCTGCGGATCGAGAAAATCGGGCCCGGTCTTGAACAGCCGCACCCGCAAACCGCGCTGGCGGTAACCCATGGCCAGCGCCGCAGTGAGGGTGGTTTTACCCTGGCCCGAGGCCGGAGCGGTGATCAGCAGGGCCGGGCAGCGACGGCTCATGCTTTGAGCCTTCGGCCAACACTAAGACCGTGCAGCGCGCCATGCAGGGCCAGCGCGCCAGCACTGTAGAGGGCGAGGGACTGCAAGTTGGCCGGGCCATAGGCGAGCAGGCGCTGGCCGAACTCACTCAGGCTGGGCTGGCTGAAATGGCCGGAAAACAGGTAAAAGCTGCCGCTGGAGAGCAGCTCACAGCTGGCAAAGCCGGCCAGCAGCCAGCCGCCGCAGGCCAGCAGGGCGCGCCCACTGAAACCGCTGATGCTCAGCGCCTGCGCCGCCTGACGCCCGGCCAGCCACAGGCTGCCATAAGCGGCCAGCAGCGCCGGGTAAGCGGGGCTGACACAGAAATTGTCGACGCCGCCGATGGTGACGGCGAGCAGATCGAGGGTGACAGCACTGGCCATGAGCAGGGCAAACCAGCCGCGGCGGGCCAGATAGAGGCCGCCAATAAAGAACACCGCCCAGGAGGCTGAGGGCAGGTGATGGAGGCTGGCGAAGTGGTGGCCACGGGTGCCGATCAGCATCAGCAGCAGGGCGGTGGCGATCAGCAGGCGCGAGGAGAGGCGAGCGGTCAACATGGTGGTGGTTCCTGATAGTGCGTCAGCGCACGACCCGGAACAGGCACAGCAGCGGTTGGCTGTTGCCCGAACCGCACCCGCCGTGCTGGCCGACCATTGACCAGCAGACGCGGCAGCAGAGGACACACCCGGGTGGCCACAGACCACCGGTGCGCCATGATCCACCCGTCATGCCGATACCCTGCCTGTGGCCGGTCTCCGGGCTGATGAGCGGGCAATTCCCCCAATCCGGCGCCTTCCCGTGGAAACCACAGTGGCATGATGCCGGACCTTGACTCACTTACCGTTGCGGGGGCAGCGTCGGCCTTGCCTGAAGGCGCACCGACTTCCCGTTTAATCCCGGCCGCTTGCACGCGCCGGGACACCAGAGGCGGGGCCAGTGTAGGGGCTGGTGGTCGCGACTGGCAAGCCCGCTTGCCGGGCGCTGCAGCGCTTGCCATCGTCGGCCATGGTGATAAACTGCGCGCCCCCGATGTTGCTGGGATAGTGACCGGCAAGCATCATCTACCCTTGTGAGGAGTTTCACTATGTCGATTAGCGTTGAACAGAAAGCCAAAATCGTTGCTGAGTTCGGCCGTGGCCAGGGCGACACCGGTTCTACCGAAGTCCAGGTTGCGCTGCTGACTGCCCGTATCGAAGGGCTGCAGAGCCACTTCGCTGCCAACAAGAAAGATCACCACAGCCGCCGCGGTCTGCTGCGCATGGTGAGCCAGCGCCGCAGCCTGCTCGACTACCTCAAGCGTACTGACGAAGCACGTTACACTGCACTGCTGGCTCGTCTGGGTCTGCGCCGCTAAGCGCGAATCCGCCAGTTGCAAAAGGGGCCAAGCGGCCCCTTTTTTGCGTTTGCCTTTCGGCCCCGGCTAGGGCATCCCGATCCCTTCGCGTATACTACCGGCGCCCAAAAGGTAAAGACAAAAAAGAGCGAAGGACAAACACGTGAATCCGACTGTAAAAACATTCCAATACGGCCAACATACCGTCACCCTGGAAACCGGCGTCGTTGCCCGTCAGGCCACTGCAGCAGTGATCGCCTCGATGGCCGACACCACCGTGCTGGTGACTGTGGTTGCCCGTAAAGATGCCAAACCTGGCCAGGACTTCTTCCCGCTGACCGTGAACTACCAGGAACGCACCTATGCGGCTGGCAAGATCCCGGGCGGTTTCTTCAAGCGTGAAGGTCGTCCGACCGAAAACGAAACCCTGATCTCCCGCCTCATTGACCGTCCGGTGCGTCCGCTGTTCCCGGAAGGCTTCTACAACGAAGTGCAGGTGATCGCTACCGTGATGTCGCTGAACCCTGAAGTTCAGCCGGACATCGTCGCCATGCTCGGTGCTTCTGCCGCCCTGACCCTGGCCAATATCCCGTTCAACGGCCCGATCGGTGCCGCGCGCGTTGGCTACATTGACGGCCAGTTCGTCCTCAACCCGCTGCGCTCCGAGATGAACAACAGCCGCCTCGATCTGGTGGTTGCTGGTACTGAAGCAGCCGTGTTGATGGTGGAATCTGAAGCCCAGATCCTCTCTGAAGAGGTGATGCTGGAAGCGGTCGTCTTCGGCCACGATGCGATGCAGACCGCTATCAAGGCGATCAATGAGATGAAGGCCGAGGCAAACCCGCCGGCCTGGAACTACTGGACGCCGCCGGTACCCAACACCGCGCTGGCTGAGCGTGTCAAAGCACTGGCCGCCGCCGGTATTGGCGACGCCTATCGCATCATCGACAAGAGCGAGCGTCAGAACGCTGTCAAGGCCGTGAAGAAAGCTGCTGCAGATACCTTGCTGGCGGAAACCCCGGAGCTGGATACCCAAGAGCTGGCCAACTTGCTTGGCGATCTTGAGTACCGCGTGGTGCGTGACCGCGTGGTCGCTGGCGAACCGCGAATCGACGGCCGTGATCCGGAGATGATCCGTGGTCTGAGCATGGCGACCGGTGTGCTGGCTCGTACCCATGGTTCGGCGCTGTTTACCCGTGGCGAAACCCAAGCGATCGTGGTGGCCACCCTTGGCACCCCGCGTGATGCCCAGATCCTGGATGAGCTGACCGGCGAGCGTCACGACCGCTTCATGCTCCACTACAACTTCCCTCCGTATTGCGTCGGTGAAACCGGCATGGTCGGCTCGCCCAAACGTCGCGAGATTGGCCACGGCCGTCTGGCTCGCCGTGGTGTGCAGGCGGTGCTGCCGACGCTGGAAGAGTTCCCCTACACCATCCGTGTGGTCTCCGAGATCACCGAATCCAACGGCTCCAGCTCCATGGCTTCGGTCTGTGGTACCTCGCTGGCGCTGATGGATGCCGGTGTACCGGTTAAGGCAGCGGTTGCCGGTATCGCCATGGGCCTGGTGCTCGAAGGTGACAAGTTCGTGGTGCTGTCCGACATCCTCGGTGATGAAGACCACCTGGGTGACATGGACTTCAAAGTGGCCGGTAGCCGTGACGGTATCACCGCGCTGCAGATGGACATCAAGATCGAAGGGATCACTCGCGAGATCATGAAGGTCGCCCTCAACCAGGCCCGTGGTGCGCGCATGCACATCCTCGGCGTGATGGAAGAGGCGATCAACATCCCGCGTGCCGAGGTGTCCGAGTTCGCGCCGCGTATCTACACCATCTCGATCAGCCCGGACAAGATCCGCGACGTGATCGGTAAAGGTGGTGCCACCATCCGCGCCCTGACCGAAGAGACCAAGACCACCATCGACATCACTGACGATGGCACCATCAAGATCGCTGCCGTCAACCGCGCCAACGCCCAGGCTGCCATCGCCCGTATCCAGGCGATCACCGCCGAAGTGGAAGTGGGCGAGGTCTACAGCGGTGTGGTCACTCGCATTGTTGACTTCGGTGCCTTTGTTGAGGTGTTGCCAGGCAAGGAAGGTCTGGTGCACATTTCGCAAATCAGCGAAGAGCGCATCGACAAGGTGACCGATGTGCTGGAACACGGCCAGCACGTTAAGGTCAAGGTGCTCGAGATCGATCGTCAGGGTCGGGTGCGCCTGTCGATGCGTGAAACCACGCAGGGCTAATCCGGCAGCTGCTGCCATGAACGGGGGCCTGCGGGCCCCCCTTTTGTCCGTATGGAGGGTTGATGGTAATGGCAGGTATGGCAAAACGCTGGTGGCTGGCACTGATAACGGTGACGCTGCTGGTCGGTTGCGCCTCTGATCCGGCAGCACAGTTTGAGCATTTGCCGGTGGCTACCCCCCGCCAGCCTTCGCTTCAGGATCAGGTTGCAGCAGTGCGCATTGGACAGTTTCTCGACGCTGCTGATCGCGATGAAGCTGAGCTCGCCCTGCTGTTTTACCAGCGCGGCCTCTATTTCAGCCGGATGGGGCTGGACTGGCTGGCTCATGTTGATTTCCGTCGCGCCGTTGAACTGCGGCCCGATTTTGCCGAAGCCTATAATCAGCTCGGCGTGCAATTTACTCTGATGGGCCAGTTTGACGACGCCTACGAGGCGCTCGACTCGGCCATCGAACTAGCTCCCAACGCCGATTTCCCGCTACTGAATCGCGGCATCGCCTTGCATTACGCGGGCCACCATCAGCTGGCTCTCAGTGATCTGGAAAACTACTACCGGCGCGATACCAGCGACCCGTATCGGGTGATCTGGCTCTATCTGATCCAGCGTGAGCTCGATCCTGTCGCTGCCAGTGCCCGCCTTGGCCACTTGCGGCCGATGGTGCGCGAAGGCTGGGGACGCATCCTGCTGGCCTATTTCAGCGGTGAGCTGAGTGCCACCGAACTGCTGCGCCGGGCAGCAGAGGCGGAACATGACAATGTTGAGGGCGACCCGGCTGATCGCGACGAACGGCTGTGTGAAGCCTACTTTTATATTGGTCAGCAGCTCTTGGCTGAGGGCAACAGCAAGGCCGCTGCCAATTACTTCCGGTTGGCAGCAGCCACCAACATTTTCGAGTTTGTTGAACACAACTTTGCTCTGTACGAACTGCAGCAACTGGCCGTCGCCGACAGCGGCGATGGCAGCGGGCCTGCTACATGAGGGATTGGCGTGCCTGGCTTGAGGCCGCCCGTCCCCGCACCTTGCCGGCATCACTGGCCCCGTTACTGTTGGGCAATGGTCTTGTCTTGCGAGAGGGTGATGGCAGCTACTGGCTGGCGTTGATCAGTCTGCTGTGCGCCACCGCGTTGCAGGTGTTGGTCAACTTTGCCAACGATCTGGCTGATGGGGTTGGTGGCATCGACAGCCATGAGCGTCTCGGCCCACCACGCATGGTTCAGCAACAGCGCATTAGCGCTGGGGGCATGCGCTTCGGGATCGTCGGCTGTGGACTGGTGGCGGTGGCCTGCGGCTTCTATCTGGCAGTGGTCAGTAGCTGGTGGCTGCTGTTGCTCGGCGCCGCCTGTCTGCTGGCGGCATTGGCTTACAGTAGTGGCCCCTGGCCGCTGGCTTCCCATGGTCTGGGTGAGGTGACCGCCTTCCTGTTCTTTGGGCCAGTGGCGGTGCTCGGCGCGGCTTATGTTCAGACCGGTGCCATCAGCCCACTGTGGCTGCTGCCTGCGGTCGCTGTTGGTTTGCCAATTGCGGCCATCATGTTGGTAAACAACATCCGTGATATGCCCACCGACGGCCCGGTGGGCAAGCGCACGCTGGCGTTACGCCTTGGTCGGCCGCGCAGCCAGTTGCTCTACGGCTGGTTACTGTTGTTACCGGTACTGCTGTTTAGCCTGCTGGCGCGCCAATGGTGGGCTTTGCCACTGGCGGCAGGGCTGGGGTTGTGGGCCTTCAACTTGTGGCGGCAGGTGTTGCGCGCGGATGGTCGCGCCTTTAATCCAATGTTGGCGGCTACCGCCCGCTATACGCTGGCAGTGGCCCTGGCTTGGCTACTGGTTTAACTGACGAGCTACGCAAAAACGTAACGCCGGTCAAACTTTATTCGTTTGTGGCTGGCGCAATAGGCGCGGCTTTGCCATAACAAGGCGTCACCCGTGTCTTGCTGTCTGCTGTCGGGTTCATTTTTGAGCATGGAGGCTCAATGTGAAACGGCAGACAGGATTGTCGCTGCTGGAGGTGTTGTGCGTGGTGGCCATCATGGCCATTTTGCTCGCCATCGCCAATCCGGCTTTCAGTTCCCTTCGTCAACGCCAGGCCCTCAAAAGTGCGGCCGAGGCGCTTTCCCAACTGTTTCAGTTTGCCCAACGCCGTGCGCTGCAGTCTGGCGTGGGCTATGGCGTCAGCATCAATGCTGAACTGGGTTGTGCGGTGGTGGTGGCCGAGCCGGGCTGCGATTGCGCCGCCAGCGACTGCCGTGAGCGCGCCGACTACCAGTTGGGATCGAGCTGGCTGGCCGGCGGAGTGGCGATCAGCGAGCTGCGCTTTACCGGTGATGGCAGTGCCCGCTTCTCGCCCCTGCGTGGCGCAGCCACGGCCGGTCATGTGCTGCTGCGCAGTGCCGATGGCAACGGCCTTAAGGTGGTGGTGTCGCGGCTGGGGCGGGTGCGCTTGTGTCGCCCTGTCGGCGGCGAGGGGGGCTACCCCCCATGCGAATAAGCAACTCTCGCCTGCGGTTGCAGTGCGGTCTGACGCTGGTTGAGCTGCTGATCAGCATGGTCATTGGCCTGATGTTGTCGGCCGCATTCACCAGCTGTTGGCTGGCCTTTGTGCGCCACTATCAGCAGCAGCAACAGCTCAACCGACTGGCCGATGAAGCCATGCTGGTGAGTGGTTTTCTTGGCCGCGAGTTGCGCCGTGCCGGCTTTTGGCAGGCGGGTGTTGCCCTCATTCATGATCCGCTGGCTAACCCCTTTTCCCCCCTGAGCACCGATGATGGTGGCCGCTGCCTGCGCTATCGCTATGACCTCAATGGTGATGGCCTCTTACAGGGCGGAGAACCTGTCACGGCGCCCTGGCATGCGCCAGCGACCAGCAGTGCCAGTAACGAGAATTTTGCTATTCGCCTGCGCGGCCGGGCCCTGCAACTGAGCCGTGATGGCGGCGCCTGTAGTGGCGGCGGCTGGGAGACGCTGACCACCCCTGGGGTAGAGGTGATACCACTGGATGCGGAGCCGGTCTTCGCCATCCGTTGGCCGCCGTTGCCTGCCGGTAGTGGTTGGCAGCTGGCCCATCCGCAGGTGAGCATTGCGTTGTTGCTGCGCGATGAACAGGAGCCAGAGTTGCAACGGCCATTACGGCTTCAGGTTGAGGTGCGGAATGGCGTCTGGCGTCATGACTAAGCGGCTTGCGGCTCAGACGGGATTAGCCACTTTGCTGCTGGTGGTGGTTCTGGGATCTGTGCTGCTGTTCGCCGTTGCCGGTCTGGCTGGCCAGCGCCAGCTGGAGCTGCGAGCCCTGAGCGGTGAGGCGAACTATGTCAGCCAGCTGCTGCAGGCAGAATCATCACTGGCGATGGCAGTCGAGGTCGAACGCCAGTTAGGGTCGGCAACTGCTGCGGCCACGGGGCCGGCGCTCATCAACCAAAGGGTGGTTGATGCCGATGGTCATCCCGAATGGCCACTGGATCAGCTGTTGGAGGTCAGTGCCCGTAGTAGTGAGGGATTGGCCACGGCGACGGTACGTCAGTGGTGGTGGCAGCGACCGCTGCTCAAGCAGTTGCCACTGGCGCCACTGATGGTACAAGGCAGCCTGACCCTGAGTGAGCTGGCAGTGGCGGCAGATGGTGAGATGGAGTTGCTGGGGCTGTTGACCTCGGCAGAGCCGCCGCCGCTGATGCTTTATCGCTGCGAGCCATCGTTGCTGCTGCCAGCCTGTCCACCGCTATGGTTGTTGCCGGTGCGCGCCGAGCGACGGGCCAGCGCAGACTGGTTGACGCTGACATTCGGTTTAGGTCTGCCGTGGCTGGCCACTGCCCCTGGTTTTAGCCGGGCCACCACCGCTGGCGATTGTGGCGACCAGTTACGTGCAGCCGGGGCGTTGTGGTGGCGAGGAGACTGTCTGCTTGATGGGCCAGCCATAGGTTCGCCGCTCAGGCCGCGCTTGTTGGTGGTTGAAGATGGACGACTGAGCTTGGCGGCCGATATCGAGATCCATGGTCTGCTGGTGGTGGTGGGCCACAGCGGTGAGCGGCGCCGGGTGCTGTGGGGCGAGCGCGCCCTGCTGAGAGGTGCGCTGCTGCTGGCCGGCGATGGCGATATCGAGGGTGTGCCGCACATCTGGTTTGACACGCTCGTGTTGGGCCGGTTGCAGCAGCAACTGCGCGTGGTGGAAACAGTGCCGGGTAGTTGGAGGGATTGGTAATGCAGCTTAAACGACTGGAAATGGCTGGTTTTATGCTCGTTGAACAACTGATAGCGGCACTGGTCGCTGGTACCTTGTTGTGTGGATTGGCTCGTCTTTACATGGCGTTGGCCGTAACCAACGATCTGCAGCGCGTTAAGCAGCAACTGCAGTTGCAGCTACTTTCATCGTTGGAAGGGGAATCTGGCGGTGTGTCGTCTCCGGCGGTGATTGTTGCAGAGTACCGTGGGCGTCGGCTCGATAGTGACGGCCACTGGCGTGATATCGCCGCCACGGAGGCACCATTGGTCACTAAAGTGGTCAGCGGCACTGTCGCCAGCCGTGATGGAGAGCTGGCGGTCAGGCTTGAGCGCTGGCAGCCCCGGCAACTGCCATCGTTGATGTTGCTGGCGGCAGAGCTGGATGCCGGTGGTGGTTAGGGGGTGCTCAATCGTCACCATCGAGCGGGTTGATGATCGCTGCCGCTTCACGGCTGGTCGATTCAAGGCGCTTGATATAGTCATAGATCGCCATTTGTGACCGCACCTTGCGCTTGTTGCCGCGCGGGCGATAGGGGTTGCTCTGCTCCTTGTCGATCTCGCGGGCTTTGGTGTTGTCTGACCATTGCAGCTCCAAGATGTTGAGCAGCTGCTGTTTGAGTAGCGGGTCATAGATCGGGCAGCCAACCTCAACTCGGCCGTCCAGATTGCGGGTCATCCAGTCAGAACTGGAAATATAGGCGTCGTTGGCGCCGTTGTTGTAGAACACCACGACGCGTGGGTGTTCGAGGTAACGGTCAACGATGCTGATCGCCTCAATATTGTCGCTGACGTCCGGAATGCCGGGCACCAGACAGCAGACGCCACGGATGATCATGCGGATCCTGACCCCGGCGGTGCTTGCTTCATACAGCTTGGCGATGACACTTCTGTCCTGAAGGTTATTGATCTTGATAAAGATCTCGGCCCTCAGACCCGCCCTGGCGTGCTTGATCTCGCGGTTGATGTAACGGTACAGCTTCTTGCGGTTGTCGTTGGGCGACACCAACAGGTGGGTGAACTTGAAGCGCTTGTAAGCGTTGGCGATGAATTCGAAGACATATTCGACCTCCTGACCGATGGCCGGATGCTTGGTGAACAGGCTGAAGTCGGTATAGATCTTGGCTGTACGCTCGTGGAAGTTGCCGGTGCCGATATGGGTGTAACGGACCAGCTCGCCGTTTTCGCGGCGATTGATCAGGCACAGCTTGCTGTGACACTTGAGTGACGGCACTCCGAACTCTACCTTGACCCCGGCTTCACGCAGCACCTTGGCCCACTCGATGTTGGCCTCTTCGTCAAAGCGGGCACGCAGCTCCACCACTACCGTGACCTTCTTGCCATTGGTGGCGGCATCGACCAGCGATTTGATGATGCGGCTCTCTTTGGCCACCCGGTAGATGGAGACGCGGATCTGTTCCACCGCTGGATCGAAGGCTGCCTGGCGCAGCATCTCGGTGAAGTGGCGAAACTTGTGATAGGGGTAATAGAGCAGGATGTCGCCGGCGCTGATCGCTTCGAAGGCGCTCTGGTAGCGACTGAACGACTGGCTGTCGAGCGCTGGCTGTTTGGGGTTTTCCAGCGTTGGCCGGCCAATATTGGGAAAGCCAATAAAGTCACGGAAGTTATGGTAACGGCCACCGGGGATGATGGCATCGAAGGCGGTGACCCCCAGCCGGAACTTGAGGTACTCGATCATGCTCTCCGGCATTTCGCGGTCATAGACGAAGCGCACCGGTGCCGCCGTCAGCCGCTGCTTGAGCGACAGCGACATCTTCTCCATCAGCGAGATATCGATGTCATCCGACAACCCGTAGTCGGAGTCGCGGGTCATCTTCATCGAATAGCTGGAGAGCCGCTCGTACTGAAAGAAGCCGCGGAACACCTCTTCGATGCAGTAGCGGATTATGTTGTCGAGCAGGATCAGGGTGCGGCGCTTTTTGCCCGGCTCCTTGGGCAGTTCGACAAAGCGCGGCACCCGGTCAGCGGGCACTTCGATCAGCGCATACTGGGTTTTGTCGGGGTTGCGTAATTCGACGCACAGGTAGGTGCAGTCATCCTGCAGCACTTTGCTTAGCGACACCTTGTTGGTGCAGATGATCGGCGCGATGTGGCGCAGCACCTTGTTGCGGAAGTAGGCGCGCAGCCAGCGTCCCTGCTCTTCGGACAGCTGTTCTTCATTGACCAGAAAGATACCGGAGCGGGCCAAGCCACGGATCACATCGGTATAGATGTTGTCGAAATCTTCCTGCAGCTTGAGCACCCGATGCTGGATCTTGTTGAGCAGCTTGCGAGCGCCATCATCGCTACCCTGGGCCTGATTGATCAGAATACGGCGTTTGACCTCGGCCACTCGCACCCGGAAGAACTCGTCCATGTTGCTGGAAAAGATGCCAAGAAAACGGGTGCGTTCGACGATGGGCACCGTCTTGTCAGCTGCTTCTTGCAGCACCCGTTCGTTGAAGGAGAGCCAGCTCAGCTCTTTTTCGATGTAGTAGTTTTCCGTGTTCATCGCTCACCAGGTTGACCGCAGTGATGTTGCAACAGCATGACGTCGGCTGGCGACGCTTTGATGACAGCTCGGCGGTGGCTGTCAGTGCACTGTATCCAGTTGATCCACCATCAGATCGTCGGCAACAGCCTCCAACTGTTCTATCAGCGCCACAGCGCTGGTGTCAACGTTGGGGGCGACCGTCAGATCCAGCACAAACAGCGGCGAACCCCAATTGGGAGCGCTGTCACGGCGTGATTCCAGCTGCAGGATGTTGGCGCCACCAGCGCGCAGAGCGGCGGTGATCTCGGCGACGATACCGGGGCGGTCGTTGCCGGTAACCCGCAGTTGCAAAGGGGGGCTGCTGTCGCTGCCGCCGCTGGAGCCCAGATGACAACTGATCTGCAACCCCGTCAGCATTGCCAGGTGCTGCTGTAGTTTGGCCACAGCGGTTGCGGGCAGCTCCACCTCGATGATGCCGGCAAATTTACCGGCCAGACGGCCGAGATTGGCGTTAAGCCAGTTACCGTCGGCTTCCCGCACCAGTCGTGACAGATCTTCCACAATGCCGAGACGATCATCGCCAATTACGGTGAGCACCAGCGTCGCCATCATTCTGTTTTTCCTCAGCAGGTTGCGTGCCTAATGCAGTCTAGCACGGGTCGTTGCTGGCGCATCGTTGTAACAAAACTGTCATTCACCTAACCTATACTCGCGCCGATTTTCTTCCATTTCAGGACCTCCCATGGCAGTTGCTGAACGCACCCCCTTTGCCAGTAACCGCCGCCGACTCATCAAGGACCGTGTGGCACGTTACGGCGTGTCGGCTGGTGGCTTGATGGTGTTGGCGGCACTGCTGCTGATCTTTGGTTACCTGCTGTACGTGGTAGTGCCGATCTTCAAGTCGGCATCGGTTGAAGAGCAGGCAGTGCTGACGCTCAACGACGATCAGGTGACACTGCTGGTGGGCAGTGATGAGCTGGGCGAGCTGGCATATCGTCTGCTCGGCAACGGTGAGCTGCGTTATCAGTCGACGGTGACAACGCCCAACCGCTCGGCTGGCCAGAAACTGCTCAACCAGCAGTTGCCGATCTCGCCGGTGGTGGCGCTAGCTCGTGACGCCAAGGCGGGTGAGTTGCTGGCTATTGCAGGCAGTGAAGGTCAGCTGTTGCTGGTGAAGGCCGGCAGTTCAGTCAGCTACCCGGATAACCAGAGAGTGGTGGAACCAAAGCTGCATTATCCGTTGGGGGAACAGCCGCGCCAGATCGATAGCGAAGGTCAGCCGTTGAACCGGGTGGCGGTCAGCACGGAAGGTGGGATCCGCATTGCTGCCTGGACAGCGGATCACCGCCTGCTGTTTGTCCGCTTCAAGCCGAAGCGCAACATGATGACCGATAGCGTCGATTGGGTACCCAGTACCTTGGCCCTGGGCACTCAGTTCAGTTCAGTAGACGAATTGCGCTTAACGCCATCGGCTCGCTATCTGTTTGTGCGTTCTGGCGATCTGGTTGAGGTGTGGGACGCCCGTGACAGCGGTCAGCCCAAGCTGCGTGAGACTGTTCGTGTGGCCGGCAAAGGCGCCCAGGTGACGACGCTGGCATTGCTCTCCGGTTCGTCATCGATTCTGGTGGGTAAGAGCGACGGCACCATCAGTCAGTGGTTTGAGGTTGATAAAAAGGAAGGCGGCCGCGGCTTTGACAAGATCCGTGAGTTCAAGGTGCCTGCAGCGGTGGTTTCGATTGATGTTGAGCGTGACCGCAAGGGCTTTTACGTACTCGACGCTAACGGCAATCTGACCATCTTCCACGCTACTGCACATAACCAGCTGTGGCAGAATGCGCTGCATCTGGATGCGGGTGCCCGCATGGCTGTGAAACCGCGTGCGAATGGTTTTGTGGTGGCCGATGGCGACGAGCTCAAGCAGTACAAGGTGGTTAACGAACACCCCGAGATCAGCTGGCGCACCTTGTGGCAGGAGGTATGGTACGAGGGTTATCCGGAGCCGCAGTATGTGTGGCAGTCCACCTCTGGCAGCGACAGTTTTGAGCCCAAGCTGAGCTTGGTTCCCATCACCTTCGGTACCATCAAGGCGGCTTTCTACGCCATGCTGTTTGGCGTGCCGATTGCATTGGCCGGTGCCATCTACACCGCTTACTTCATGACCCCTGCGATGCGGGCGTGGGTCAAACCGACGGTTGAGATCATGGAGGCGTTGCCAACCGTCATTCTCGGCTTTCTTGCCGGTTTGTGGTTGGCCCCACTGATTGAAGAGAATCTGCCGGGGGTGGCGATGGTGCTTATCGCATTGCCCATCGGTATTCTGCTGACCGCCATCGCTTGGCAACAGCTGCCTGCACGCATAAAGCAGAGCGTGCCGGAAGGCTGGGAAGCGGCTGTGACCATCCTGCCGGTTATCTTTGTTGGCTGGGGGGCCTTTGCGCTCTCTCCGACCGTCGAGAACTGGCTGTTTGGTGGCGATGCCCGGGTTTACATGACCAATGTGCTGGGTATTGGTTTCGATCAGCGCAATGCCATGATCGTTGGTATAGCCATGGGTTTTGCCGTCATCCCCAACATCTTCTCGATTGCTGAAGATGCCGTATTCAGTGTGCCCCGTCATCTGACCAACGGGTCGTTGGCGCTGGGCGCCAATAGTTGGCAGACCCTGACCCGCGTCGTGTTGCTGACTGCCAGTCCCGGTATTTTTTCGGCAGTGATGATGGGTCTTGGGCGTGCCGTGGGCGAGACCATGATCGTGCTCATGGCCACCGGTAATACGCCGGTGATGGACTGGAGCATCTTCGCTGGTATGCGAACCCTGTCGGCCAATATCGCAGTGGAGATGCCAGAGTCAGCGGTTAACAGCACACACTATCGGGTGCTATTCCTGTCAGCCTTTGTGCTCTTCGTCCTCACCTTTTTCTTCAACACGTTGTCGGAGTTTGTCCGTCAGCGTCTGCGCGCGCGCTATAGCTCGCTGTAACCGGGAGAGTTGCTGATGAACAAGTGGTTTAAGTCGGGCTCTCCCTGGATCTGGATGACCGGTGGTGCCATCAGCATGTCGCTGGTGGCGGTATTGGGCTTGCTGCTGTTGATTGCCTGGCGCGGTCTCACCTACTTTTGGCCCGCTACTGTCTATGAGTTTGAAATGCGCCGCCAGGATGGGGTGGTCGAGCGAGTGATTGGCGAGATCCATGATCGGGTTGAGATTCCTGCGGCCCAGCTGCGTGGCAGCGGTCTTAAGGTTGACGAGGATGTCGAGTTTGTTAACCGTTTCCTGATCAAGACCGGTAATCGCGAATTTGTGAACCTCGATTTCCGTTGGGTGCTGGAGACCGACATCCTGTCGCGTCGGGTGGCTGATGATGTAGCGGTGATTGAGCGAACCAAGAACGGTAACTTCTACGGCTATCCGCTGCGGTTACTGGAAAAGGGTGAACCGGTCAGCGGTGACCTGCTGCCGGAGTTGCAGTCCCGTATCGAGCGCGTGGTTGAGTTGAACGAGCAGGCGCTTGATCTGCAGAAGGGGGATATCGGGCGTATCAACTACAAGCTGGAACGGTCGCGTCTGGCTGAGCGCGGTCTGGAGTTGGATGGCACGCTGGACGATGCCGCACGTAGCCGTTTCGAGGCCGAGCGGGCGCAGCTGCGGGCAGATTACAAAGTGCTGGAAAATGATCTGTTTGCCCTGCGCGATCAAGCGGAGCGTGATGCGCTGGTGGTGCGCGACATGCGTGGTGAAGAGGTAACCATCAAGCTCAACTATGTGCTGGATGTTTATCAGCCCAACCAGAAGAACTGGCTGCAGAAAACCGGCCGCTGGCTGGTACAGGTCAGCAAGTTTCTGACCGATGAGCCGCGTGAAGCCAACACTGAAGGCGGCGTTTTTCCGGCGATTTTTGGCACCATCTTCATGGTGCTGCTGATGGCGATCATCGTTACTCCGTTCGGGGTTATTGCCGCCATCTACCTGCATGAGTATGCGGGTGACAACGTCATGACCCGACTGTGCCGCATCGCCGTGATCAACCTTGCAGGGGTACCATCCATTGTTTATGGCGTATTTGGCCTTGGCTTCTTTGTGTATATGGTTGGTGGTTCGCTGGATGCGCTGTTCTACCCTGAAGCGCTGCCGTCTCCCACCTTTGGCACACCAGGGGTGTTGTGGTCGGCACTGACGCTGGCGCTGCTCACCCTGCCGGTGGTGATTGTTTCTACCGAGGAAGGTCTGGCTCGCATCCCCAGTGCCCTGCGCCAGGGCTCGCTAGCCTTGGGGGCCACCAAGGCCGAAACCCTGTGGCGCATTGTGATCCCGATGGCGTCACCGGCGATCATGACAGGTCTTATCCTGGCCATCGCCCGAGCTGCCGGTGAAACAGCACCGCTGATGTTGGTCGGGGTAGTGAAGTTGGCACCGACGTTGCCGATCGATGGCAACTTCCCGTTCGTCCATCTGGAACGCAAGTTCATGCACCTGGGTTTCCAGATCTATGACGTCGGCTTCCAGAGCCCCAATGTCGAGGCGGCACGCCCCTTGGTCTATGCCACCTCCTTCCTGCTGGTGACGGTGATTGTGACGTTGAACATCACTGCCATCACCATCCGTAACCATCTGCGGGAAAAATACCGCTCCCTTGAACATTGATGCAGCAACGGCCCATTGAGAGAAGTGAACCATGATTGAACTGAAAACGACCCTCAAGAATGCTCCGGCAACTGCCGTTGATCTGCAGACCCTCAGCGCCGAACAGACGGCAATGGAGGTGCGTGATCTCGACCTGTTCTATGGCAGCAAGCAGGCGCTGTTCGGCGTCTCGATGAAGATCCCGCGCAATCAGGTAACTGCCTTCATCGGTCCCTCGGGCTGCGGCAAGTCGACGCTGCTGCGTTGTTTTAACCGCATGAACGATCTGGTGGACAGCTGCCGCATCGATGGCGAGATCCTGCTGCACGGCAAGAACATCCATGATCGTGATGTTGAGGTCGCCGCCCTGCGTCGCCACGTGGGCATGGTGTTTCAGCGACCCAACCCGTTTCCCAAAACCATCTACGAGAACGTGATTTATGGGTTGCGCCTGCAGGGCGTCAAAGATCGACGCCTGCTGGACGAAGCGGTTGAGCAGTCGCTGCGCGGCGCTGCGCTGTGGGAAGAGGTTAAGGATCGTCTCAATGAAAACGCCCTTGGTTTGTCCGGTGGTCAGCAGCAGCGCCTGGTGATCGCCCGTGCTATCGCCATTGAGCCGGAAGTGCTGCTGCTCGACGAACCGACCTCGGCGCTTGACCCGATCTCGACCCTGACCATCGAAGAGCTGATCCATCAGCTCAAGGAGAAGTTCACGGTGGCGATCGTGACTCACAACATGCAGCAGGCCGCACGTGTCTCTGACAACACTGCGTTCATGTATATGGGCGAGTTGGTCGAATACAGCGATACCAACACGCTGTTCACCACCCCGGTCAAGAAAAAGACCGAGGACTACATCACTGGTCGCTACGGCTGAGCCGTGTCCGGTCTAGAGTTAACCCCAGAATCACGAGTAAGTAAGGAAAGGTCCGATGGAAAACCTCAATCTCGGACGTCACATCTCCGGCCAGTTCAACACCGATCTGGAGAACGTGCGCAACAAGGTGCTGCAGATGGGCGGCCTCGTTGAGAAACAGCTGGCCGATGCCCTGAACGCCATCGTTAAGGGCGACGTTGAGCTGGCCCGCCAGGTGGTCAGCACGGACCGCCAGGTCGATGCGCTGGACGTCAACATCGATGAGGACGTGGCCCAGATCATCGCCAAGCGCCAGCCTGCCGCGTCGGATCTGCGCTTGATGGTGTCGGTAACCAAGATCATTGTTGATCTGGAGCGGATCGGCGATGCGGCCAAGAAACTGGCGCGGATGATCGTCAAAGGCGATGCCAGTCAACAGCAGCTGCTGGTGCGGTTGGAGGGGATGGGCCGCCATGTCAGCCAGATGCTGCATGACGTACTCGATGCCTTTGCCCGTCTGGATATTGAGACTGCCGTGGCCGTTCACCGTGAAGATGCCAAGGTTGACCTTGAGCATCAGGGGCTGTTCCGCGAAATGACCACCTACATGATGGAAGATCCGCGCTCCATCCCACGGGTACTGGAGGTGATCTCGGCGGTACGCTCGCTGGAGCGCATCGGCGATCGTTGCCAAAACATCGCCGAGTACATCGTCTATATGGTCAAGGGAAAAATCGTCCGCCACATCAGCGGTGAAGAGCTCGAAGCGCTGGTGCGCTAAAGCCGAAAGTGGGTTTCCGGCCGTCGTGATGTGGCGGCGGCCGGCATAAACCCGAGTTTTCCGGTTGGTTATTAGCGTTGACATCCCTATAATCGGACTGGGCCCAAGAACCACCAAAAGTCCTTGGGTTCCGCAGTAACTTGTTCTGTCACAACGGAAAATGGAGTCAGACATGAGCGTACTGGTAGGACGTCCCGCCCCCGATTTCACCGCTGCTGCCGTCCTTGGTAACGGTGAGATCGTCGATAGTTACAATCTTAAGGAAGTGATCAACGGCAAGTACGCGGTGATCTTCTTTTACCCGCTGGACTTCACCTTTGTCTGCCCGTCGGAGCTGATCGCCGCCGACCATCGCGCGGCTGAATTCGCCAAGCGCGATGTCGAGCTGATCGGCATCTCCATCGACAGCCAGTTCACCCATAACGCCTGGCGTAACACCCCGGTCGACAAAGGCGGCATCGGCCCGGTCAAGTACACCTTGGTGGCTGATGTTAAACACAGCATCTGTCAGGCCTATGATGTCGAGCATCCGGAAGCCGGCGTTGCCTTGCGCGGCAGTTTCCTGATTGATACCAAAGGGATAGTTCGCCACCAGGTGGTCAATGACTTGCCGCTGGGGCGCTGCTTCGACGAGATGCTGCGGCTGGTAGATGCCCTGCAATTCACCGAAGAGCATGGCGAAGTCTGCCCGGCCGGCTGGAAGAAAGGGGCCAAAGGGATGGACGCTTCGCCCGAAGGCGTGGCCAGATACCTAGCTGAGAATGCCACCGCCCTGTAACCGCAGGCCGATGAAAAAAGCCGCTGGAGACAGCGGTTTTTTGATGGCGCTAACTTTAGCCGCCAAGCGGCACCCAACGCTTTCGGCGCAGCCGCCACCTCACGCCACAGGCGCATCTACCGCATAGCAGCATTCACGTCATTCTTGGCAAGGCAAGCACAATGTCGGCGCCGTTGCTGGCGATCACCTGCTGATACCAGAAAAAGCTGTCCTTACGGATGCGCTTGAGGTCGCGCGGGTCCTGCTCATCGCGGTTGACGTAAACAAAGCCGTAGCGCTTTTGGTAGCCGTTGAGCCAGCTGAGAATGTCGGTAAAGGACCAGGCGCAGTAGCCGAGCAGCTCAACGCCATCGCTGATGGCTAGCTGGCAGGCTTCAAGGTGCTGGCGCAGATAGTCGATGCGGTAGTGGTCATGCACCCGCTCATCACTGGTGAGGCTGTCGAACTCGCCCAGGCCGTTTTCGGTGATCAGCACTGGCAGGGCGTAACGGCTGGCGATGCGGCGCAGGGCGAGGCGCAGGCCGTTGGGGTCGATCGCCCAGTCCCAGTTGGTGGTCTGCAGGTGGGGGTTGGTCACGGTACGGAAAAGGCCGGGCACGCCGCTGCTGGGGGTGGTGCCCTTGGTGCCACTGGTGTTGATGCGCTGCAAGGTCACCCCATCCAGGCCGTTATCGCTGTAGGTCAGGCTCTGGTAGTAGTTGACCCCGACAAAATCGGGGCGGCCAGCGGCGAGCGTCTCCAGATCGCCGGGCAGGATCTCAGGCGCTTGCCCCTGGGCTTGCAGCCAGGCCAGTGCCGCTTGGGGGTAGCGGCCGAAGCAGTAGCTATCCAGCCACCAGTGGTTGTTGAACTCCTCGGCGTTCTCGTACGCCAAGAGGTCGGCCGGCGCGCAGGAGGCGGGATAACAGGGGATAAAGGCAAAGCTGGGGCCGATCAGGCCATCGGGCACCTGCTGGCGAAAGGCAGCGATCACCCGCGCATTGGCGATAAAGGCGATATGGTTGGCGGCGTAAAAGCGTTTGGGGTCCTGCACTGCCGGTGGGTGAGTGCCGAGCAGATAGGCGTTCACCAGGTTGTAGTTTTGCTCGTTCAGCGACACCCAGTACTTCACCTGCTGGCCAAAACGCTGAAACAGGGTGAGGCAGTAATGCTCGAAGTCGGCGATGATCTGGCGACTCTCCCAGCCACCGTAGTCATCCTGCAGCGCCTGGGGCAGATCCCAGTGATAGAGGGTCAGCACCGGCTCGATGCCGTGGTTGCGCAGGGCGTCGATCAGCCGCTGGTAGAAGGCCAGCCCCGCCTCGTTGGGCTGGCCACGGCCAGTGGGGAAGATGCGCGGCCAGCTGACCGAAAAGCGGTAGGCCTTGAGCCCCATCTCGGCCATCAGCGCCACGTCCTCCTCCATGCGGTGGTAGTGGTCGACCGCGACATCGCCGTTGCTGCCCTTGAAGGTGCGCCCCGGCTCTTTGGTGAAGGGGTCCCACACCGATGGTCCCTTGCCGTCGGCATCCCATGCGCCCTCAACCTGATAGGCGGCGGAGGCGGCCCCCCACAGAAAATTCTCGGGGAAAGGCTTGAGCTGCTGATGGTGCATGGCGTGGACTCCGCTTGCGCTGGTGCCACAACCATAGTTTGAAAGGCTGCTGATGGCATTGACCGGCTTCTCTATCTCCGCAGTGGAGAGATCATCGTGCTGTAACTGGTGCCAACCACAGTCCCGTTCACAAAAAGCGCGCAACATTTGCGCGCTGCTGCACTATCATGCCCAGCCTCGGCCGCAAAGCGTGCCCAACCTCTCATTTTCTGTGGATGCCCGTCGTGATCAGTACTGCCAACATCACCATGCAATTCGGCGCCAAGCCGTTGTTCGAAAACGTCTCGGTCAAGTTCAGCCCGGGTGGCCGCTATGGCCTCATTGGCGCCAATGGGTGCGGCAAGTCGACCTTTATGAAGATCCTCGGCGGCGATCTGGCCCAGACCTCCGGGGTCGTGTCGCTGGAACCCAACGCCCGTATCGGCAAGCTCAAGCAGGATCAGTTCGCCTACGAGAACTTCACCGTCATCGATACCGTGATCATGGGCCACGCCGAGCTGTGGGAAGTGAAGCGCGAGCGTGACCGCATCTACAACCTGCCGGAGATGAGCGACGACGACGGCATCAAGGTAGCGGAGCTGGAGACCCAGTTCGCTGAGATGGATGGCTACACCGCTGAATCGCGCGCCGGCGAGCTGCTGATTGGCGTCGGCATTCCGGTCGAACAGCACTTTGGCCTGATGAGCGCGGTGGCGCCGGGCTGGAAGCTGCGTGTGCTGCTGGCCCAGGCGCTGTTTGCCGACCCGGACGTGCTGCTGCTCGATGAGCCGACCAACAACCTGGATATCAACACCATCCGCTGGCTGGAAGATGTGCTCAACAACCGCAGCAGCACTATGATCATCATCAGCCACGATCGCCACTTCCTGAACAGCGTCTGCACCCACATGGCTGACGTCGATTACGGCGAGATCCGCCTCTACCCCGGCAACTACGACCAGTACATGGAAGCAGCGCTGCTGGCGCGCAGCCAACTGCTGGCCGACAACGACAAAAAGCAGGCCCAGCTCGAAGAGCTCAAGGCGTTCGTGGCCCGCTTCTCTGCCAACGCCTCCAAGGCTCGCCAGGCCACCTCACGGGCCCGCCAGATCGACAAGATCCAGCTGACCGAGGTCAAGGCCTCCAGCCGTCAGAACCCCTTTATCCGCTTCAATCAGGATAAAAAACTGTTCCGCCTCGCCCTCGAAATCGAAGTGCTGAGCAAGGGCTTTGACGGTGTCAGCTTGTTCAAAAACCTCAACATGATGGTGGAAGTGGGCGAGAAGGTGGCGATCATCGGCCCCAACGGCGCCGGTAAAACCACCCTGCTGCGCTGCCTGATGGGCGAGATTGAAGCCGACAAGGGCAAGGTGAAGTGGTCGGAAAACGTCAACATCGGCTACTACGCCCAGGATCACGCAGCCGACTTTGCCGAGGATCTGAACCTGTTCGACTGGATGAGCCAGTGGCGTCAGCCCAAGGATGATGATCAGGTGGTGCGTGCCGTGCTCGGCCAGCTGCTGTTCTCTGGCGACGACATCAAAAAATCGGTGACCAAGATCTCCGGTGGTGAGCAGGGGCGGATGCTATTCGGCAAACTGATGCTGCAGCGCCCCAACATTCTGGTGATGGACGAACCGACCAACCACCTGGATATGGAATCGATTGAATCCCTGAACATGGCGCTGGAAAAGTACCAAGGTACCCTGTTCTTCGTCAGCCATGACCGCGAATTCGTGTCGTCGCTGGCGACCCGCATCATCGAGATCACCCCGACCGGGGTGAAAGACTTCAGCGGCAACTACGAAACCCTGGTGGCCGGACAGGGCCGCTAACCACAAGGAGATGGCCGATGGACAACGCCTTCAGCAGCAGCGAACGGCAGGCGGTCTATCGCGCCATCTTTGAGCGCCGCGACGTGCGCTCGCAGTTTCTGCCGACCGCCATTCCGCCCGCGCTGCTGGCGCGGCTGCTGCACGCCGCCCACCACGCACCGTCGGTGGGCTTTATGCAGCCCTGGGATTTCATCGTCATTGACGCTCCCGCCATCAAGCAGCAGGTCAAAGGGCTGTTTGATGTCGCCAATGGCGATGCCGCCCAGCTGTTTGCCGGCGAGCAGGGGGCGCTCTATCGCCGCCTCAAGCTGCAGGGGATCATCGAAGCGCCCATCAACCTCTGCATCACCTGCGACCGCCAGCGCGGCGGCCCCCATGTGCTGGGGCGCACCAGCATCCTCGAGATGGATCTGTTCTCCGCCTGTCTGGCAGTGCAGAACCTGTGGCTGGCGGCCCGCGCCGAGGGGATCGGCGTCGGCTGGGTGAGCATCCTCGACAACCAGAAACTGGCCGAGCTGTTGCAGCTGCCCCCGCATGTCTACCCGCTGGCTTACCTGTGTATCGGCTACGTCAGCGAGTTTCTGCCTGCCCCGGAACTGGCTAGCGCCGGTTGGCGTCAGCGCCTGCCGCTGACCGAGCTGGTGCATGCCAACCGTTGGCAGCAGCCGCTGAGCGATGATGCTTTGGCTGCGGCGTTAACCGGCTTTGATGGTGGGGTATTGCCGCCGTAACGGCTATTGCTGCCAACCGCGTTGGCGACGCCGAGTCGCCTGCGGCGCCCGGCTATCCCCCCCCCCTTTGCCAAAGGGGGAGGCAAGGGGCGAGACGGAAGGGGCAAGCTTCCAGCGTCTTGCTTCTCACTTGCGACTTTCGTCTTGCACCTTCCGTCGCTAGCACAGTTTTGGCTACTGGCAAGGTCAGTGTGGTGCTCGTTGACTTCTGTAAAATTTTATGACACTTTGTGAGAGAGATCGAGATTCTGTGAACGAGTATCGACGGTTCTTGTGCGCAGGCCCTAAACTATAGCCTGCCACGGTAGGCACCCTGCTCCCGACTCTGGGGCCGTTGGCCCGAGAAGGGCTGTTTGGGTTGCAATTTGCTCCCCGTCCGGCGTTGCCGTGTAAACGGTCAGGCCGTGCAAGTATGTGTCGCACTGTGTCGCTCAACCCAGCAACCCAGGGCGTAGCCGGAACCACCGGCCAGCCCTAGGTAAGCTGAAACCAACCCCATCGGGAGATGAAGTAGATGAAGACTCAACGTGGTTTTACTTTGATTGAATTGATGATCGTGGTCGCGATCATCGGTATTTTGGCCGCCATCGCGCTGCCGGCGTATCAGGATTACACCCAACGTTCGAAAGTTAGTGGCGCTGTTTCGGGTATCGCTGGCTTGAAGACACAAGTGGGCATGTGTTACATGCAAACTGGCACTCTGAGTGGTTGTGATAGTGGGGTCCAAGACATCGGTCCAGCCATCGCCGCGGGTAATGATGGTGCAGATATTGCGTATGTAGATGCAGTAAGTGTTGAGGACGGCATTATCTCCATCACTACTACAGGAACTGACGATACGGGAACCATGCTAGAGCTGACTTTGGAACCGCTGGTGCGAGCTACCGGCGCAATCGATTGGAACCTTTCAGGCACTGGCTGCGCGGTTACCACTCCAGGTCGTGGCATTCGCTGTGATGGCAATTAAGCGCTTACACAACGTTTAGACATGCATCGGTTTAGAGTAAAGCTAGAGGTTGCCTCTAGCTTTACTTTTACGATGGCACAGTAATATCACCATCCTCAATATCGATGCTTAGCGAATTACCGATATCGACTGAGCCCGTTCAATTTTGATGAGTATATAGATGAGTGATGCCAATTCTGCACTGTGCAACCTTCTATCAAGATATGGGGTTCTTAATAGAGAAGAACTTCAAATCTACGCTTTTAAGGCAGTTGAAGCTCAACTCCCGCTGATCTTCTTTCTCTTTGAGCAGAAACGCATTCAAAGTCGTCCTTTGGCTGAATTATTATCCGACAATTACGGGATGCCAATAGAGGATATCGGGAAACATAACCCTGAAGAGCTGCCTGAACAGTATCGCAATGAAAAGCTGATCCATAAGCACCACGTACTACCACTCTTTATCAAAGATAACAGACTGCATATCGCTACCGCCGATCCGACCAATTTAGCTGCACTGGAAGAATTCCAGTTCAATTGCGGCATGCGTACCGAACCAGTACTGGTCGAGATTGCGGCGCTGACCAAGGCTATTGAAAAGCTGATAGGGGGTGATTCTTCGGGGCTTGATTTAGGTGCCATCGATGAGAAAGAACTGAGTGGCATAGAAGTCGCTGATACAGAAGGCCGTGACGACTCAGCGATTATGGCCGATAAAGATGACGCGCCAATTGTGGTCTATATTAACAAGTTACTTACGGATGCGATCAAGAAGGGCGCTTCTGACCTTCATTTTGAGCCCTATGAGTATAGCTATCGCGTCCGTTTTCGTATCGATGGCCTGCTACATGAAATCTCTGCACCCCCGGTTTCCATGTCTGGCCGAATCGCAGCCCGCTTGAAGGTGATGGCCAAGCTGGATATCGCCGAGCGGCGAGTACCGCAGGATGGCCGTATCAAGTTGAGACTGTCTCGCACCAAAGCAATTGATTTCCGCGTCTCGACCCTACCCACGCTGTGGGGCGAGAAAATTGTGATGCGTATTCTTGATTCCAGCAGTGCTCAGCTGGGTATCGATGTGCTGGGTTATGAACCGGAGCAGAAAGCGCTTTATATGAAGGCGCTGGCTCAACCGCAGGGGATGATTCTGGTGACGGGCCCTACCGGTTCCGGTAAAACTGTATCGCTCTATACTGGCCTGAATATTCTTAACACTGCTGATCGTAATATCGCCACCGCCGAAGACCCGGTTGAAATCAACCTGCCTGGCATCAACCAGGTGCAGGTGAATCCCAAAGCCGGGTTGACCTTTCCCAGCGCGCTGCGCGCCTTTTTGCGCCAAGACCCTGATGTGGTGATGGTGGGGGAGATTCGCGACCTGGAAACGGCGGAGATCGCCATTAAAGCCGCCCAGACAGGCCATCTGGTGTTGAGCACCCTGCACACCAACTCAGCCGCTGAGACTCTGACCCGTCTGCTCAATATGGGTGTGCCTAGCTACAACGTGGCCAGCTCGGTCAGCCTGATCATCGCCCAGCGTCTGGCCCGTCGCCTATGCAGCCATTGCAAGGCGCCCGAGCCGATCGGCCCACAGCAACTTAAGGAACTAGGCTATACGGAGGAGCAAATTGCCGCTGGCTTCACGATCTACAAGCCGGTGGGTTGCGATGCTTGCACTGGCGGTTATAAAGGGCGGGTCGGTATCTATGAGGTGATGCCGATCACCGAGCGGCTGGCCAAGATCATCATGGAGGGGGGTAACTCCCTCGATATCGCCGCCCAAGCGGGGAGGGAAGGGGTGAAGAACCTGCGCCAGTCAGCATTGAAAAAGGCGGCTGATGGCGTGACCAGCCTTGTCGAAGTGGAGCGGGTTACCGCATTCTAACGGCCTAAGCCGCAGCAGCAGCGCCAACTCACAGGATTGAACAGCATGGCAACAGTGGCACAGAGCAGCAAAAAATCCCCTAAGGCCCCTAACGTTGATTTGTACACCTGGAAAGGAGTTAACAAGCGCGGCGACCAAGTCTCGGGCGAGATCCGCGCCCAAAGCGTTAACGAAGCCAAGGCGCTGCTGCGCAACCAGGGGGTAATCCCCTCGGGCGTCAAGAAAAAGCCCAAGCCGCTGCTTAATCTCGGCGGCGGTATTACGCCGATGGATATTGCCATCATCACCCGCCAGATCGCCACCATGCTTGGTGCCGGTGTGCCTCTGGTGCAGTCGTTTGAGATGATCGGCAAGGGCCATGAAAAAGAGAAGATGCGCGAGCTGATCGCCAGCATCAAAAATGAGCTTGCTGCCGGGCTGCCGCTGGCCGAATGTCTTCGTCAACACCCCCGTTATTTTGATGCGCTCTACTGCGATCTAATCGGTGCGGGTGAGCAATCGGGGTCTCTCGATACCATCTATGGTCGGGTTGCTACGTATAAAGAAAAAGCCGAAGCGCTGAAATCAAAAATCAAGAAAGCGCTTTTCTACCCAGCAGCAGTAGTGGTGGTAGCCATTATTGTTACCGCTATTTTGTTGATTAAGGTGGTGCCTACCTTTAAAGAGATTTTTGAGGGATTTGGTGCCCAGCTGCCAGCCTTTACCATTATGGTCATTAACATGTCCGAATTTATGCAAGAGTACTGGTGGCTCATGTTGGGGGTGGTGGTGGCCTTGGGCTATGCCTATAAAGAGGCGCTGATCCGCAGCAAAAAGGTGAAAGACCGCAATGATCTGATGATACTGAAACTGCCCATTATTGGTGGAATTTTGCACAAGGCGGCGGTAGCCCGTTTTGCCCGCACCTTGTCGACCACCTTTGCCTCCGGGGTGCCTTTGATCAGTGCCCTGGAGTCGGCGGCTGGTGCTTCCGGCAACGCCTTTTACCGCGATGCAATTTTAACTATCCGCCGTGAGGTGGAAACCGGCATGCAGATGAATATCGCCATGCGCATGACCAATGCCTTCCCCGATATGGTGGTGCAGATGGTGGCCATCGGTGAGGAATCTGGCGCGGTGGACGATATGTTGGCCAAGATCGCCAATGTCTATGAGCAGCAGGTGGATGATGCGGTGGATGCTCTGACGAGTTTGCTGGAGCCGCTAATTATGGTAGTTCTGGGCACGCTGGTGGGTGGTTTGATCATTGCCATGTACCTGCCCATCTTTAGCATGGGCTCGGTGGTGTAATGACCGATTTGGCATTAGTTGCGCACCAGCATCCTACCTTGGTGGTCGGTTGTTGCCTGCTGCTGGGGTTACTGCTTGGCAGTTTCCTCAATGTGGTTATTCATCGCCTGCCGTTGATGATGATGCGCCAGTTTCGTGGCGAGGTACAGTTGAACTGGCCGGAGCTAAATCTACCAGCAGAGCAGCCGCCACTGCCAGCAATATACAACTTGGTGTTACCCAAGTCGGGCTGCCCCAAGTGCGGCACTGCGATCAAGCCGTGGGACAATATTCCGGTTATCTCCTGGCTGCTGCTGCGCGGCACGTGTCGGCAGTGCGCAGCGCCTATTAGTGGCCGCTACCCACTGGTTGAACTGCTCACCGGCTTGGCCTTTGGCTGGTGCGCCCTCCATTTCGGCTGGTCGCTGGCCTTGGTCGGTGCGCTGATCTTCACCGCATTACTAATTGCCCTGATCTTTATCGATATCGACGAGATGCTGTTGCCGGATCAGCTGACCTTGCCACTGCTGTGGCTGGGGCTGCTGTTTAATCTGCAGGGCACCTATGTCAGCCTGCCGGAAGCGGTGATCGGTGCTGTCGCCGGTTACCTGAGTCTGTGGTCGGTCTATTGGGGCTTTAAGCTGCTGACCGGCAAAGAGGGGATGGGCTACGGCGACTTTAAGCTGCTCGCCGCCCTTGGCGCCTGGATGGGCTGGCAGCAACTGCCGCTGATCGTCCTGCTGTCGTCGGCCGTTGGTGCGGCCTTCGGCATTGCCGCTCTGCTCAAACGCGGCGAAAGCCAGCCGCTCCCTTTTGGTCCCTATCTGGCCATCGCCGGCTGGATCGCTTTTTTCTGGGGCGAAGCGATTGTGAGTTGGTATTTGAGCTTGATGTAAATTCGGGAATCGAAAAATCCCCCTGTATCCCCCTTTGTCAAAGGGGGAGAAGAATCAGGAGGCTGGCAGGAGCCGGCGGTTGTCTGATCCCCCACTTTGTAAAAGGGGGGCGAGGGGGGATTTTCTGAACGGCCAGGGGATTTTCTTCAACTATCTTGTCGCGTCTGGAAGGCCCATGTCAGCCAACGTAATCCGCCCCTACATCGTCGCCCTGACCGGTGGTATCGGCTCCGGCAAGAGCGCGGCGGCTCGTTATTTCGCTTGCCGGGGGATTGAGGTGATCGATGCTGATCAGCTGGCCCGTGATGCGGTTGCCGTTGGCAGCGAGGGGCTGGCTGAAGTTGTGGCGGCGTTCGGCACCGGGGTGCTGACCGATGAGGGCACCATCGAACGGCCGGCACTGCGGCGGCTGGTGTTTAACGACGATGAGGCGCGCCAGCGCCTGAATGCCATTCTCCATCCGCGCATCGCCGAGCGTACCCACCAACTGCTGGCTGAAGCAGATTCCCCCTATGTGATCTGGATGGTGCCGCTGCTGGTGGAGAACCGCCTGTGGCATCACGCCGATCGGGTGGTGGTGGTTGATCTGCCCGAGTCCTTGCAGCGCCAGCGGGCTGCGGCACGTGATGGTGTTGATGAAGCGCAGATTGACGCGATCATCAGTGCCCAGGCCAGCCGCCAGCAGCGCTTGGCCATTGCCCACGACATCATCGACAACCGCGGCCAGCCCGCCGATCTATGCCCGCAAGTGGCCGCCCTGCACCTGCGTTACCTGCTGCTCGCCGCCAACGCCTGAGCGGCGTTGCGGCAGTGGCGAGATGCGGTGCTGCCCAAAAACCAATCCTTCAAGGTCTTTCATGGTCAGGCGCTGGTGGCCATGATCATCAATGGCTTAGGCTTTCACAGCAGCACCTTGCACATGTTCCCGCAGTTCTTCGCCAATAAGCCGGTTGAGCGGCTGATCGGCCCCGGGATCTGCGCCGACGATCTCAACGATGATGTGCTCGGGCGCTGTCTGGATGCGCTGTTTGCGGCCGATGTGTCGGCGCTGTCGAACTCCGCTGTCACCTGGTGGTCAGCGGCAAGCAGGCGAGGGGTTAACGCATGAGTGATGCCAACTCAGCAGTCGGAAAGGCGATCACATGATCGGCCTGCAAACGAAGGCGGATCTGCTCACCGATCTCATGCTCGTTATGGCTGGGCACCAGCGCCAGCACCAGGGTGCCGCTGGCCAGCCGCAGGCGATAGAGGAAGTCGGCCCCGCGGAACAGCCGGGCCTCAATGGTGGCGCGTGGCCCATCGCCCGGGCGGTCATCCAACACGATGTCATCCGGGCGCAGCAGAACTTGAAGTTGTGTACCCGAACCATGGGAATGGGCGTAGCGGCAGCGCAGCGGTCCCAGCTCGGTCATCAGGCTGGTGGCATCAACAACACCGGCGCTGATAAACACACCCTCACCGATGAAATCTGCCACCAGCCGATTCGCTGGCTCGTGGTAGAGGGTGTAGGGGCTGGCCCACTGCTGCAGTCGCCCGGCCGCCACCACCCCAACCTGATCGGCCATGGCAAAGGCCTCTTGCTGATCGTGAGTGACCAGTAGGGCTGTGGTGCACTGGGCTTTGAGCAGTTCGCGCAGTTCGCTGGCCAGTCGCGTGCGCAGTTCACTGTCGAGGCTGGCGAAGGGTTCGTCGAGCAGCAGCAAGCGCGGTTTAGGGGCTAGTGCCCGGGCCAGCGCTACCCGTTGCTGCTGGCCGCCGGAGAGCTGGTGGGGCCAGCGTTGGCCAAGCCCTTCCAGGCCGACCAGTTTCAGTAGTTCAGCCACTCGCGCCTTACGCTCGCTGCGGCTGAATGCACTTAGGCCGAAGGCGATGTTGTCGGCTACCCGCAGGTGGGGAAACAGAGCATGGTCTTGAAACATCAGACCGATGCCGCGCTGGTGCGCTGGCCACAGATACTCACGACTGCTGACCACCACCCCGTCTACTGCGATATGGCCAGCCAGGGGGGGCACAAAACCGGCGATGGCACGCAACAGCGAGGATTTGCCAGAGCCAGACGCACCAAGCAGAGCGCCGATGGCGCCGCTGCGCAGTTCAAAGCTGACATCGCTGACGACGCTTTGACCATCGAAGGCGAGGCAAAGCTGGTGGAGGGCGAGCACTGGCAGGGTCATGACGGCAGGCTCCGACCACGACCGAGTACGATCACCGGCAGAAGGCCAGCCGCCATTATTGCCAGCGCCGGCAAGGCCGCCCGCTGCCATTCCCCTTCAGAGGTCATCTCAAACACGCGTACCGCAAGGGTGTCCCAGCCAAAGGGGCGGGTCATCAGGGTAATAGGCATCTCTTTCATCACGTCCACAAAGCAGAGCAAGGCAGCGGTTGTGATACTGGGGGCGAGCAGCGGCAGGTGCAAGCGCCACAGTCGCCGCCAGCCGACCACGCCGAGGCTGGCCGCCGCCATTTCTTGGGCAGGGCTGATACGTTGCAGGCCCGCTTGCAACGGCGCCAGACCAACACTTAAAAAACGTGTGGCCAGCCCTAGCAGGATCAACAACAGGGTTCCTTTGAGCAGGGTCGGGCTGCTACTGCCAGTAACAGCCAACAGTTGTTGATCGAACCACTGCATAGGGATAAAAAACCCCACCGCCAACACTGCACCGGGCATGGCATAGCCGGTCGCTGACAACTGCACCAGCAGGCCGGCTGCTGGTCGCTGCAGCTGGCGTTCGCCATAGGCTAACAGCAGCGCCAGCATCACCACCAGCATGGCTGCCAGGCCGGCTAGCAGCAGCGAATTGAGAATGAAGGTTGGAAAACGGCTATCTAGATCGCTAGCTACGACGGCGCAGCCCCAACTGAGCAGCTGGGCCAGCGGCAGGCCGAAAGCCAGTAACCAGACGATGCCACACAAGGCACAGGCAAGGATGCTGCGCCAGCCGCTTAGCCGGGCGATGGCCAGTGGCTGGTTGCGGTTGCCGCTGTAGCGGCGCTGGCCACGCTGCCAGCGCTCGATGGCCATTAGCAGTAACGCCAGTACCACCACCACAGCAGCGATCTGACTGGCCGCAGTCAATGAAAACAGCCCCGACCAAGCTTTGTAGATGGCCACGCTCAGGGTATCGAGATTGAACACGCTGACTGCGCCAAAATCGGCCAGGGTCTCCATGGTCACCAGCAGGGCGGCGGCCACCAACGCTGGACGGGCGGCGGGCATGATCACCCGCCACCAGCGCTGGCGGGGCGTAAGCCCAAGGCTGGCAGCCACTTCTAGCGCCTGCTGGCTGTGGCTGGCAAAGGCATCACGGGCCAGCAGGTAAACATAAGGATAAAAACTAAGGCTGAGCACCAGGATAGCGCCGCCGAGGCTGCGGATCTCCGGCAGGCGCGCTTCAGGCCACCACAGCCGCAGTTGCGACTGTAACGGCCCGCTAAAATCGAGCAGGCCGACCATGACAAAGGCCAGCACATAGGCCGGCATCGCCAACGGCAACATCAATGCCCAACGCCAGATGCTGTGGCCGGCAAAGCGGTAGCGAGCGATGAGCCAGGCCAGTGGGACGCCAATGAGCAGGCTGCCAACCACCACCCCCAGCGCCAGCAGCACTGTGGTGGTGGTGGCCTGGGGCAAGACGTAGTCGCGCAGGTGGGGCCAGTGTTCGTGGGCCGGTGCCAGCCAGCTGGCCAGCACCACCCATTGCGGCAGGGTCATGACGAGTACGCACAACACCAAACCCAGCCACCAGCGGCTGGGTAGGGCAAGGCGGGGCAGGGTCTGGCTGAACAGCATTGGCTTGACCCTTACATGCGTGCTAGTGCGCTGTTACTTGTAGCCGGCGCGGTCCATCAGCTTGACGGCCGCCGCCTGCAACTGGCCGGCGGTGGCGACGTTAAGCAGGTTGGCCTTGTACTCACCCCAGCCCTGAACCTTGGTGGCGGGGGCTACTTGCGGGTTGACCGGGTACTCGAAATTAGCATCGACAAACAGGTTTTGGGCGGCGGGAGAGGCCAGCCACTCCAACAGCTTCACCGCCTCATCACGATGCGGCGCGTGGCGGGTGAGACCGGCGCCAGCGATGTTGACATGGGTGCCGTCGCTACCCTGGTTGGCCCAGAACAGTTTGACCGGCAGCTCCGGCTTTTTGGCCAGCAGGCGCCCGTAGTAGTAGGTGTTGGCGATGCCCACAGCGCACTGGCCTGCGGCAATCGCTTCCAGCAGTTTGGTATCGTCAGCAAAGGGCGGTGCGGCCAGGTTAGCTACCCAGCCTTTGACCAGGCTCTCAGTTTTTTCTTCGCCATGGGTGGCGATCATCATCGCCACCAGTGACTGGTTGTAGACCTTCTTGCTGGAGCGCAGGCAGAGTTTGCCCTGCCACTTCGGTTCGGCCAGGGCCTCGTAGCTGGACAGTTGGTCTGCGCTGGTCAGGCTCGGGTTAAAGAACAGGGTGCGGGCGCGCACCGATAGCCCGAACCAGCGGTTTTGCGGATCACGCAGGTGGGCCGGTACAGCGGTGTCAAGGGCTTTGGACTGCACTGGCTGCAGCAGCCCCTGCTCGGCCGCCTGCCACAGGTTGCCAGCGTCGACGGTCAGCAGCAGATCGGCGGGCGATGAAGCCCCCTCCTGCTGCAGGCGGGTTAGCAGTGGTGCTTCTTTGTCGGTGATGAAGTTGACTTTCACCCCGGTCGCCTGGGTATAGGCGTCGAACACCGGCTTGATTAGCTGTTCGTTGCGGGCGGAGTAGACCACCACTTCAGCTGCCAGCAGCGGCGCGGCGGTGGTTAGGGCGGCACATAACAGGGTCAGATGGCGCAACAGATGCATGGCATTCTCCGGGGTTAAGCGAAACGGGAACTTACTATAAACGCGAATTGATGTCATTAAAATAGGCGCCCAGCGGTCTCCCGGATCGGGGCAGCCATTGCACTGGATTGGCCGGAGCCAACGCTGACCGATAGCAGTAGTGGCGGCAATGACGCACAGTGGAGCCCTTACGTGGTGCACTATTTTTAGTGTTGCACCCAAAGCAAGCAGCGCAAAGTCCTGAACTGGCGCAAAACGGCCGAGCCTATCTCTAATGAGGGATGTGTTCGCCATGGCCCGCTCTTTGCTTTTTCAAACGTCATTAGCACGGAGGAATCTCATGGCCAAAGTCGCCCTGCCACCCGATGGCCACTATGACGAAATGCTCGGCGCAGACGGTCACTGTCGTCCTCATTACCAGCCTTACGGGGACTGGCTGAACCAGACCTCGGTACAGACGCTCAACAGCAAACGACGTAAAGCCGACCTGCTGTTTCATCGCGTCGGCATTACCTTCAATGTCTATGGTGAGGCTGATGGCGCTGAGCGACTTATCCCCTTTGATGCCATTCCGCGCATCATCCCGGCGGGTGAGTGGCGTGTGCTGGAAAAAGGGCTGCTGCAGCGGGTGACCGCGCTCAACCTGTTTTTACATGACATCTATCATGAGCAGAAGATTCTCAAGGCCGGGTTGGTACCTACCGAGCAGGTGCTGAGCAATGTTCAATACCAAGCGGCCATGCAGGGGTTGGATCTGCCCGGTGGTATCTATGCCCATATCACCGGCGTCGATGTGATCCGCAATAACGACGGCAACTACTATGTGCTGGAGGACAACCTGCGCACCCCTTCTGGCGTCTCCTACATGCTGGAGAACCGCAAGATGATGATGCGCCTCTACCCGGAAGCCTTCAGCCAGCAGGCGGTAGCGCCGGTGGAGCATTATCCCAATCTGCTGCTTGATACCCTGCGCAGTGCCAGCCGGGTAGATAACCCCTGCGTGGTGGTGATGACCCCAGGCCGTTTCAACAGCGCCTACTTCGAACATGCCTTCCTTGCCCAGCAGATGGGGGTGGAACTGGTCGAAGGGGCTGATCTGTTCGTGCGCGATGGTCATGTGTTTATGCGCACGACCCTGGGGCCCAAGCAGGTGGATGTGATCTACCGCCGTATCGACGACGGCTTCCTCGATCCGCTGGCGTTCCGTGCCGATTCGATGATCGGGGTGCCGGGGTTGCTGTCTGTCTATCGTCAGGGCAATGTAATACTGGCCAACGCCATTGGCACCGGGGTGGCCGACGACAAATCGATCTATCCCTATGTTGATGAGATGGTGCGCTTTTATATGGACGAAGAGCCGCTGCTGGCCAACGTACCTACCTATCAGTGCCGCAAAGCCGACGAGCTCTCCTATGTGCTGGCCAACATGGAGCAGCTGGTGGTCAAGGAGGTTCATGGTGCCGGCGGTTATGGCATGCTCATTGGCCCCAAAGCCACCAAAGCCGAAATCGCGGAGTTCCGTACCCTGGTCAAGGCCAAGCCGGAGCAGTACATCGCTCAGCCGACCTTGTGCCTGTCGAGCTGTCCCACCTTTGTCGATGAGGGTATTGCGCCGCGTCATATCGACCTTCGTCCGTTCGTCCTCTCCGGGCGCAATGGACCGCAGGTGGTGCCGGGTGGCCTGACCCGCGTGGCCCTCAAGGCCGGTTCGCTGGTGGTCAACTCGTCGCAGGGTGGCGGGACCAAGGACACCTGGGTTTTGGAGGATGAATCATGCTGAGCCGCACCGCCGCTCACCTTTACTGGATGGCCCGCTACATGGAGCGGGCGGAAAACCTGACCCGCATGCTCAAGGTCACCCAGACCTTTTCACTAATGCCGTCCAGCCGCAGTGGCCGTCAGGAGATTACGGCGCCACTGATCATCACCGGCGCCGTCGAGGATTTCACCGAGCGATATGGCGAGCCGAGCATGGCCTCGGTGCTGCGCTATTTCGTGTTTGACGACAGCCACCCCGGTTCTATCGTCAGCTGCATCAAGGCAGCGCGTGAGAATGGCCACGCAGTGCGCGGCAGCGTCACCAGCGAGGTGTGGGAGAGTCTTAACGCCACCTATCTGGAAATGCGCAAGTGGCTCAAGGAAGGGGTGGATGAATCGGAGATCGAAACCTTCTTCGACTTCATCATGGAGCGCAGCCAGCTTTTTCTGGGGGCGGTCAGCTCCACCGTTTTGCGCAACGACGTGCATCGCTTCATTACCGTCGGTACTGTTGTTGAGCGCGCCGACAACACCGCGCGCATGCTCGATGTGAAGTATCAGGTGATGAAACCGCTGCGCAAGGAGAGCGACCGGGCCACTGATTACTACCATTGGGGCACTCTGCTGCGTGCGCTGTCGGCGTTCGAGGCCTATCACGTTGTCTATGGCGATCAGATCACCGCCGAGCAGGTGGCTGAGCTGTTGATCCTGCGTTCTGATCTGCCGCGATCACTGCGCGCCTGTGTCAGTGCTCTGGCGACCATTCTGCCTCAGATCGAAGGTAGCGCCGGCCTTACTGCCAAGCGGTTGACTGCCGAGCTGGATGCTGCGCTGCGTTACGGCGACTTGGAATACTGCTTTGCCAATGGCCTGCATGAATACCTGAGCGAGTTCCTTGAGCGCATCGGCGCTATCGCCGAGGCGATCCACCATGCCTATCTGGAGGTCGCATGAAACTCAGCATCGAGCATGTCACGCACTATCAGTACGACGCCGCAGTCAGTCATTCCGTTCAATACCTTCGGCTAACCCCCAAGCCCAGTGCGCGCCAGCAAGTGGTGAGCTGGCAGCTGGACACGCCGCAACGGTCGCAGACCCTGACTGATGGTTTTGGCAACATTCTCGACGTACTGACCCTCGATATGCCCCATCAGTCGCTGCAGATCCGTGCCTGCGGCGAGGTGATCATCAGCCTTGATGACCAGGCTGAACCTGAACCGGTTGCTCCGGCGGTGTTTCTGCGGCCGACACCGTTAACCTTGGTTGGGCCGGCGCTGCAGGGGTTCGTGCAGGTGTTTGAGCGTGATCAACCGGTCAGCCACGCTACCCTCAAGCGGCTGATGCTAGCCATTCTTGAACTGGTGCCTTACGGGGCGGCAGTTACCACTGTCTCCACCACCGCCGAAGAAGCATTCAATGCCGGTGGCGGCGTCTGTCAGGATCACAGCCACATTTTTGTGGCTTGTTGCCGTGCCCTTGGGGTGCCGGCTCGCTATGTCAGCGGCTATTTGCACAGTGACAGCAGTGTCCAGCTGGCCAGCCATGCATGGGCGGAAGCTTGGATTGGCGGTAGCTGGCGCACCTTTGATGTCAGCAACGGCCTGACTGTCCCTAGCCATCACCTCAAACTAGCGATGGGGCTCGACTACCTGGATGCCTGTCCGGTGCGCGGCGCCCGTCGCGGCGGTGGCAGTGAGACGTTGCAGGCTTTTGCACGTATTAGCCAAGGTGGTCGTTATCAGCCGGGCCAGCGCTAAAAGTGAGCTAGACTGGACCATTCAAGCGGGCGCCAGGGTGGCGCCCAATTTATCTGACAGGACAAATCCATGACCTATTGCGTCGCTATGGCGCTGGCCGATGGCCTGATCTGTGTGTCTGATACCCGCACTAATGCCGGGGTCGACCACATTGCTACTTTTCCCAAGCTGCACCGCTTCAGCGTGATGGGTGAACGTGAAATCCTGCTGCAGAGCGCAGGCAATCTGGCCACCACTCAGAGTGTGGTGACGCTGCTGCGCCAGCAGATCAAAACCGATAATGGGCGGCACCTGCTTAACGTGTCGTCGCTGTTCACTGCAGCAGAGCTGATCGGTGAACAGCTGCGTGAGGTGGTAGCGCGTGACAGTTCAGATCTGACCAAAGGGGTCAATCTTGGCTGTTCTTTCCTGCTCAGCGGCCAGATAAAGGGTGAGTTGCCACGTCTGTTTGATATTTATCCTGAGGGCAATTTCATTGAATCTTCGGTAGAAACTCCCTATTTCCAGATCGGTGAGAGCAAATATGGCAAACCGATCATCGACCGTATTCTGCATTACGACATCCCTTTGGATCAGGCGTTGACCTGCGCCCTGATTTCGTTTGATTCCACCATCAATTCCAACCTGTCGGTAGGTATGCCACTTGACGTACTGATGCTAGAGCGCGATAGCTTTAGCGTACGCCAGCGCCGGGTAGTGGCCGATGACGCTTATGGTCGCCGGTTGCGCCAAGCTTGGGGGGAAGGGATCCGTGGGCTATTTGCCAGCATGCCGATATTTGAATGGTGATAGGAAGCAGAAGATCCCGAAATGTGCAACCGTCAGCATAATTTACACTGCGCGCCCTGGGGAGTGGATCCATGGACTTAATGAATTGATTTTTAATGAAAAGACCTTCTCGCGGCAGGCCGACGAGAACAGCGAGTAGTTCTACTGGCATGATGTTGCGCCTGAAGAGGAACAGGACGGGCTAAGTATCAACGTCAGTAAGGGGGTCAGCTCCTTTTCACTGCTGTTTGCCGAGCTCTTTGAAGATGCAGGCTGCTGCACCAGCGATCCTATCTACGTGTACATCTATGGCACCGACGGAGCGTTGCAAGCTGCGGTGAATGGCGAGAGCGTTGGCGGCTACCTAGGCACTTACATCGATTACTGGGATGGCAGCGAATACGATGCTTTCCCGTGGTACCAGTTCACTTATAGCGGTAGCAAAATCGGCCGGGTGGTGGTGGGTGGTGAGAGCGAGCCGACTACTATCGACCGTCTGACTTTTACTATTGAAAATGCCGAGGTTCCCGCGCCTGAAACAGTGTCGCTGTTTGCGTTGATGCTTGCAATCCTTGGCTTGAAGCGCCAGCGTTAGGCAGGCCGCCGTACCAAGCAGTCAAAGCGACCGTCGATGGTGACGGTCAATCCGTCTTTGATGATCCGATCACGGTTGGCAGCTGAGGCTCGCCAGCCGTGAGGTGTCATTGCCAACAGGTCGCTGCGACTCTGAGGTGAAGGTAGCGACAGACTGATCCTTATCCGCTCAACCGATTCAGCGCTTAGGGTCTCCGGTAGTTCCAGTATGTGCTTGTCGTCCTGATAGTCGCGGACCTCGGCATAGAGCTGTTGCCTGAGTTCGAGCAGGTGGTCACGGCCTGGCCCCAAACGTAGAATTTTTCCTCCGGGTTTAAGCACTCGAGCGGCTTCTTGCCAGTCGATGGGGCTGAACACGCTGATGAGCAGATCTTGACTGGCGTCGGCCACTGGCAGGCGCGCCATGCTGGCCACCAGCCAAGTGATGTCGGTGCTGCGTCGCGCCCCTCGCTTCACTGCCTCACGTGAAATGTCCAGTGCGTAGCCCTGAGCCGAAGGCAGCGTGGTGGCCAGCCGGGCGCTGTAGTAGCCCTCGCCACAGCCGATATCCAGCCAGCGGCTAATCGCAGGTGCTATGCCAGTCGCTAGCTGCGTCAGTCTGTCTGCCAGCGGTTGATAGTGGCCGCTATTGAGAAACCGCTGCCGGGCCTCAACCATGGCGGCGTTATCGCCCGGATCCTGGCTGCGCTTGAACTGCACGGGCAGCAGGTTGTAATAGCCTTGGCGGGCCCGATCAAAGTGGTGATGGTTGCTGCAGCCCAACCCCTGCGGTTGGGGGTACAGCGGATGCTGGCAAAGTGGACAGGTAAGCATGAATGATCCGGATTGGTGGCAGCAGTGGCTGGATATCAGCGCCGTCTGGCGTGGGGCGGGGTGCGACCATTTTGACAGATATGTGCCAGCTCGCCAGACTCAGAGCTATGCAACTGAGGCCGTCAACACCTCGCCTTGAAGTGTCGGCAGATTAATCAAGTCACAGCGTCGCTGCAGGAGAGTTTGATGGTGGATCGCGGGCGTTTTCAATTGCAGTTGAGCGGTAACCTGCTGGTGTTGACCGCTGCCGGCCGCCTTACTCGGCCGTTGATGGAGCAGCTGATGGCGGATGTTCGCACGCTGATTGCCCCGTTGGCCGGTACCAGCTGGGGCAGTCTGCTCGATCTGAGCGACTGGGGACCGCTGCAGCCCGATCTGGTGCCACTGGTGCAAGAGTTGAACCGCTGGTGCTGTGATCAGGGCATGGCTGCCGAAGCGGTGGTGATCAGTGGCGCGCTGCCCCATGCCGCATCCTGGCGTGACGGCGATGCGGAACGGGCGCCGACACGCTATTTTCATACGCAGAGTGACGCTCGCAACTGGCTGGCCAGCCAGCAGATCGGCGTTGGCGGGTAACGTAATACCCGGTAACAACCGCATCCGCAGCACTGTCGGTTTTTCCCTTGGGATGGGGGGCTCGCCTTGGCTACCATGGCCGACGGTGGAACTACTCAACTCCAGAGCATAATCACAATGACCAAGCATCTGTTTAAACCAGCGTTGCTGGCGCTGGCCGTTAGTCTTGTCGCTGCCTGCGGCCAGGCTGACAAGAACGAAGTACCGCAGGCGGTAGCCAGTCAACAGCAGTTGGCGTCCGGCGTCGAGACGGCCAATTTTGATGCGGCAGTGGCTCACAGCCATGACTTTTACCATAGCGTCAACGGCACCTGGCTGGCCAAAACGCCGATCCCGGCCGACAAGTCCAACTACGGTGCCTTCAGCCAGCTGGCGGACGAAGCCGAGCTGAATCTCAAGGCCATTCTTGAGGAGGCGGCGGCCGCCAAGGCCGAGCCGGGTTCGGAGCAGGCCAAACTGGCAGCCTTCTGGACCGCCTACATGGATGAAGCCGCAATCGAGGCGCATGGTTTGGCCCCCCTCAAATCGCAGCTGGATGCCATTGCCGCGGCCACGACTCATGACGCGCTGGCGGCGGTGATGGGCCAGCTGCTGACCGACGGCGTTGAAATGCCGTGGATGTACTACGTCAACAACGACGCCAAGAAGTCGGATCAATACGCGGTCTATCTCTATCAGGCGGGCCTCGGGCTGCCGGATCGTGATTACTACCTGGCGGACAACCCCAAGTTCGTGGCCCTGCGCGGCGAGTACAAAGCCTTCATCGCCGATTACCTCGGCATGGCCGAGGTTGCCGATAGTGCCAAGGTTGCCGAAGCGGTCTACGCCATTGAAGCGAAGCTGGCCGAAGCACAGTGGAGCCGGGTTGATTCCCGCGATGCGGACAAGACCTACAATGCCAAGTCGGCCGCCGACATGGTCACCTTGCTTGATGGCTTCTCATGGCAGGCCTTTGCCGGCACCTCCGGGTTGGCCAAATCTGACAAGCTGATCGTGGCTCAGCCCAGCTACCTGGAAGCCTTTGGCAACTTCTTTACCGCAGTGCCGGTCGCCGATTGGCAGGCCTACCTGCAGCTGCGCTTGCTCTCCAACTACGCCGGTTACCTGCCCAAGTCATTTGATGAACGCCACTTTGCCTTCTTCGGCAAGGCGTTGCGTGGTGTTGAAGAGCAGCCGGCACGTTGGAAACGGGCGGTTGCCGCTGCCGATCAGCAGGTCGGCGAGCTGCTTGGCAAGATCTATGTTGAACGCCATTTCCAGCCGGAAGCCAAGGCCCGGATGGAGCAGCTGGTGGCCAACTTGATCAAGGCCTATGAGATCAGTATCAACGAGCTGGAGTGGATGAGCGCCGAGACCAAGGTCAAGGCCCAGCAGAAGTTGGCCAAGTTCACCCCCAAGATCGGCTACCCGAGCAAGTGGAAGGATTATTCGGCCCTTGAGATCAAAGCGGACGATCTGGCCGGTAACTATCGCCGTGCTGCGAATTGGGAATATGCGCGCATGCTGGCCAAGCTGGGTCAGCCGATCGATCGTAGCGAGTGGTTTATGACGCCGCAGACGGTCAATGCGTACTATAGCCCGACCGGTAACGAGATTGTGTTTCCGGCCGCCATCTTGCAGCCGCCTTTCTTCAATGTTGATGCCGATGACGCGGTGAACTACGGCGCTATTGGCGCAGTCATCGGTCACGAGATCAGCCATGGTTTCGATGATCAAGGCAGCAAATACGATGGTGACGGAAATCTCAGTAACTGGTGGACCGATGCCGATCTCAGCGCTTTCGACGCTCGGGGCAAGCAGCTGGTGGAACAGTACAACCAGTACAGCCCGCTGCCGGGCATGCATGTTAACGGTGAACTCACATTGGGTGAGAACATTGCAGATCTCGGTGGGCTTACCGTAGCTCTCGAGGCTTATCGGCTGTCGCTGGCCGGCGGTGAGGCGCCGGTCATTGACGGTATGACCGGAACCCAGCGCTTTTTCTATGGCTGGTCGCAGGTGTGGCGCCGTAACTACCGTGAAGAAGATCTGCGCAGTCGCTTGGTTGTTGGCCCACATTCACCTAACCAATACCGGGTGATCGGCATCGTCGCCAATATGCCAGAATACTATGAGGCCTTTGGTGTGAAGGAGGGCGATGCCATGTATATCGCCCCCGAGAAACGGGTCAAAATTTGGTAACCTGCCGTTGAGGCCAATAACGGGCGCTGCGGCGCCCGTTTTTTCACCTCGTGAAAGGGACCACAGCACGAGGATGTGAGGGTGATGATGAAAGCCTTATGGATGCTGGTCTTGTCCAGCTTGCTTATGGCCTGTTCCACCTCGGATCGGGTGATCGCCAGTGCGCGGGGCGACGCCAGTTATCTGGCCGTTGACGAAGTGCCGCTGGAGGTAACTGCGGCCAGCCGCGATGGCCGTTATCTTTATGTCTGTTTGCTGGCGACCAACCCTGATGGTTGGAGCCATGCTTACACCATTCGCAGCACTGCGACGGGCGAAGGGCTTGCGGCCAGCGATGCCGATCTGATGCCGGTGGTTAAAGTCGAGCGTCTCTTTTCGGGTTGCCATCGCGAAGGTGCGGTGGTACCGGTATTAACCGTCGATCGAGAGGCTGATGCACAGCTGGCTGGCGGCTTGGAGGATGGGCTCTTTGTCGTCGACAGCGACGGGCAGTGGGGGCTTATCTATCTATCGACCCTCATGACGGTCAGCCACCATGACCGATATGCCATTGATCTGAGTGGCAGCGCTATCTACCGACAGTATGTTAACGGTCGGCCCTATATGTGGTTGCTGGTGCCGGTGGCGACTGCACTGGATGCTGCCGCTGTAATGACCATGGGCATGGTCGCCATCGCCTGCAGTGACGAGCTGTGTGAGCAGGCGCTTGATGGTGCGCTGGAGCCGCTGACCAGGGGCCAGTAGCCCCCGGCCTGGTTCAGGCTTACAGCAGATGGATTTTGATGTCGTCGTCTTTGCGATCCAGATAGTGGATCGACTGAATACGACGGATGGTGCGTGATTTGCCGCGTACCAGCAAGGTTTCGGTTTCGGCGATATTGCCGTTGCGCCGCACCCCGTGCAGCAGGTCACCCTTGGTGATGCCGGTGGCGGAGAAGATGACGTTGTCGTTCTTGACCATCCGCTCCAGCGGCAGAATGTCACGCACATCCAGCCCTAACTCCTGACAGCGCGCGATCTCAATCTCACCCGCGGCCAGATTCTCGGGGCTGTCGCCCTTGGCCAGATGGCGCGGGATCAGCCGCCCCTGCATATCGCCGCCCAGTGAGCGCACCACGGCGGCCGAGATCACCCCTTCCGGGGCACCACCGATGCAGTACATCACATCTACTTCGTGGTCGGGCATGCAGGCCAGTACCGAGGCGGCCACATCGCCATCGGGAATGGCAAATACCCGCACCCCAAGCTGCTGCATGGCGCGGATCATCGCTTCGTGGCGCGGCTTGGCCAGAGTAATGACGGTCAGCTGCGACAGCGTTTTGCCGCAGGCGCGGGCAATTGCGTGGAGATTGGCGGTCAGCGGCAGCGACAGATCGATGGCGCCGCGGGCAGCCGGGCCGACCACCAGCTTCTCCATATACATGTCGGGGGCTTTGAGAAAGGTGCCCTTGTCGCCAACGGCCATAACGGCAATAGCGTTGTTCTGGCCCATGGCGGTCATGCGGGTGCCGTCGATCGGGTCAACCGCGATATCGACCGCATCGCCGCCGGTGCCAACCTTCTCGCCGATGTAGAGCATGGGCGCTTCATCGATTTCGCCTTCACCAATGACGATTTCACCGCTGATGGCGGTGCGGCTCAGCATGGTGCGCATCACTGCCACGGCGGCATCGTCGGCGGCAATCTTGTCGCCGCGGCCAAGCCACTTGTAGCCGGCCAGTGCGGCCGCTTCGGTGACGCGGGAAAATTCGATGGCAAGTTCACTTCTCATAGGATGCTCGTAGTTGCAGCGACGAAGGACGAGGAATCTGGCGCGCGGATCCTAAAGAGCCAGTCCGCAGCTGTCACCACTTTAGCTGATTTTGCTCAGGGTGCGGGTTGTTCACTATGGTTGACGGCCATCAGTGAGTGGCCACCACCATACCGCGCTGGATGATGATGCGGTTGGGCAGGCGCGGTACCGGTGTGATCACCCACTCAGTCTGTTCATCACCCGGGGGGCCACCCAGCTCGTAAATGGTCACCTCGCGTGAGCCGATGCTGCGCGCTGCCTGCTCGCTGGTCATGCACGGCACCACTCGCCAGAAGCGAATCGCCTCTCGAATGGCTGAGCGTTCGCGATCTGTCAGGTTGCGGCAGCGTTCGGGGCGCTGGTCTACCACCGGATGGCCATCACGCACGGAGGGAGAGGCGGGGGCCAGATCCGGCAGAGGTTCGATCACCGCTGGCTCGCCTGTGGCCAGCTTGTCTACTGCCACTTTAGTGGAACCGCCGTCGGCGCAGGGGTGGTCCTGAAACTGGTTGTCGTTACAGAGATAAACTTGCTTGGCCGTTGCCAGCGGTGCCAGCAACAGCAGCGCCACCGTCAGCAGGCGGGCGGTGTTTGCCATAAGCGAAGCGTAGGGTCTTATCATCATTTTTTATGGCGGATATGACTGGCACTGACAACGACCCCCTTATCATCCCGGTAAGATCGCTATACTCCAACCATTTTGAGCCTAATAATCGAGCCACCGCACTGTTTGAAACAGAGCTGAAGCCAAGGAGCCTGTCGTGTTAGAAGCCTATCGCGCCCATGTTGCCGAACGTGCCGCCCAGGGCATCCCGCCCAAGCCGCTGACTGCCGACCAGGTCTCGGCCCTGGTTAACCTGCTCAAGAATCCGCCTGCGGGTGAAGAGCGTGCCCTCGTTGAGCTGCTGGAGAACCGCGTGCCGCCAGGCGTGGATGAAGCGGCTTACGTCAAGGCGGCCTTTCTGGCTGCGGTGGCCAAGGGCGAAGCGAGTTCACCCTTGGTGAGCCAGGTGCATGCGGTGGAGCTGCTCGGCACCATGCAGGGCGGGTACAACATTGCCCCGCTGATTGAGCTGCTCGACCACGCCGAGCTGGCGCCGGTCGCAGCCAAAGCGCTGTCTACCACTCTGCTGTTGTTTGATGCCTTCCATGATGTGGCCGAAAAAGCCAAGGCTGGTAATACCCACGCCCAAGATCTGATCCAGTCGTGGGCCGATGCCGAGTGGTTTACCGGCAAGCCGGTGCTGGCGGACAAGATCACCCTGACGGTGTTCAAGGTAACGGGTGAAACCAACACCGACGATCTCAGCCCGGCCCAAGACGCGTGGAGCCGCCCGGATATTCCGTTGCATGCGCTGGCCATGTTGAAGAACGCGCGTGATGGCATCACCCCGGATGAACCGGGCCAGATTGGCCCGTTTAAGCAGATCGATGCACTCAAGGCCAAGGGCTTCCCGCTGGCCTATGTCGGTGATGTGGTCGGTACCGGGTCGTCGCGCAAATCGGCCACCAACTCGGTGCTGTGGCTGATGGGTGATGACATCCCCTATGTGCCCAACAAGCGTGGCGGTGGCATCTGTATCGGCAGCAAGATCGCGCCGATCTTCTTCAACACCATGGAAGACTCGGGCGCCTTGCCGATCGAGTGCGACGTCAATGGTCTGGCCATGGGTGACGTAATCGACATCTATCCTCATGCTGGCAAGATCTGCCGCCATGGCTCGGATGAGGTGATCAGCACCTTCGAATTCAAGACCGAGGTGCTGCTTGACGAAGTGCGGGCCGGTGGCCGCATCCCGCTGATCGTTGGCCGTGGTCTGACCGACAAGGCGCGCGAGTTTCTCGGCCTGCCGGCTTCGACGGTGTTCCAGCGCCCGGCCACGGTGGCCGATAGCGGCAAGGGTTACACCCTGGCCCAGAAGATGGTGGGCAAGGCTTGTGGCGTAACCGGCATTCGTCCGGGTCAGTACTGCGAGCCGAAGATGACCACGGTCGGTTCCCAGGACACCACCGGGCCCATGACCCGCGATGAGCTTAAGGATCTCGCCTGTCTCGGCTTCTCGGCCGATCTGGTGATGCAGTCCTTCTGTCACACTGCCGCTTACCCCAAGCCGGTTGACGTCCAGACTCACCACACCTTGCCGGATTTCATCATGAACCGTGGCGGCGTGTCGCTGCGCCCCGGTGATGGCATCATCCACAGCTGGCTCAACCGCATGCTGCTGCCCGACACCGTCGGCACCGGCGGTGACAGCCACACCCGCTTCCCGATCGGCATCAGCTTCCCGGCCGGCTCCGGTTTGGTGGCCTTTGCCGCCGCTACTGGCGTCATGCCGCTGGATATGCCGGAATCGGTGCTGGTGCGCTTCTCCGGCAAGCTGCAGCCGGGCATCACCCTGCGTGATCTGGTCCATGCCATTCCGTACTACGCCATCCAGCAGGGGCTGCTGACGGTTGAGAAGAAGGGCAAGAAGAACATCTTCTCCGGCCGCATCCTTGAGATCGAGGGGCTGGAAACCCTGACCGCCGAGCAGGCGTTCGAGCTTTCCGATGCTTCAGCCGAGCGTTCTGCTGCGGGCTGCACCATCAAGCTGTCGCAAGAGTCGGTGGCTGAGTACCTGCAGTCCAACATCGTGCTGCTCAAGTGGATGATCGCTGAAGGTTATGGCGACCGCCGCACCCTGGAGCGTCGCGTCAACGCCATGAACGCCTGGCTGGCCCAGCCGCAGCTGATGAGTGCCGATGCCGACGCCGAATACGCCGCAGTCATCGACATCAACATGGACGACATCAAGGAGCCGGTGGTCTGCTGCCCCAATGATCCGGACGATGCCAAGCTGCTCTCCCAGGTGGCCGGCGACAAGATCGACGAGGTGTTCATCGGTTCCTGTATGACCAACATTGGCCACTTCCGCGCCGCCGGCAAGCTGCTGGATCAGTACAAAGGGCAGATCCCGACTCAGCTGTGGATCGCGCCGCCAACCAAGATGGATGCCGCCCAGCTAACCGAAGAGGGCTACTACGGCATCTATGGCAAGTCGGGGGCGCGTATCGAGATCCCCGGTTGTTCGCTGTGTATGGGCAACCAGGCGCGGGTCAAGGATGGGGCAACGGTGGTTTCCACCTCCACCCGCAACTTCCCCAACCGCATGGGCAAAGACACCAATGTCTATTTGGCCTCGGCTGAACTGTCAGCAGTGTGCGCCATTCTAGGCAAGCTGCCGACTCCGGCTGAATACGCCGAGTATGCCCGCAAGATCGACGCTGGTGCGGCGGACAGCTATCGCTATATGAACTTCCACCAGATGGCGGACTACACCGCCAAGGCGGATACGGTGATCTTCCAAACCGCTGATCTGTAACCACGGTATCCATCCAGAAGCCCCGCTCCGGCGGGGCTTTTTCGTTTCTGGTCACACAGTTGTAAAGGAATACCGACCAGCGGAAGGCTGTTCTTTGGCGGTTGCCGCGCTACAATCAGGCTGTCGTTGACTTTTTGAGCAGGCATGAAGAAACCGCAGCCGGACTCACTACAGCCATCGCCTGACTGGGCGCTGGAGCCATTGCGCGACGTACCCAAGGTGACGCCACTAACGCCCCTTGCCCGCGCCGAGCCGCTAGCCGTCGATGCCCCGCCAGTTGTAGCGCCAACGCGGCCAACGCGGGTTCCGGTAGAAAGTGCCAACGATAGTCATCATCCCGCAGCGCCAGTGGAAACGGTCAAAACAGAGGCCACAGCGACCATTATTGGCAGCCGTGGTCAGCCGTTGACCACCAGTCCAAGCGGCAGCGCTGATCTTTGGTCCTCGTTTGCCGCTGAGCTGGAGCGGGTAACGGGCGGCAGCGCGGCGGTGGATGCGCCTGCTGTGCTTTCCTCGTCGCCAGAGCCAGCCGCTGTTACGTCGCCGCCTGCTGAACTGCCCGATATTCCGCTGTTTGACGCTGAGGCGCCGGTCGAAACGTCCCGCGTGACCTCATCCTTGCATCTGGATCTCGAACACCTGGCGTTGGAAGCGGAAGCCGTGGCCGCTGCGGTCCCTCCGCCACCGGTCAATGTTGCTGATACGCCGCCGCCAGCGGTGCGTGATGACTGGGCGATAGAAGCACTGCCGGAAGAGGAGCAGTGGCGCCGGACTGAGGCGCCGGAGCCGTCAGGCAACAACATTTCTGAACGTCAGGCGTTTGATCAGATGGCGATGGCAGTTGACGTGGTACCGAGTCGTCAGCGTCCGCAGCGGCGTACCGGGCCTGCGCGTGAGCCGATGCTTTACCCCTTTGAATTCGTCGGCAGTGGTGTTGATTACGCCAAAATCTGGCTGCCTAACCTGTTGCTGACGCTGATTACCCTGGGATTGTGGTCACCTTGGGCCAAGGTACGGGGTGAGCAGTATCTGCATGGCGCCACCCGGCTGGCAGGGGCCAGCTTTAGTTATCGCGGTTCGCCGTGGGCCATTGCCCGTGGCCGCCTGGTGCTGCTGGCATTGGCCGGCGCTGGTGCGGCCTGCTGGTGGTGGCCGGTGGCTGCAGTGCCAGTTGCGCTGGTGATCGTGCCCTTGCTGCCCCTGCTGTTGCAGTCGGGGCTGCAGTTCCGGCTGGCGGCCAGCAGCTGGCGCAACTGTCATTTCGATTTTGTGGGCAGCTACGGTAAAGCCTTTCAGACCTTTTACGGCAGCTTGCTGGTGACCCTGCTCAGCGGTGGTTTGGCGTTGCCGCTGGCCTACTGCTGGCTGGCCCGCTATGCCATCAACCATGCGTCCCTTGGCGGCGATATCTTCCGCTGCCACCTGCGCCTATCCAGCCTCTACTGGCTGGCCGGTAAAGTGGCCCTGTTGGTTGGCTTTGGTCTGGCGGCCATTGCCGGAGTGGCGCTGCTCTTTCCCCATCAGGCGCCGTGGTTGCTGCTGCCGTTGGCGCTACAGGCCTACACCCTGTGGCGTTCCGGCAGCCGTAACCTGCTGTTTAATCAGAGCTCACTGGATGATGCGCGGCTGGTCAGCAGCGTCACCAGTGCCAGCCTGCTGCTGCTCTATCTCAGCAACCTATTCATGCTGGCGGTCACCGGCGGGCTGGCCTGGCCCTGGGTGGCGGTACGCACCGCCCGCTATTACGCCAGCCGCACCGAAGTGGCAGCCACTGATCTGGATGGCTTTGTACTCAGCGGACATCATTGAGCGGGACCAGGGGATATCAGGGATGATTCAGGGCTATTACTTTCCTCATGGCAGTTCCCGTCGTTTGCTGGCAAGCATCACGGTAGATGACCGCGGTTTTTTGCGTCTGCATGATGAGCAGGGGGCACTACTGGCAGATGGCCGCTGGCAGCAGTTGCAGATCAGCCCGCGTTTGGGCTCCACGCCCCGTTTCCTGGATTTCGCTGATGGCAGCCGCTTCGAAACCAGCGACAACGATGCCGTTGATGGTCTGCAGCAATGTTGGCGGCAGGAGCGCGGCTACCATCTGTTGCATCGGCTGGAAAGTCACTGGCGACTGGCACTGGCCAGCGTGGTGGTGGTGGCTGTGGTCAGCTGGTGGTTTTTGACCATCGCTTTGCCCTATGCGGCCTCGCAGGTTGCTTTCGTGCTGCCGGCATCGGCGCTAGATCGAAGCGCTGAGCTCTCCCTATCGGTGATGGAGCGGATCGCGCTCAAACCCTCAACCCTGGATGAGGCACGCCAGCAGCAGTTACAGGGACTGCTGGTCCGGCTGCTGCCGCAGTCTCCCGCTTATAACTACCGTTTGCTGCTGCGCGACGGCGGAGCCTTTGGTGCCAACGCCTTTGCTCTGCCGGACGGCACTATTGTCATGACGGATCAGCTGGTTGCCCTCGCCGATGATGATCGCCAGCTTAGCGCGGTGCTGGCCCATGAGATTGGCCATGTTGAAGCGCGACATAGCCTGCGCCAGGTGTTGCAGGGCTCGGTGATCATGGTGATCGCAGCCGTGATGGCCGGTGATGCCACCGCCTTTGGCGATCTGGTGGGTGGGGTTCCGACCGCCGTCATGGACGCCAGTTACTCGCGAGATTTTGAGCGCGAGGCGGATCGCTATGCGCTGACGCTACTGGCCAGTCAGGGCGTCGACAGCGAGCATTTTGCGGTGCTGTTGGAGCGTCTGGCGGCCAGCCATGATCAAGCCGACGACACTGATGTAAATTATTTTTCGTCTCACCCGCCGACGGCCGAACGGGTGGCTGCTGCACGGGCGTTTTAGTCGGCGCTCGTTCACAAATCCATCATATCTGTATGGCCATGGCCTGAAATACTTATTTACAATGGTCGCGCTCGCATGTGCGGGTTTTCTGTACGCAAAAGGATGTCCCAATGAGCGATAACGCCACGTCGCCCGCCGTTACGGTGGTGGCGAAGACCGAAGCCCCCATTCGAACTTTTACCTTCCGCTTCAGCGGCGATGGTGGAGAGTTTTTCAAGATCTGGATTGTCAATCTGCTGTTGACGGTGGTGACGCTGGGCATCTATTCAGCCTGGGCGACTGTCCGGACCTCTCAGTATTTTTATGGCCACACCAAGCTGGATGAGACCGGCTTCCAGTATCTGGCCAATCCGCTATCAATCCTTATCGGACGCGTGATCGCTGTTGCGATCTTTGGCCTGGTGATGCTGGCCGCCAGTTTCCAGCCGATGCTCTATGGGGTGCTGATGGTGCTGGCTATCCCGGCTGTGCCTTGGCTGATGGTGCGGGCGATGCGCTTTAACCTGCGTAATACCGCCTATCGCAATGTGCGTTTTGATTTCGTGGGTACTTATGGTGAAGCCGCCAAAGTGTTCCTTCTCTATTACCTCGGGGTCATCTTGAGCTTGGGTCTGGCCGGTCCTTGGTGGCTGCTGCAGACCAAGAAGTTCTTTATCAATAACGTCCGCTATGGCGACCATGCTTTTGATTGCAGCTGTCCGACCAAGGAGTTCTACATTCTGGCGTTGATCACACTGGGGGCGATAATCCCGGTGTTACTGGTGACGGTGTTGCTTGGCTGGATTCCGGTCATCGGTCAGATTGTGATTTTCCTCGCTTATCTGTCGATCTTCGCGCTGTGGCAGAGCTGGGTGCGCAACATGCTGTTCAACCACACCCGCCTGGCCGGTGACGTGCAGTTATCCAGTAACGTGACCATGTTCGACCTGGCCATGCTTTACGCCATGAATGCCCTGCTGGTGGTCGTAACTCTGGGGATTGCCCTGCCGTGGGTCATGGTGCGTACCGCCAAGTTCTACGCCGAGCGAACCGCTGTTCAGGCGGCCAACCTTGACCGCTTCACCGCGTCGCAGAATCAGGTCGCCGGTAGCGCTATCGGCGATGAAGTTGCCGGCGTCTTTGCCCTGGAAGTGGGCATCTAACATCCAGCCACTGCGATCAGGCCTGCTGTTAGGGGGCCTTCTCGGCGACGGCGTCAGCGGCATCTACCCTGACGCCGTTGTGCTTTTGGGTCATCGTTGGCGGCTAGCCGTACGCACACACGGCTCTGCTCCGCTGTTTTGAGTTACTTACCACCCCATTGCTAGCGGTTCCTGATCAGCTGCCGCAGCGAGGGCGGGCACGGCAGCAGCGAGCTCCTGATAAAGCAGCCGATTACGCTCGCGCAGCACCGCCATCCGGCGCCAGTGGCTGGTGCGTGCCGGCAGCTGTGGCTGCAGACGGATGATTGGGGGGAGCAGTGCGCGGCGAGGGTAACGTATCAGCTGCTCCAAAAGCACATCCACTGTGTCGCGAAGATCAGGTTGCTGGCGTTCGCTTACTCCCGCATTGAGCAGCAGCTCAACTGTCGCCAGATCCAGCTCCTGATTAAGGGCAAGCTGGCGGTAGATGCTCGGCTCCCCCGCCAGCTGATTAAAGTCGAGGCCGGCGTCAAGCAGCCGCTTGGCGGTCTCGCCGGTGATCCAGTCAAGCTGGCCGATGGTTGGCTGTACTCCCCGTGCCAGCAGCGGTGCCAGCAGTTCCGGGCTGTACTGGCTGGTCAGCTGCAGCAGCATCGCCAGATCGGCATCATTGCGCAGATGATCGAGCAGCGGCTGGACCTCGCCGCTGTTGCTGGCGGCCTCAATCTGGGCCAGCCAGCTGGCGAGTGGCTGGCCGCTATCCAGACTGCTGCCTGCGCCCTCGGCTTGGCCATAGCGGCGACAGTATTCGGCCGCCCCCGCATCTTCTGCGGCAATCGCGGGCAGTTGCGTCGTGTCACTGCAATCCAGGCCTAGCAGCTCCAGAGGTTCAAAACCCTGCTGGTGGAGCGACCAAAGCTGGTCTTCGAGTGCCCGGCGGCGCTCTTCGCCCCAGCTGCGGCACTGGCTATCCAATTGCTTTAACTGGCGATCGAGATCGTTGATTGCCGTGGTTAGCGGCTCCAGCTGCTGGCGCAATGCGGCGGCGGCCTGCAGTTCGCTGCTACTGTAGCTGTTCTCCGGTTGGCGCTGCTGCCAGCCAGCGATGGGGGGCGGTTGGGGGATGGGGTGACGCAGTGACACGGGTGCCGGCCATAGCGGTAGATCAAGCACGGGTTGATCCGGTGCCTTCAGGCTGCTGACCAGCCCCATCTGCTGCCAGTGGCGCAGCTGCGGCTCGGCCTCAGGTCCGTCAAATAATACGAGATCGATGGCCGAGGGCAATGGCCAGCGCCAGCGGGGCGGTGCGTTCAGTGGCCATGCGGCGACTAGGTCTGGCCAGCCAACAGGGACGCGCGACAAGAACAACAATGCCGTCCTGGAGCCGCAGCGGGGCAGTTGTTCAGCCAGATATCCATCCAGGTCCGGCAGCAGTGCAAAGAGGGTCTGCCACTGCTCTTGGTTGGGCCGAAGGTCTTCCAGGTCAATCAATGGCAGGTCGTCAGTCTGCCAGCTGGCCTGGCTAAGCAGCTCCTTCATTAGTTCAGGGGGCAGGTTGTCGACCATGGTGATAAACAAATGTTTGACCGCCCACCGTTCATCAATGGCGGTTTCCAGAAACTCGCTGACGCTGGCGTAGCCGCTGGGGATGGCGCTTACGTCCTTGCGGAGTGCCGCCAGCCAGTCGAGGAGCTCCACCCGGCGGCGGTAGGCACGAATGCCCTCGGCTGGTGGCGGTGGTTCTATCGCAACCACCGCTGAATGCCAGCGCCGATCGGCAAACAGCAGGCTGGGGTGGGTTAGCACCAACAGTTGCCAGTCCAGGGGCTGGCTTGGTGGCAGCCACTGACGGATCTCGCTGAGTAACAGCTGCTGTTGCTGGTGCAGACTGTTCCGTTCCAGCTCGAAGCGCTCACAGTCGGCGTTCAACTGCTGTGGGTCGGCACGCAGGCTGGCCTCGGGGCGGCCGTCGCTGCGCGCTGCGGTGATTATCGGCTCGGCCTGCGCTGTTGGCCCTGTGTGGGTCGCTGGCCGGGTGGGCTGCAGCTGTGGGTTGTCGGGCCGCAGCCACCACCAGCCCAGCCATGCCAGCACTCCGGCCAATACCAGCAGACGCTTCAAGGGGTTACTCCATAAAAGGGCGACTGTTGTACCCTGACCATGGCGATTGTGTGACGAGCGGCAGCATGCTGGCAATTGCAGCATCTAAACTCTGGGTGTCAGGCCGCAGTGAACCGGGAGGCGGTATATGGATTACCAGTTTGAGTTTGAAGCGGGCACGGGTCGGCCACTGGCCAAGGTGAGTCTGGAGCATGAGGGGTTCGGTGAGTTTCTCACTGAAGAGTTGGGCCGCGATGAGGTGCGGCTGGTGCAGCTGTTGCGCGCCCTGCGCCCGGCGGTACAGGGCCAAGTACCGGAGCTGACGGTGACCGGCGCCCAGTGGTCATTGCAGATCGAGGGCGATGAGGTGCGGTTGGAACCCCATCATCTGGGCCAGCCGTTGGATGAGGCCGCGACCCGCCTGCTCGACGATGAGGCCATTGATCGCATTGATGGTGCGGCGCCGGCCAGTTGTGGCATCGACGATTTCTACCACCTGTTACAGGCCTGGCACAGCTTTATCCGTCGCTAATTGAGCACGTTGTCTGCTTTGCTACCGCGCACCCGTCTGGGTGCGCGGTTGTTTCTACGTTCCGGTTTTTCACTGATTCGGAGCGTTGGTCGCAGTAGTGGCGCCTCGCTGGTGCGCGTGCTTTATTTTGGTGCGTTGCGATCTGTGACATTTGCACAAAAAAGAATCACGCCCCCCCGGAATCTGTGAGCCATCAGGCAAAGCCACTGCTGGCATAACTCTTGATAAGGCTTACCCGACGTTTGCTTAACGTGCCATGGGAGAACCGTACATGAAACTGATCAGTGCCATCATCAAGCCATTCAAGCTGGATGATGTCCGTGAATCCATCTCCGAAATTGGGGTGGAGGGGATGACCGTAACCGAAGTCAAAGGTTTTGGTCGCCAGAAAGGACATACCGAGCTGTATCGCGGCGCCGAGTATCAAGTGGACTTTCTGCCGAAAGTTCGCATTGAGATTGGCACCACCGACGACAACGTCGATCGCGTGGTTGAAGCCATCACCAAGGCGGCCTACACCGGCAAGATCGGTGACGGCAAAATCTTCGTCACCGACCTGCTGCACGTGGTGCGGATCCGCACCGGTGAAACAGACGGCGATGCCATTTAATCGCGCCGCGAGGGGGTAAACTCATGGAAAACCAGATCTTTCAGCTGCAGTACGCGCTCGACACCTTTTACTTTCTGGTGATGGGCGCGTTGGTGATGTGGATGGCTGCCGGCTTCGCCATGCTTGAGGCAGGCTTGGTCCGGGCCAAGAATACGACTGAGATCCTGACCAAGAACGTGGTGCTGTTCGCCATCGCCTGTGTCATGTATCTCATCGTTGGTTACGACGTTATGTATGACGGTGGCATGATGCTCGCCGGTATCGCCCTGGATGGTGCGGACAGTGCCGAGAACGTTGTGAGTTCGGTGCTGGGTGAATTTGCAGCCCGCGAAGATGGCTTCGAAGGCGGCTCCATCTATGCCAACGGCGCTGACTTCTTCTTCCAGGTGGTGTTTGTCGCAACCTGTATGTCGATTGTCTCCGGCGCCGTGGCCGAGCGTATGAAACTGTGGGCATTCCTTGGTTTTGCCGTGGTGATGACCGCATTCATCTATCCGGTATCTGGCTCTTGGACCTGGGGCGCTGAAGGTGCCTTCGGCATCAACCTCGATGATTCGCTTGGCTTTAGCGACTACGCCGGTTCCGGTATCGTCCACCTGGCTGGTGCTGCCGCTGCTCTGGCTGGTGTCTTGCTGCTCGGTGCTCGTAAGGGCAAGTATGGTCCCAAAGGTCAGATCAACGCCTTCCCGGGCGCCAACCTGCCGCTGGCGACTCTGGGTACCCTGATTCTGTGGCTCGGCTGGTTTGGGTTCAACGGTGGCTCGCAGCTCAAGCTGGGCGACATCTCGAACGCCAATGCGATTGCCATGGTTTTTGTTAACACCAACATGGCTGCTGCCGGTGGTGTGATTGGTGCCCTGATTCTGGCCAAGATCCTGTTCAAGAAAGCTGACCTGACCATGGCTCTCAACGGTGCGCTGGCCGGCCTGGTCGCCATCACTGCATCGCCTGATTCGCCGACTCCGGCCTTGGCCACCCTGTTCGGCGTTATCGCGGGTATGCTGGTTGTGCTCTCCATCATCGGTCTTGACCGCATCAAGATTGATGACCCGGTTGGTGCCATCTCGGTGCACGGCGTCTGCGGTCTGTTCGGCCTGCTGATTGTCCCGATCACCAAGGACGGCACGACCTTCTTCGGTCAGCTGGCCGGCGGTGCCGCCATCTTCTTCTGGGTGTTCCTGACCAGCTTGCTGGTGTGGTTCGTCATCAAGATGATCATGGGCCTGCGTGTCAGCGAAGATGAAGAATTTGAAGGCGTCGACCTGGTCGAATGCGGTATGGAAGCTTATCCGGAGTTTGCTACCGGTAAAAAATAACAGCCGCCTGTGCTGTTCAAGCCCCGGCTCTTGCCGGGGCTTTGTTTTTGGGGTTTGCGCCAGCGCAAGGCAGGATAGGCCGCTGCTGGCTAGCATGCCGGCCATGAATATGCCCCTGATCCACACCCTCAGTGACCATCTCAAGGCGCGTTTCGGCACCAAGGTGCGCAAACTCAGCCTGCATGGTCGTTTTACCTGCCCCAACCGTGATGGCACCTTGGGCCGTGGCGGTTGCACCTTTTGCAACGTCGCCTCCTTTGTTGATGAGGGCGCCGCCGATGACAGCGTCGCGGATCAACTGTGTGCTCGCAAAGCGGAGATGCGCCGCCCTGCTGGCCGTTATCTGGCCTACTTCCAGGCCTACACCAGCACCTATGGTGAATATGAGGTGCTGGAGCGGCTCTACCGTGAGGCGCTGGCCAGTGACGATGTGGTGGGTTTGTGTGTTGGAACCCGGCCGGATTGCGTCAGCGATGCGGTGCTGGCGCTCTTGGGGCGGTTGCGGGCCGAAGGTCAGGAGATCTGGCTGGAACTGGGTCTGCAGAGTGCCCATGATGTCACCTTGAAGCGCATCAATCGTGGCCATGACTTCGGCGCTTATGCCGATGCCGTGGCGCGGGCCCAACGCTATGGCGTGCCGGTCTGCACCCACCTGATCCTGGGGTTGCCCGGTGAGGATGACGCCATGACCCTGAGCAGCCTGCAGCGGGTGACGGATCTGGGTGTGCAGGGGCTCAAACTACACCCACTGCATGTGGTGGAGGGCAGCATTCTGGCACGCACGTGGCGCGTGGGGCGCTATCAGCCATGGACGCTGGAGCGCTATGTGGCGACGGCCACGGCGCTGATCCGCCATACCCCGTCGAGCGTGGTCTATCACCGTATCGCCGCCAGCGCCCGGCCACCGACGCTGTTGGCGCCGCAGTGGTGCGCTGACCGCTGGGCGGCGCCGCAGGCGATCGAGGCTCAGCTGAAGTTGCTGGGCGGGCAGGGAAGCGCTTGCTGCCTCCCCTTAGTTGGTGGCTGCGAACAGCCCGCGCAGGGTGCGCAGGGTGCGGTCGATCTGGGTGATGTGGGTGGGGCAGATGAAAATCGTGTCGTCACCGGCGATGGTGCCGAGAATGCCCTCGGCCTTGCCCAGTGAATCGAGCAGGCGGGCGATCAGCTGGGCGGCACCGGGGCTGGTTTTGATCACCACCATCGCTTCGTTGCGGTCGATATCGACCACCAGATTGCGCAGCTGGCTAGAGGTGGTTGGCACCCCCAATTCGGCCGGCAGGCAGTAAACCATCTGCTGTTTGGCGTTGCGCGTGCGCACGGCGCCAAATTTGCTCAGCATACGGCTCACCTTCGACTGGTTGACGTTGGCGTAACCCTGATCCTGCAGCGCTTTGACAATCTCGCTTTGGGAGCCGAACCGCTCCTCTTTGAGCAGATTCTTGAAAGCGCGTACCAGATCTTCCTGCTTGCCTGAGCTCATAGCGGTCCCGCCCCAAATTTATGCACGCATTCTGCATAAACTGTCACCCGCCATCAAGGCCAGACAAGGCATGTCGTGAGCCGGCGCATGGAAGCTTTGGTGAACGGCCGGACACGCGTCATGGTCTGTGGCCAAGGTCTTTGTTTTTTGTGGATCCTTTGATTAATGTTGGTGCGGGGATTGAGAAGCCAACCCGATAAAACTAATCACATCAGGGGAATCCAACCATGAAAGTCGTTGTACTGGGGGCCGCCGGCGGCATTGGCCAGCCGCTGGCGCTGTTGCTTAAAAATGAACTGCCGGCCGGTACTGAGCTGGCGCTGTTCGACATCGCCCCGGTGGTGCCTGGGGTGGCCAAGGATCTGAGCCATATTCCGACCCCGGTTAAGGTTGATGGCTATGGTGCCGAGCAGCTGGATGACGCCCTCACAGGCGCCGACATCGTGCTGATCCCGGCTGGCGTGCCGCGTAAACCGGGCATGGACCGTTCCGACCTGTTCAACGTCAACGCCGGTGTGGTCAAGAACCTGACCGACGCCGTTGCCCGCAACTGCCCCAAGGCGCTGCTGGCGATCATCACCAACCCGGTCAATACCACCGTCGCCATTGCCGCCGAAGTGCTGAAGAAGCATGGCGTTTATGATCCCAAGCGGCTGTTTGGGGTGACCACCCTGGATGTGATCCGTGCCGAAACCTTCGTCGCCGATCTTAAAGGGGTAGACCCGTGCTCGCTGTCGATCACCGTCATCGGTGGCCACAGCGGCACCACCATCTTGCCGCTGCTGTCGCAGAGCGGCTTCAGTTTTAGCGCTGAGGAGGTGGCATCGCTCACTGATCGCATCCAGAACGCCGGTACCGAAGTGGTGCAGGCCAAAGCGGGCGCTGGTTCTGCCACCCTGTCGATGGCGTTGGCTGCGGCCCGCTTCTGTCGTGCGCTGATCAAGGGCTTGCAAGGTGAAGGTGCCATCGAGTGTGCCTACGTCGAGTCCGGCAGCCCGCACGCCCGTTTCTTTGCCCAGCCGGTGCGCTTTGGCAAGAGTGGCGTCGAAGAAGTACTGCCTTACGGCAGCCTGAGCGCCTACGAGCAGGCCGCGCTGGATGGCATGCTCGACACCCTTAAGGGCGATATCGATAAAGGCGTTGAGTTCGCCACCAGCTAACGGCTGGCTGCGGTTGAACAACAACAAGGGCGCGTAGGCGCCCTTGTTGGTGATGGATTAGCGATTCTTAGCGAAACAGGCCGGCAATCCAGGGCACCACAAACACCGCGTAGGCCAGCCCGCTGGCCACGACTACCCAGCTACGGGCGAGCATCCGTGGCCACAGTTCATGGCGGCCGGCAGCGCGCCACAGGCCGGTCAGAGACCAGATCATCAGCAGGAACAGGCCACCTCCAACCGCCAGCGGCAGCCAGTTGCTGGTCAGGGCTGGGGTGAACTGTTCACCCAGATTGAGCAGCAGGTAGCGCACCAGCAGCAGATAACCGATACACACCGCCACATGGGCCAGCCAAAATTGCTGGCCAAGGCTGTACTCACCGCGCCAGACACGTAACAACAACGACATCGATGGCCCTCTATAGCCGCAAAAAGTGTTCAATGATGAAGGCGTTGACCAGATTGATCAAAAAGCCGCTGACCAAGGGCACGATGATCATCGCTTGGTGGGACGAACCGTGCTCTTTGGTTACCGCGTTCATGCTGACGATGGCGGTCGCGGTTGAACCGAGGACAACACCACCGAATCCGGCGCAGACGACTGCCGCGTCGTAGTTGCTGCCCAAGGCTCGAAACAGCACCAACACCACAAACAGCACGACCAGCGTCACCTGTACCGCCAGCAAGGTGCCGACAAACAGGATCACCGGCTGCAGAGCCCACAGCTTCAACCCCATCAATGCCATGGTCAGGAACATACCGAGGGCAATGTCGGAAAGTAACGCCAGCCCTTGATGAGTGCCTGGCCACAGCCATTCACCACCGCGCTTGCGCTTGAGCGGCGCCGTCAGGTTGTTGATCAGGATGCCGCCAATCAGGGCGCTAACCAGCATCGGCATCTGGATACCGAAGGCGAGCAGCCCTTCATTGATGAAGTGAGCGATGATCAGAGTGCAGTTGAGAATGAACCAGGCCCAGAGCACGCCGTAGGCGTCGATCTGCTGATTGGGGCGGCTGTGGCTGATGCCCACGTCCAGTTCAGTATTGCCGCTGGGGGATACGCGGTGGCGGCGGATCAGGTAACTGGCAATGGGGCCGCCGATCAAGCAGGAGGCGATCAGCCCTATGGTGTTGGCGGCTACCCCCAGTTCATTGGCGTTGCTGACGCCATAGTCGGCCGCCAGGGTAGGGGCCCAGGCCAGGGTTGTGCCGATGCCGCCAGTAAGGGCAATGGAGCCGGTCACCATGCCGGCTTGGGGCGGTTGGCCAAACAGTGGCGCCAGACTGATGCCCACCAGATTCTGCAGGCAGGCGAACAATGCAGTGAGAACGAGCAGGATAAGCAAAGGCTTGCCGCCACGCAGCAGCGAACCGATGTCGGTTTTTAGTCCTATAGCGCCGAAGAAATAGAGAATCAGGACATCCATTACTTTGAGATCGAAAGCGATCTCCCGGCCGCTAAGGCTGTACCACAGCCCCACCATGACCGCTGCGACAAAGCCGCCGATGACAGGCTCAGGGATGCTGAAGCGTCGCAACAGGGCGTAATGCATCACCAGCCCTTTGCCCACGAACAGCATCAGGATCGCCAGGGTGAAGCTGAGAAAGGCGTGTATCACCAGCGGTTGCAGGGTCATGATTGGCTCACGGACAGGGGTTGGGGTGACGGCGGTGGATCGCCTCGATCGCTTGTAGCAACTCGTCACTCAAGGTGGTGGCCGTGGCCGCGATGTTCTCATCGAGCTGTGACAGGGTGGTGGCGCCGATGATGGTGCTGGCCATAAACGGCCGGCTGAGGCAGAAGGCCAGCGCCATCTGGGCGGGCGACAGACCATGGTCACGGGCCAGCTGGACATAGGCGCTGGTGGCCAACAGCCCCTGCTCAGTGAAATAGCGCTGAAAGCGCGAGAACAGGGTGAGGCGGGCACCGGCCGGGCGGGCGCCGCCTTCATATTTGCCGGTGAGGATACCGAAGCCTAGCGGCGAGTAGGCCAGCAGCTTCACCCCTTCACGGTGGGCAAACTCGGCCAGCCCCACCTCGAAGGTGCGGTTGAGCAGGCTGTAGGGGTTCTGGATGGTGATCGGTCGTGGCAGCTGGTGACGCTCGCTTAGCTTCAGATATTCGGCAACCCCCCACGGCGTCTCGTTGGACAGGCCGATGTAGCGGATCTTGCCTTCGGCCACCAGATCGCCAAGTACTGACAGGGTTTCGAAGATCGGCGTTGCTTCGCTGTCATCGGCGGCGGTGAAGCCGAGCTGACCAAAATAGTTGGTGGAGCGCTCCGGCCAGTGGATCTGGTAGAGATCGATATAGTCGGTCTGCAGTCGGCGCAGGCTGTTGTCGACGGCGTTACGCACATTGATGGCGGTGAGGCGCATGTCATCGCGGGTGGCCACCTGCGGGCCGCCGGGGGCTGCCACCTTGGTGGCCAGCACGATGCGGTCGCGCGGTGCCCCGGCGGCCAGCCAGCTACCGATATAGTCCTCGGTGCGCCCCTGGGTTTCGCGCCGTGGTGGCACCGGGTACATCTCGGCGGTGTCGATGAAGTTGATGCCGCAGGCAAGCGCCCGATCAAGCTGGCTGTGGGCCTCGGCCTCGCTGTTTTGCTCACCGAAGGTCATGGTGCCGAGACAGAGGCTGGAAACCTCCAGATCGCTGTGGGGGATGGCATGTCGCTGCATGGCGCTGCTCCTGTAACGGGTCCGCACTCGGGCCATCATTGTCGCTGCCAGCGGCGCAAAACGCGAGCCGGCAGCCGGTGAGCCAACGGCTGTTGCCAAAGATTGTTGCCTATGGTGAAGATCAGCCCCTCGACAGCCATTGCCCCCACTCGCTACAGTGACATCTCCACTCAAGGAGGACCCCCGCCATGCGTTGCCTGATTGCTGTTGTCGCTCTGTTTGCCGCCTCCGTCTCTGCCGAAACCGTCAACAGCCTGCGCTGTGACAACCAGTTTGCCCGTATTGGCGACGACAAATTCACCGTCCAGGAAGCCTGTGGTACGCCACTGTCAGCGGAAGTGGTGAGTGGCGGAGGGGCCGAGCAGAAAGAGGAGCGGCTGGTGTACCGCCAGCAGGGCCAGACCTACTTCTTTGATTTTGTGAACGGCAAGCTGGCCTCGATCACCCGCCGCAAAGACTAAGTTCGCTCAGCCTTATAAACCTGCCTGATTTTTGATTTCAGCCGCTGTTCTGCCGGGGGGGCTCACTGGTAAAGTGCGCGCCCGATCACATTCCCCTCCATCTGGCAAACGAGGCTGTTCCGTGTCGACCACCAATCTGGCGAATCCTGCACCCCTTGGACTCATGGGCTTTGGCATGACCACTGTGCTGCTCAATATCCACAACGCCGGTTTCTTTCCGGTCAGTGCCATGATCATGGCTATGGGGCTGTGCTATGGCGGCATCGCTCAGGTGATCGCCGGCATCCTGGAATACAAAAAGGGCAACACCTTCGGTCTGACCGCTTTTATCAGCTACGGCTTTTTCTGGCTGTCGCTGGTGACCCTGTGGGTCCTGCCCAAGCTTGGCTTGGCTGAGGCGACACCTGAAGACTACATGGGTTGCTACCTGCTGATGTGGGGGCTGTTCACGGCCTTTATGTGGGTCGGTACCTGGAAGGCCAACCGCGCCCTGCAGTTCATTTTCGGCAGCCTGACCCTGCTCTTTGCCCTGCTCGCCATCCGTGACTTCACCGGTTCGGCACTGATCGGCACCATCGCCGGTTATGAGGGGATCATCTGCGGTCTGTCGGCCATCTATCTGGCCGCCGCCGAAGTGCTGGAGGCTCAGTACGGCCGTCCGGTGTTGCCGATTGGCGCCCCCAAAGCAGCCTGATCTGGTTGTCGGTTGAACAAAGGCGCCTGTGGGCGCCTTTTGTTTTAGGGGCTGCTGATCAGCTGGCCGAGCCGCGCCACAGCGGCTTCGACCCGCTCGCTCCAGGGCAGTCCAAACGACAGCCGCAGGCAGTGGCGATAACGGCCACTGGCCGAGAAGATCGGCCCCGGTGCGATGCTGATGCCGGCGGCCAGCGCTAGTTCAAACAGTCGGCCGCTATCCTGCCTTTCTGCCAGTTCAAGCCACAGCACGCAACCACCACCGGGATCGGAGTGGCGGGTAGTGGCAGGGAAATACTGCTGCACTGCAGCCACCATGCGCTCTTTGTTGGCGGCCAGCTCGGCCCGCAGCCGCTTGAGGTTTCGATCATAATCGCCACTGACCAGCAGCTCATGCACTGCCCATTGGTTGAGCAGCGGCGTCGGCCCTGACAGGGCGCTTTTCAGCCGTTTGGCTTCGGCTTCGAACCGGCCTGGCAGCAGCCAGCCGATACGCAAGCCGGAGGCGGCGGTCTTGGAGAATGACGAGCAGGTTAGCACCAGCCCACGTTTCGACCAGGCCTGGGCCGGGGTGGCCCGCTGGGGCGAGAAGTGCAGATCGCCGTAGACATCGTCCTCAATCAGCGCCACGCCGCGACTTTCCACCAGTTCGACCAGCGCCCGCCGGGTGGCATCCGGCATCAGTGAGCCGAGCGGATTGTTGATCGAACTGGCGAAGATGCAGGCGCGGATCGGCTGGTTATCGAGGGCCTGCCGCAGATCGGCCAGCCACACCCCACCATCGGGGCAGGCCGGGATCTCGCAAGCCATCATGCCCAAACTTTCGATCAGCTCAATCAAGCCGAAATAGGTCGGCGATTCCACGGCGACCACATCACCGGGACGCGCTACGCACATCAGCGCCAGGGTCAGTGCCTCCTGCGCGCCATTGGTAATGATCAGCTGATCGCCGGTGGTGACTGTGGCCATTTCGCCATAGCGATGAGCCAGCTGGTGGCGCAGGGGAGCCAGCCCGTGCATTGGGCCGTAACCAAGCGCTTGCCCGCCGGTAATGGTGGTTACCCGGCGCAACAGCCGGGAGAAGGTCTGGGGGTTGGCAAAGGCCGACGCCGGGTTACTGATCCCCAGTGGCACCAGACCGGGCTGGGTGATTGCCTGTTGTACCTTTTCAATCAGCCGCTGCTGGCGTACCGGCACTGGCACTGCACTCAGATCCGGGCGGCGTGGTCGGCCACTGCTGGCCAACGGTGCCTTGAGGTAGTAGCCCGATTGCGGCCGTACCTCAACCCAACCCAGCCGCTCCAGCTCGTCGTAGGCCTGTTTGACCGTCGGTACGCTGATGCCGAGTTGGGCGGCAAGCCGGCGCAGCGACGGCAGCCGCTCGCCGGGGCGCAGGCTGTTGGCATCGCGCAGGTTGCGGATGCGCTTTACTACCTGTTGATAGAGATAGCCGTTGTCGGTTTCGGCAGTCGGCATAACTGTGCAGGTCACTTTTGTCGAAATCTGTTGATGTTCAGTATACAGATTGCCCGCCTATAGTGACCTGCCCGGCCACCATAGGCTCGCCATCATGCCCAATAGCCTGCTCTATCTGCTTACTGTCCTGATTTGGGGTTCTACCTGGCTGGCGATCGAGTTCCAGCTAGGGGTTACTGACCACGGCTGGTCGGTCACCTTACGCTTTGCCATCGCTGCTGTCGTGATGTGGGCGTTTTGCCTGCTGCGCGGCCTGTCGCTGCGTTTTTCGTTACGTGATCACGGCTTTATCGCCCTGCTGGCATTAGGCAATTTCAGCCTTAACTATTACTTGGTCTACGAGGCGCAGATCTACCTGACCTCGGCCATGACCTGCATTCTGTTTACCACCATGGTGCTGATGAACATCATCAACACCCGGTTGTTCTTTGGCAGCCGCATCGCCCCGCGTACCTACTTGGGCGCGCTGCTCGGCATCGCTGGCATCGTCGCCATCTTCTGGCCAGAGCTGCATGACTTCAGCTGGGCCAACAGCAGTATGAAAGGGATGGTACTGGCGTTGGGATCGGCCTTTATCGCCTCGCTCGGCAATATGGTCAGCGTGCGCAACTCTCGTCAGGGGTTGCCGGTGCTGCAGGTCAACGCGCTGGGCATGCTGTATGGTGCCTTGATGATGCTGCTGGTAATGCTGGCCAGCGGTACACCGTTGATGGTGGACAGTTCCCCCACCTACTGGTTGAGCCTGCTCTATCTGGCCCTGTTCGGGTCGGTGATCGCCTTTGGTGCCTATTTCGTGCTGCTTAAGCGCATCGGCGCTGGCCAGGCCAGCTATGCCATGGTGCTGTTTCCGGTGGTGGCGGTGGTGCTGTCGGCCCTGTTTGAAGAGTTTCACTGGCAGCAATCCACTACCCTGGGCTTTGTGCTGGTGGCTTTGGGCAACCTGCTGGTGCTGGCACCGCTGGAGCGTTGGTTCGCGCAGTTGCGCCCACTACCGGCGTGATCGGGCGCAGAAATTCGCTGGTCGGATACGGATTGTCAGCAGCGCTAGCGTTCCCCATCTGCTAGCGTCTCTCTCGTGGTTTCAATCGGTTAACGAGGTTAGCGATGAAAAATTGGAAGCACGCCGGCTGGCTGGCGTTACTGGTGATGACGCTGTGGAGCACGGTGGTGGCCGCGGCCCCCAGCCGCAAACAGATGGATGAAGCTGCCGTCCGTGCAGCCAGTCAGGGTACCGATGCCCAAGGCAGCTATTCGGTTGAACAGTTGGCGGCGATGCTGACCGAAGAGGGCTACCAGCAGGTGGTTAACAAAGGTGATCATCTGGTGTTCAACGTCGATGACATTCGCTATGCGCTGTTTCGCCTCGATGATGGCGATTTGCAGCTCTATTTCGGGGTGACGGATCAGCCGTTGCCATTGGATTCGATCAACACATGGAACCGCACCAAACGGCTGTCGCGGGCCTATATCGACAGTGAAGGGGATATTGCGCTTGAGGCGGATCTGCTGGCCAACGGTGGCCTCAACAGGGAGCGGGTGCTGGCCTTTGTAAATGTTTTTGTGCGCACCTCTGCCCCCGAGTTTTATCAGTTCGCGGTTTCCAAGGACTAGCGGGCTGCGGCCACAGGCGGTTGAAAGCAAAGAAGGCGGCCGTGGCCGCCTTCTTTTATGGCTCAGGTCACCAGGGTCGGGGCGCAGCGCGGAAAGCGGATCTCGATGTGGCAGCCAGCATTGGGAGCGCTGTCGAGGCGGATCTGGCCCCCCAGGGTGTTGGTTACCAGATTATGAACAATGGCCAGCCCCAGCCCGGTGCCGCCCGCCGCCCGGCCGGTGGTGAAAAAGGGTTCGAACACCCGCTGGCGTACCACTTCGCTCATACCCAAACCGTTATCGTTAATCGACAGATAGATATCCTCTTCGACCTGGCTGGCGCTGATCAGCAGCGTTGCCTTGCCGCTGAAGCCTGGGCCAAAGCCATAGCGCATGCTGTTGGTCGCCAGATTGGTGATGATCTGGGCCAAGGCTCCGGGGTAGCTGTCACACTGAACTGCGCTCGGCAGCTCGAGCTGCAGCTGGACGCCATGATGGCGGAACAACGGGCTAAGGCTGTTGCTGATACTGAGCAGATAGTCATCGAGCAGAAATCGCTGGCGATCGTCGTTGCTTTGATCCGCCGCAGTGCGCTTGAAGTCGGTGACCAAGCGCGCCGCTCGCTGAAGGTTACCCTCTACCAGTGTGAGCCCCTGCTGCAGACTGCTAAGCCTTTGATTGAAGTCGCTTTCGGTGAGTTTTCCATGGCGGTAACGATGGTCGAGCTCTGCTAGTTCGGTGATGCAATGGCTAACGCCGGTTACGGCAACCCCAAGCGGGCTGTTGACCTCATGGGCGACGCCGGTCACCAGTTGCCCCAGCGCAGCCATCTTTTCATTTTCAACCAGCTGCCGTTGCATATTGCGCTGTTCATCGAGCGCCTGTTCCAGTTCAAGAGTACGGGCAGTCACGCGTTGTTCCAGAGTCGCATTGGCCTGTTCAAGCTGCTGTTCATAGGCCAGACGTTCGCCAGCGGTAACTACTCGGCCGAACAGATCGGCCAGATTAGCAGTGAAGGTGATCTCAGTCGGCTGCCATGGGCGAGGCCCACCCACATGTTCGCAGCAGATGATGCCGATCATGCGCCCCCGGTGCCTTAGCGGAATATCCAGCATGGCGCCGATGCCAAGCGGGATCAGGTAGCCACCACGGAACTCGCGGGTGGCCGGATGCTGGTGAGCGTCATCGGCGACAATGGCCCGTTCGCTGGCGAGTGCGGCGAAATAAGCCGGGTAGTCATTGTCGGTCAACACCAGTGATGGCTGGCTTTGCTCAGGGTGATCGATACTGCGCAGGCGCAGGCGCAGGCAGCGCAACCCTTGGCCGGGCTCACTTAACCAGATGCTACTGCGGGCGATGGAAAGCCCGTCGCAGGCGGCGTCCAGCAGCAGGTCGCTGGCAGTGTTGGTGTCACCGCTGTCGAGTGCCGGCGAGCAGGAGACCCGCAACAGAATCTGTTGCAGTCGTTCGCTGAGCAGTGGTTGCTCAGTGGGGATCGCAGGCATCCGGCATCTCCTGGCGGATTGCTTCAAATTGGGGAAAACAGGCGATGGCCAGATCGGTCAGTTGCGGGTCGAACTGCAGCCCGCGTTGCTGCTGCAGGTACTCGAGGATGCGTTGACGTGGCCAGGGTTCTTTGTAGCAGCGGCGCGAAGCCAGAGCATCAATCACATCGACCAGCGCCATGATCCGTGCCTCCAGAGGAATCTCATCCCCCTTGCTGCCATGCGGATAACCACCGCCATCCCAACGCTCGTGATGGGAGAGGGCAATGCGTGCGCCCATTTTGGCAATACTGCGGTTGGAGTTGCTTAGCAGATCGTGGCCAGACTGGGCATGGGTTTTCATCATCTCCCATTCCTCGGCATCAAGCGGCCCTGGCTTGTGCAAAATGGTCTCAGGAATGGTGATCTTGCCGACGTCATGCAGTGGCGCCGCGTGCCTGAGGGTATCGGTATAGCGTTCGCTGCAGCCGGCGGCTTCGGCCAGCAAGCTGCACATACGCGATACCCGCCGCACATGGGCGCCGGTTTCCTTGCTGCGGGCCTCGATCGCTTCGCCAATGACGAAGATCAGCTCCTTCTGGGTCGCCTGCAGATCCTCGCGGCTGGTGAGGTTCTCGAACATCAGGGTGGCACTGGTTGAGAACAGCTCCAGCATCTGCTGCTGGGTTGTGGTCAGCGGTTGGCCATGGGCCAGGTAGAGCAGGCTGATGGTGTTATCGCTGGTTTCGTAGTAGGCGACGTGGGCTTCGTCAGTGGTGATCGAGCGCTGCTGCTGCAAAGCCTGCTCAATCAGCGTGGTCACCTCCACCGGCAGTTCCGGATTGAGGTCGCCATCGGCACAAGCGATGAAATCTCCGGTTGCAGCCAGTACCCGTAGCTGTTGGTCGGCAAACAGATCCTGCTCGCGGGTAACCAGATAAAGCGCAGAGTGGTCGAGGTTGAGCAACGACAGGGACTGCTCCAGTACCGCGCTGCCAAAGCGCGGCAGGGTGCGGCTGCGCAACACGCAGGTGGTGCTGTGCAGCACCCGGGCCATGGCCCGCCGCGCTTCCTCGATGGTAATGATGTCGCGGTAACTGCGGATAGCGGCGTAACAGACGGTTTTAAGTTTCTGCGCCGTCAGCTCAGTTTTGCTCTTGTAGTCATTGATGTCGTAGCGGCGGATCACCTGATCCTCGGGGGCTTGGCCAGGCTGACCGGTGCGCAGGATCAAGCGGGTACTGTGGTTACCCAGCTCATGGCGGATCTGCCCAATGAGATCGAGACCAGCGTGGTCACTCTCCATCACCACATCGACCAAGGCCATGGCGATATCATCATGCTGGCGGAACAGTTCCAGCCCCTCGGCGCCCGAATAGGCGGAGATGAAGGTGAGCGGGTGGCCATCGATGGTCAGGCCATTGAGCACCAGCCGGGTGACGCTGTGCACCTCATGGTCATCGTCGATGATCGCCACTTTCCACGGGCTGGCGGCGATGGCATCGGTGGGGATAGTTTCCGGTTTGAATAACACAGTGCAACCTCCATGGCAGCCTGTATCAGCTTAGACGATTCTGACTGGCCGCCGCGCTACTGGCGGCCATCAAGAGCGGAGCGGAATCAGCGGAATGGGCGACGCATCACGCTGCTGATCCGCTTACGTAGTATCAAGGTCGCGACCATCAGCACCGTCAGGCCGATCAGCATCAGCGGTAACAACGCAATGAAGAGCAGTAGCAACAGTGCGGCCAGCAGTAGCCGCTGCCACAACGGCATGGTTTGCGGCGGCCAGCGCAGGAAGGCGAAAGGCTGGGCGTGCCAGGCGCGGCCATGTGCCTGCTGGTAACCACTGCCATTGCCGCTTGGCCCTTCGCTGCCGTCAATCAGTGGCGCCACTGCAGCCAGCAGTTGCTGGCAGTCACGCCCTTGCTGCCACTGTCGGGCATGGGCGGCAGAAACAAAGGTAAAGCTCAGCCGCCATAAGCCCGGTGCAGTGCTGTCACCATCAATTTGGCTGTCGATGCAGCCGTTGCTGGCGCTGGCACTGCGGCATAACGCCTCGGCCAGCTGGCGGTAGCCACTCTCGTGACCTGGGCGCACGCTATGGCGCATTACCAAGGTCTCCAGCGGCTGATGCCCTAACGCCTGTCCGTCATTCATGATCCATCTCCGCCAAACTGTTGCGCCACAGTATCGGTTAATCCGTCCGGCGGCTGAAACTTTCAAGGGTGAACAACTGTTACGACGGATAAAAAAGACGGCACCCGAAGGTGCCGCTGCAGTGGACCATGAGGTCCAGAGGAAAGGCGGACCCACCCGTAGGTAGGGCCCGGGAACGTCCTTACTTCGCAATAACGGTGTAACGCTTGGTTGAATCGTTGAAGGTGACGATGTAGGTGCCGCTAACTGCGGTGGTGATGTCGTTACCTGTTTGCTCGGCAATGCCATCGGCGTTGTTGTCACCAAAGTTGGTGGCCCAGTTACCGGCTACATCAAACTTGAAGCGCTGGCCACTGACACCGTTGAACAACACCTCAACCTGCCAGGTATTGTCGGCCACCAGGGTCATGGCCGTGGTGCCCCAGTTGTTGGGGGTGCCGCGGAAGAACAGTCTGTCGTAGACCTTGGTGAAGTTGCCGTCGGCTCTGACCAGGCTGTATCTGAGCGTGGCATCGTTGAAGGTAACGATGTAGTCACCGACCACGCTGGTACGGATGTCGCCACCGGTACGCTCTGCCAAGCCATCGGCATTGTTGTCACCGTAGTTGTGGCTCCAGTTGCCGGTGACATCGAACTTGAAGCGCTGGTTGGCCTGGCCGTCAAAGCTAACGCGAGTCTGCCAGGTGTTGTCGGCCACCAGTGCCATCGCCTGGGTACCCCAGCTGTTGGCGGTACCACGGAAGTTGAGCGTGGCGAAGTTGCTGCTGAAGTTGCTGCCGCCATCTTCCACCACCACTGTGGCACTGGCTGTAGCGGTAGCGCCGTCGTCATCGGTGACGGTGACGGTGACGGTCTGGGTGCCAATATCAAAGAACTCGATGGTTTCGCTGACCTCGGTGCCGCCAGTCGACCAGTCGTAGGCGACGATAGCACCGTCGCTATCTTTGGACCCTGCCGCGCTGAAGGTCACGCTGTCACCCAGCTGCACGGTGACCGTGGCCGGCGTGATATCGGCCGTTGGTTTGAGGTTACTGGTAACCGGCGTCAGGCTGTAGCTCAGGCTCTTGTCGTTGACCTTGACCAGATAGGCGCCACTGACGCTGGTGAAGATGTCATCACCGCCCAACTCCAGGTTGCCGTCGCTGTTGGTGTCGCCGTAGTTCTGGGTCCAGTCACCCTTGACGTCAAACTTGAAGCGCTGGCTGGCCGCGCCGGTGAAGTTGACGGTGGCCGACCACTCGCCACTGGCATAAGACATAGGGGTGCTTGCCCAGTTGTTGACGGTGCCGCGCAGGTTGAGGCTGGGCAGATTTCGCTCGACCGGGCAGTCATCGCCCGAGCACGGTCTGGCACCGCCATGGATGGCCGCAGCACTCTTGGCGCCAACGGTAAAGCTGGCCTGGCCATCGCTGCCGACGGTGATGTTGCTGCCGCTGCAAGCATCGGCCCCAGCCATGATGTTGCAGTAGCTGCCTGCCGGCAGGCCAGTCTGCAGGGTCTGGGTGACGCTGAAGTTCTCGTTGTTGATCAGCACAAAGCCCTTGTTGCCACGACTGAAAGCGATGGCATTGCTGCCGTTATCCCACCAGTTGTTGACACTCCAGGCGCTCTGGGTGAAGTTGCGGAAGCCCACCATGTTGGCGATGTTGGTCCAGCGGTGATCGCAGTTCCAGGCGTTGTTGGTGCAGTTGTTGGGGCCTTGGGCGGGAGGGCCCGCTTCGGTATCAGTGAATTTGTAGCCGGACATCAGCGCCGGGTAGCCGTAGGGAAAGGCGAGCATGAAGATATTGGCCAAGTTGTACTGGGCGCCGTTCTTGTAGGTGTACATGCCGCCACCGCCATGACCGCGTTCGCGGTCATGGTTGACGATAAAGACGGTGGCTTTGTCGGAGGGTAAAAGTCCCCAGCTGGTGCCCAGTGTTCGCAGGTTTTTGATCTGGCCATCAAAATTGACTTTGACGTCCTGGCCGTATTTAAACTCGGTGACCTGGTTGATGTAGGTGTAGTTGCCAGGAGCCAAGGCTGGCGATTCATTCGGCGCGCCTATCACCTCCAGAAACGCCCAGGGGCGACCAGCTTTGGCCATGACCGCGTCCAGCTCTGAAGGCTTGATGTGCTTGGCGGCATCAATGCGGAAACCGGCCACACCCATGGCGGTCAGCCGTTTCATGTAATCGGCGGCATAGTCCTGCTGCGGGCCATTGCTGGTGCGCAGGTCAGGCATGCTGTACAGGCCGCAATACCAGACGTTGTTCTCGTCGCGGTAGTTGGAGATGCGGCAGTTATTGCTGCTGTTATGGAAGTCGCCCGGTCGCAGATCCGGATAGTTAAAGGGTGACCAGCTACGGCCGCCACTGGAGATGTTGCCGTGGTCCAGGTTATTGGCCCAGTTGTTCATCACCACATCGGCGTAGATCTTCACGCCAGCCGCGTTACAGCGCCGGATCATGTTGCGCAGCTCTTCTTCTGTACCGCTACGGCTCGTCAGGTTGGTAAAGGAGACTGGTTGATAGCGAGTCCACCAGTTGGGACCGGCGATATGTTCCTGCGGTGGCGAGATCTGCACCGCATCAAAGCCCTTCGGGCCGAGAAAATTCTCACATTCAGTGGCGATGTCATTCCATTTCCATTCGAACAGATGGACAAAAGCGGTGCCAGCACTGACGGGTGCGGTGGCACCAAGGGCCAAGGCTATGGCAGCGCTTAGCCCGAGGTGCTTGGGTTTGATGCTCATGGTTCGGTTCTCCAGGGTACGTTGTATTTGTTAGCCGTACGGGTACAGAGGTCAGGGTCAGCCTGGCTGGCACGGCAGCAGCGGCAGGGTGACGCTTGGCGCCGCTCTGTTCGCCGTCTGGCGGCGGCGAACAGATACGGGCAACAGGGGCTGACGATGTGATGCCGCTATCCATGCTGCAACGGGCTTTTGCGTCACTTCGTTGGCTCATACACTGACTAATTATTGACCTTATGCCGGTAACCCAAAGAGTGAAAGCCGCCTTCAGTGTCAAAAATGTGACTAGCAACTCAGAAAACGATGCATTCCCTTCAATTGCGTGATCTCCGTCAGAGTCTATGAGGGTGGCGATTGGCCGGGGAGCAGCCTCTTCAACGCTACATGGTCAATAAATTGGCTTGCCGTCGTTGTGCAGGGGGTTATCTGGTCATTCTTCACATCCGCCCTCGTTTCGCTGCGGAACTCGTTGGTGATCTGGTAGAGCGTGGTGACCAGTCCCTGTCGTTGCTGGCTGCTGCGAGTTGCTACGCACGGACCTACCAAGACCAAGATGACGGTTTTGTTAAGAAATGTTGACTCATGCGCGAGTGTTAATGAGAATGCATTTCGTTTCGTCAGATAATCTTGTTGTCTTAACCTCTAAGGAGCTGTCCGTGAGCACTTATCGCCGCCCTCTGTCGCCGCCGCTGCTGGCGTTGGCCATCGCTGCTGCTATCCACCCCCTGAGCTATGCTGCCGACAATGAGCGTCAGCTACCGGCTATTGAGGTCATTCAGGTTGTGGGTAGTGCCGAAGAGCGTTTGATCGACACTCCCGCTTCAGCGGCCCTGATCGATGCAGAGACCCTGCGTCAAAGTCAGCCGCTGTCGCTGCAGGATGCTCTGCGCCGGGTCAGCGGCATCAACGTGGTGGAAACCGATGGCCCCGGCTTTTTCCCCCGCATTGGCGTGCGCGGCCTAAACCCGGATATGAGCAAGAAGGTGTTGCTGCTGGAAGATGGTGCTCCAATTGCGTTGGGCCCATTTACTGATCCGGCCAGCTACTACGCCCCACCAGTAGAGCGGATGGAGGAGGTACAGGTGCTCAAGGGGGCGGCGTCCCTGCGCTATGGCCCCTCTACCATTGGTGGTGCCATCAACTATGTCACCAAGAATCCGCCAGTTACGCCGGGCGGCAGCCTGACCTTGCGTGGCGGTGACAATGGCTACGGGGCCTTGGGTTTGGATGCGGGCGGTCACTGGGACAATGCCATTCTGGGAGTGAGCGGCCTGACCAGCAAAGGCGCTGGCGCCCGCGAGAACAGCGACTACCGCCTGAGCGATGTGGTTGTTAAAGCCGGTGCCACCTTGGGCGAGCGCCAGGCGCTGGGGATCAAGGTCACTCAGTACCGCAATGAGACGAACTCGACCTACCAGGGGTTGAGCGACGCTGAATACCGGGCTGATCCCTATCAGAACCAGGCCAATAATGACTTGATGGAGCTGGCCCGCCAGAGCCTGGATCTCAACCATGAGTATCTGCTCAGCGACGACCTGAGCCTGCGCTCGCTGGTCTACTGGAACAGTGCCGACCGTAATTGGTGGCGTGAGAATTTTGCCTTTGATGCCACCAGCGGCACTTATCAGAGCCGGGGTAGCAACGGGGGGCGTCTGCGCAGCTTCGAGGTATATGGTGTCGACAGCCGGCTGTTTGCCGATCACCAGCTGTTTGGTATTACCAATCAGGCTGAGATCGGGGTGCGTTTGCACAGCGAAACCATGGACAATCAGCGGGTGGATGGCACCACCCCAACTTCGCGCTCCGGCACCATTCGCGAACAGGACCAGCGTAAAGCTGACGCAGTCGCGATCTTTGTTCAGAACCGTTTTGAACTGACCGATACCTTGGCCCTGACTCCCGGGGTGCGGGTGGAGCACTATCGGCAGCAGCGTGACATCGCCCGCTGGAGTAATGCGGACGTTAACAGCAGCAGCTCTAGCAGCAACACCGAGTGGGTGCCCGGGGTTGGTGCCACCTGGAATCTGGCAAAAGAAGCCACTCTCTTTGCGGGAGTTCATCGCGGCTTTGCACCACCACGGGTACAAGATGCCATTAGCAGCAGCGGTGAAGCGGTGGATCTGGATGCTGAGCGTAGCGTCAACTATGAGTTGGGCACGCGTGGTGATCTGGCCGCAGCCAGTTACGAGCTGACCTTGTTCCGTCTCGACTTCAGCAATCAGTTGGTGCAGTCCAGTCAGGCGGGCGGGGCTTCGTCCCAGCTCACCAATGCTGGTGAAACCTTGCATCAAGGGGTTGAGGCGGCGTTCCAGCTGCCGTTTGCCGACCATTTCCAGCTGGACGCCAACTGGACTTGGGTGCCAACCGCCAAACTGGATAGCACCCGCATCATTGCTGATGTGGATCGCAACGGTAACCGCCTGCCGTACGCTCCCAAGCAGCTGGCCAATCTAGGCCTGAGCTACAACCACAGCGTTTGGACGCTGGGCGTATGGGGTACCTATGTCGGTGAGCAGTTCGCTGATTTTGAAAACACCGTGGCTGGCTCGGCAAATGGCAAGCGCGGAGTTCTCGACGATTACATGCTGTGGGATGTAAACGCCAGTTATCAGCTGAACGATGATCTGCGCCTGTTTGGCACGGTCAAGAACTTGGCTGATGAGACCTACATCTCCTCGCGGGCGCCCGAAGGGATCTTCACTGGCTCAGGCCGCCATTTCCAGCTGGGGGTCACCCTCGGTTTTTAACGCCAGTGGTGTTCGCCAAGACAACGCCGACCTGATGGTCGGCGTTGTTGTATTCAGCGTGGCATCTGCTTAACGGGAGAGGGTAGTCAGCCGCTGGCCAGCAATGGCCAGAGTGGTGGTCAGGGTGGGGCCTGCCAATGGCTTGAGCGCCTCGACCTGGGCCAGCAAGCTGGCGTAGTCGTGGCCATGCAGGTTGATATGGCCCAGCTTGCGGGCGGCACGCGGTGCCTTGCAGTACCAGTAATACTGGACGCCAGGGGCGTGGGCCAAGGCAGGAACCGGCTGTTCGCCGATCACATTCAGCATCACCGTGATGCCGTTTACCTGTGGCGGCTGCAGCGGCAGGCCACAGACGGCGCGCACATGGTTTTCAAACTGGCTGTGGCTGGCACCGCGCTGGCTCCAGTGGCCGGAGTTGTGCACCCGGGGCGCCAGTTCGTTAACCAGCAGGGCCGAGCCGGTATCAAACAGCTCGATGGCCAGCATGCCGACGTGATCGAGATCCTCGGCAACAGCGCGGATCCAGTCATTGGCGGTCTGCTGCCAGTGCTCTGCACCCGGCGCCGGGGCGATGGTGACATGCAAAATGCCGTCGTGGTGGCTGTTCTCCACCAGCGGGTAGAACACCATCTGGCCTTCACGGCCACGGGCGGCCAGAATCGACAGCTCACGGACAAAAGGCACATGGGCTTCGGCTAGAATCGTCACCCCGTGGGCCATGGCTTCGAGCAGATCGGCCGGCAGCTCGCCGGGGGCGGTCAGCCGCCACTGGCCACGGCCGTCATAGCCGCCGTGGCTGCGCTTCAGGTAGAGCGGGTAACCCAGCGTCTCTTCGGCCAGCCGCACATCATCGGCGCAGTGACATTCACGCCAGGCGGCACAGGGGATGTTGTGACGCCCGAGCAACGCCCGTTCGCCCAGCCGGTCGCCCATGGCCACCAGCGAGCGGGTGGAGGGAGCCAGCGGCAGTTCGTGCATCAGCTGCTCGGCCATCACCAGCGGAATATGCTCGCTTTCGAAGGTCAGCAGCTCGCTTTCCGAGATCAGTGTGCGCACGCCGTGACCCAGCTCGCGGCCGGTCAGTGGGCAGCGCACCATGCCGTCGCTGGGGTTGATGGCGGCGCAGATAATACCCAGCGGGTTAGCCGCCTGAGCGAGCATACGACCAAGCTGGCCGTCGCCGATGATGCCGAGCTTGCGGGTGATGTGATTCATGGCTGCACCTGGCGCGGATCGGGATGAGCGAGCACATCCTCAGTCTGGGCGGCACGGAAAGCGCGGATCTGGTCACGCACCGCCGCGTCCTGATTACTGATGATCTGGGCGGCCAGCAGCCCGGCGTTCGCGGCACCGGCCGCGCCGATGGCCAGGGTGCCGACGGCGACCCCTTTGGGCATCTGCACGATCGACAGCAGGCTATCGAGCCCCGACAGTGCCTTGCTCTGTACCGGCACGCCAAGCACTGGCAGCGGGGTCATGGCGGCGATCATGCCCGGCAGGTGGGCGGCGCCACCGGCGCCGGCGATGATCACCTGAATGCCGGCGGCCTCAGCTCCTTCGGCGAAGGTCACCATCTTTTGCGGGGTGCGATGGGCCGATACCACTTCGACGGTGTAATCCACGCCGAACTGCTCGAGCATCTGTGCTGCGCCTTCCATGGTCGCCCAGTCAGACTTGGAACCCATGACAATTGCTACGCGCGCCATCGTCTTCTCCTTCACGGCCGCCTGCATGCAGCCAGGTCATCAACTACCGCGAACAGCCTGCCCGGCCGTCGCGAAAAAGGGCAGAAAAGATACAGGGAAACGGCAGCGAAAACCAGCAGTGGCGGGGTGGCGGGCTAAGGCGCGGTGGTAGCAAAGCGCTGGGGCTTGGGTGCTGCCCTAGCCGCCAATGATGACGGTCGGATTGCCCATGACGATAACGCCGCCATGGTTGGTGCTGTCGCCCATACGGGCGGCTTCCTTACCGTTGATGAAGACGGATGAAGAGCCCTTTTTGATTTTGTCTGGTGGCCCGACGCAGATGAGGGTATCGCCAACGCGGGCTGCAGGCAGGCCGCCGATAGTGACGTTAGGCGAGCCCTGTATGACTGGCCCGCCAACATGGGGCACTTGACCCGTCGTTTTAGGGCAGACGTGGAAATGGCTGATAGTGGCGGCGGGCTTACCCATGCTGTGTCCGTTTGCGGTGATCTCATCCTGAGTGCGATCAACCATAGCATGGCTGCTGGCGTGCTGCCACGCGCTGGCTGTCGTGGATAACCACGGCTACCATGGTGCGGCCCTGTTGCACCGTCCGGGATGCGTTATGCGCCAATTGTCGAGCCCGCACTGTGATGAGCGCCCTGAGGGCGAGACCATCAGCCTGCTGGTGATCCACAACATCAGTCTGCCGCCGGGGCAGTTTGGCGGCGAAGATGTCGAGCAGCTGTTTATGGGCACCCTCGATTGCGACCGTCATCCGTTTTATGCCCAACTGCGCGGCCTGCGCGTCTCCAGCCATCTGTTTATCCGCCGCGATGGTGACGTCCTGCAGTTTGTGCCTTATCAAACGCGGGCCTGGCATGCCGGGGTGTCTCGGATGCAGGGGCGTGAGCGTTGCAACGATTTCTCCATCGGCATCGAGCTGGAGGGGACTGACCACCAGCCCTACACCGATGCGCAATACTTGGCCCTGGCCGCCGTTAGCCGTGACATAATGCGGCGGTTTCCGGCCATCACCCTCGGGCGTATTGTCGGCCATAACGACATCGCCCCCGGCCGCAAGACCGACCCCGGTCCGGCCTTCGACTGGCCCCGTTTCCGACAGTTGTTATCAAGGGAGTGAGCCATGGCGCTCTTTAGTTTGATACTGGTACTGCTGCTTGAACGCGCCCGCTTGCTACCGGGCTGGTGGCGTTTGGAATCCTGGTGGCAGGAGACCGAGCAGAGCGAAAACGACCGGCGCATTCTGGGTGACCGGCGCTGGGCTTTCGTCCTGCCGTTACTGCCGGCGGTGGCCACCGGCCTGCTGCTGGCTCTATTGGAAGGCTTTGTGTGGGGGCTGGCTACCTTGACCATCTGGGTGGTGGTGCTGGCTGCGGTGATGGGCGATGCCAGCCTGCGCGATAGCTATCTGGCGCTGATCCGGGCCGGCTGTCGCGAGGATCTCGCGGCGCTTGCCCACCATGATGACCATCTGCGCGAGGCTGCGGCGGCTTCCGGGGCCACGGTCAACAGCTTGAGCACCACCCTGTTCTGGCTCAACTTCCGTTATTACGGCGCCATCATTCTGCTCGCCGCCCTCGGCAGCCCGGTGCTGGTGGTCGCCTATGTCAGCCTGTGCCATGTGCTGGCCCAGCGTAACGAGCTGGCGCCTCAGGCACAGCGTGCGTTTGCCATGGTCATTCATGCGGTCGACAGCTTGCTGGTACGCATCGCCGGCCTGCTCTATGTGTTTGTTGGTGATTTTGCCCGCAGCTTCCCGCTGTGGCTGCAAAGCCTCTATCACTGGCGTGAGGCGCCATCCTTGGTGCTGGGGCGCATCGCTACCGCCGCCGCTGACCGTGAAGCACTGCGTCACAGCCCGTTGGTCGAAGCTTGCCATAGCGTCACCTTGGCCAAGCGCCAGATCGTCGGCCTGCTGGTGGTGGTGGCGGTGCTCACCATCTACGGCTGGGTGATCTGATAATCTGCGCCGGAGCTGATCCGGCGCAATCTAATCCCGCAAACTTTTTTGACCAGCATCATAAGCTGGTCGGGCGGGGGCTGTTATGGACAGCTCCAAAACCATCTGCTATTTTTTGCCACCACTTGGTCAGACCAATTAACCAGGACGTTGATGGCCCTTCCCGCGCTTAAACCTGCACGTCTGCCGGAACTGCTTGCCCAACAGCTGCAGCAGCTGATCCGTGAAGGCGCATTCAGGCCCGGCGAACGGCTGCCGAGTGAGCGGGAATTGGCCCAACGTTTTGCCGTGTCACGCCCCAGTGTGCGCGAAGCGATCCAAAAGCTGGAACAGCAGGGGTTGTTGCTGCGCCGTCAGGGTGGCGGCAGCTTTGTCGGCGACCCTGTAGCGGATGCTTTGGCAGCGCCGCTGACGGCATTGCTGTCGGGCGATCATGAGGTGCAGTTCGACCTGCTCGAGTTCCGCCTCGGGCTGGAGCAGATCGCCGCCTATTACGCGGCACTGCGTGGCACCGACGCCGATTTTGCCCGGCTGCGCGACAGTGTCGAGCAGTTGACCGCCGATGGCCGCAGCACCGACGTGGCCACCGAGGCGGCGGCAGTCATGGTGTTTATTGAGCGCATGGTGGAGGCCTCGCATAACTTGGTGTTGTTGCAGGTGGTGCTGGGGTTGCGTGGGTTGCTGGTGACCAGCATCGAGCACAACCTGCAGACCCTCTATCAGAAGCCTGAGGTGGTGGAGCAGGTGCGTGCCCATCGCCGGCTGGTGCTGGAGGCGATTGTGATGCGTCAGGCCGAGCGCGCCCGCGAAGCGGTGCTGCGCCACCTGTCGTTCATTGAGGAGACCATGCTGGTACTGGACCGCGAACAATCGCGCCAGGACCGCGCCCTGCGGCGGCTGGGTCAGGAGCCGCGATAAGAATCCGATAGCGTGGCCGGCTTTGTCGGCGGCGCCATTGCATAAAGCAGCCCTCGCGTCCGTGAGCCCGGCGTGTGGCTGGTCTACTTTATAGGCTCACTTCGATAAACGAACTCGAGAAGGAAACCGCCATGTCCGACATTCTCAAGCACGACGTGGATCCGCTGGAAACTCAAGAATGGCTTGAGGCTCTGACTGCGGTACTGGAGCAGGAGGGCCCAGAGCGTGCCCATTACCTGCTTGAGCAGCTGATCGACAAAGCCCGTCGCAGCGGCGCGCACCTGCCGTACAAGGCGACCACCGCGTACCTCAACACCATCCCGCCGGGTCAGGAACCGCATATGCCGGGCAACCTGGAGATGGAGCGCAAGATCCGCGGCTATATCCGCTGGAACGCGCTGGCCATGGTGCTGCGTGCCTCCAAGAAAGATCTGGAACTGGGCGGCCATATCTCGTCGTTCGCCTCCAGCGCCACGCTGTATGACGTGGGCTTCAACCACTTCTGGCGGGCCCCGAACGACAAGGATGGCGGTGACCTGATCTACTTTCAGGGCCATATCGCGCCGGGCATCTATGCGCGCTCCTTCCTCGAAGGGCGCCTGAGCGCCGAGCAGCTGGATAACTTCCGTCAGGAGTGCGAAGGCAAGGGGCTCAGCTCTTATCCGCACCCGAAACTGATGCCGGATTACTGGCAGTTCCCCACCGTGTCCATGGGCCTGGGCCCGTTGCAGGCGATCTATCAGGCGCGTTTCCTCAAGTACCTGACCGACCGTGGCATCAAGGACTGTTCGCAGCAGAAGGTGTGGGCGTTCCTGGGCGACGGCGAGATCGACGAGCCGGAATCGCTGGGCGCCATCGGTCTGGCCGCCCGCGAAGGGCTGGACAACCTGATTTTCGTGGTTAACTGCAACCTGCAGCGCCTTGATGGTCCGGTGCGCGGTAACGGCAAGATCATCCAGGAGCTGGAAGGCACCTTCCGTGGCGCAGGCTGGGAATGTATCAAGGTGGTCTGGGGCCGTTACTGGGATCCGCTGATCGCCCGTGACACCACTGGCAAGCTGCTGCAGCTGATGGAAGAAACCGTCGACGGTGAGTACCAGAACTGCAAAGCCAAGGGTGGCGCTTACACCCGCGAGAAGTTCTTCGGCAAATACCCGGAGACGGCGGCTATGGTCGCCAACATGTCGGACGAAGATATCTGGCGTCTCAACCGTGGTGGCCATGACCCGGCCAAGGTCTACGCCGCCTATCAGCGCGCGGTCAACACCGTTGGTCGTCCGGTGGTGATCCTGGCCAAGACCGTCAAGGGTTATGGCATGGGTGACGCCGGTGAAGGCAAGAACATCGCCCATCAGGTCAAGAAGATGGACCTGTCGGCGGTCAAGCACTTCCGCGATCGCTTCAACATCCCGGTGGACGACAACGCCATCGAGAAGATCCCTTACTACAAGCCGGCCGAAGACAGCCCGGAGATGAAGTACCTGCGCGAACGTCGCGAAGCCCTGAAGGGCTATCTGCCGCAGCGTCTGGTCAAGTTCAGCGAGCGCTTCGACATTCCCAAGCTCAAGGCCTTTGAGTCGGTGCTGCAGGGTTCGGGTGGCCGTGAAATCTCCACCACCATGGCCTTTGTGCGCGTACTCACTGCGCTGCTCAAGGACAAGTCGGTGGGTGGCCGCATTGTGCCGATCATCCCCGACGAAGCCCGTACCTTCGGTATGGAAGGGCTGTTCCGTCAGGTCGGCATCTACGCCCACGGTGGTCAGAAGTACACCCCGCAGGATTCCGATCAGGTGGCCTACTACCGCGAAGACACCAAAGGCGCGGTGCTGCAGGAGGGGATCAACGAAGGCGGCGCCATGAGCAGCTGGGTGGCTGCGGCGACCAGCTACTCGGTCAACGACTGCCCGATGATTCCGTTCTACATCTACTACTCGATGTTCGGCTTCCAGCGCATCGGTGACCTGGCCTGGGCGGCTGGCGACATGCGCGCCCGCGGCTTCCTCGTTGGCGGCACCGCCGGCCGTACCACCCTGAACGGTGAAGGTCTACAGCACGAAGATGGCCACAGCCACATCCTGGCTGGCACCATCCCCAACTGCGTCAGCTACGACCCGACCTACGGCTACGAAGTGGCGGTGGTGGTGCAGAACGGTCTGGAGCGGATGTACGGCGACAAGCAGGAAGATGTCTTCTACTACATCACCACCATGAACGAGAACTACGATCAGCCGGCCATGCCGGAAGGTTGCGAGGACGGCATCATCAAGGGGGCCTACAAGCTCGAGAGCCTCAACGGCAGCGGCAAGGCCAAGGTGCAGTTGATGGGCTCCGGCACCATCTTCCTGCAGGTGCGTGAAGCGGCCAAAGTGCTGGCCAATGACTACGGCATAAACGTCGAGGTGTTCAGCGCCCCGTCGTTCAACGAACTGGCCCGCGACGGTCAGGATGCCGACCGCTACAACCTGCTGCACCCGGATGCCAAGCAGCCCAAGGTGGCTTATGTCACCAAGCTGCTGGAGCAGGGGGTGCCGACCGTGGTCGCCACCGATTACATGCGCAACTACGCCGACCAGATCCGTGCCTTCGTGCCGGGTCCGTATCGGGTGCTGGGCACCGACGGCTTCGGCCGTTCCGACAGCCGCGCCAACCTGCGCGCGCACTTCGAAGTGGATTACCGCTACGTGGTGCTCGCGGCGCTCTATGAACTGGCCCAGAAGGGTGAGATTGAGCGCAAGGTGGTGAGCGAGGCGATCGCCAAGTTCGCCATCCCGGCGGACAAGATCAACCCGCTGTTCGCCTAACGGGAGGAGTAGCTGACATGGCTGAACTGAAAGATATTCTCGTCCCGGACATCGGGGCTGACAGCGCAACCGTCACCGAAATTCTGGTGGCTGTGGGCGATACCATCAGCGCCGAACAGGGGTTGATCAGCGTTGAAGGCGACAAGGCGGCAATGGAAGTTCCCGCCCCCTGCGCCGGCGTAGTGAAAGAGATCTGTGTGAAGGTGGGCGACGCCGTCTCCCAAGGCACCCTGATCATCAAGGTGGAAGCGGCCGGGGCTGCCCCGGTTGCCGAAGCGCCCAAGGCTGCAGCGGCGCCAGCGCCTGCTCCGGTGGCTGCTCCTGCTGCCCCGGCCCCGGCTGCGGCACCAGCAGCTGCGGCGCCTGCTCCGGCTGTGGCCGGTGGCATCAAGCCGGTACTGCTGCCGGATATCGGCGCTGACAGTGCCCAGGTCACCGAGATCCTGGTCAAAGTGGGCGACAGCGTTGAGCTTGACCAGGGTCTGGCCAGCATCGAAGGCGACAAGGCGGCGATGGAAGTGCCCGCGCCCTTTGCCGGTGTGGTCAAATCGATCGCCATCAAGGTGGGTGACAGCGTGTCGCAAGGCACCCTGATCCTGGAACTGGAAGTGGCGGGCAGCGCCCCAGCAGCAGCGCCTGCCCCGGTTGCTGCGGTGCCGGCTCCGGCTGCCGCACCGGCACCGGTGGCAGCTCCGGCTGCAGCGGCCAAGGCTGAGCCTGTGCCGTTCCACCCGTCTGCTGGCAGTGGCGGCAAGAGCGGCGTGGCCCATGCCTCGCCGTCGGTGCGTCGTCTGGCCCGTGAGTTTGGCGTTGACCTGAGCAACGTCAGCGGCACCGGCCCCAAGAACCGCATTCTCAAAGAGGACGTGCAGAGCTACGTCAAGGCTGAGCTGGCCAAGCCGCGCACCAGCGCCTCCCCGGCGGTGTCGGGTGGTGGTCTGGCGGTGCTGGCCGCGCCCAAGGTCGATTTTGCCAAGTTTGGTCCGATCACCGAGCAGCCGCTGTCGCGCATCCAGAAGATCTCTGGCCCCAGCCTGCACCGCAACTGGGTGACCATTCCGCACGTCACCCAGTTCGACGAAGCCGACATCTCCGAGCTGGAAGCCTTCCGCAAAGAGCAGAACAGTCTGCTTGAGAAGCAGAAGGCCGACGTCAAGGTGACGCCGCTGGTGTTTATCCTGAAGGCCGCCGCCAAGGCGCTGGAGCAGCATCCGAAGTTCTGCAGCTCGCTGTCGCACGATGGTGAGAGCCTGATCCTCAAGAACTACATCCACATTGGTGTGGCCGTCGATACCCCCAATGGGTTGGTGGTGCCGGTGGTGCGTGATGTGAACAAGAAGGGGATCATCGAGCTGTCGCGTGAACTGGGTGAGATCAGCAAGAAGGCGCGCGCCGGTAAACTGACCGCCAACGACATGAGCGGCGGTTGCTTCACCATCTCCAGCCTCGGTGGCATTGGCGGAACCCAGTTCACGCCGATCGTCAACGCGCCGGAAGTGGCGATCCTCGGCGTCAGCAAGAGCGACACCAAGCCGGTGTGGGACGGCAAGCAGTTCCAGCCGCGACTGATGCTGCCGCTGGCCCTGAGCTACGACCACCGGGTGATCGATGGTGCCGATGGTGCCCGCTTCATCACCACCTTAAGTGGTGTACTGAGCGACATCCGCCGTCTGGTGATGTAATTGGAATTAGGGGCTGGCTTGTGCCAGCCCCTTGCAGTTGCAGGCTTTTTTGGCAACAGTGGCGCGTCAGACGCTGCTGTTCACACAGAACAAGTTTGGGGAGTCTATGAGCAACGAAATCAAAGCCCAGGTCGTTGTCCTGGGTGCCGGCCCTGCCGGTTACTCCGCCGCTTTCCGCGCCGCCGACCTCGGCCTCGAAGTGGTGCTGGTCGAGCGCTACAGCACCCTCGGTGGGGTCTGTCTCAATGTCGGTTGTATCCCGTCCAAAGCCCTGCTGCATGTGGCCGAAGTGATCGAATCGGCCAAGTCGCTGGGCGACCACGGCATCGTCTTTGGCGAGCCGAAGACCGACATCACCAAGATCCGTCTGTGGAAAGAGAAGGTGATCAGCCAGCTCACCAACGGTCTGGCCGGTATGGCCAAGATGCGCAAAGTGAAAGTGGTCAACGGCTTTGGCAAGTTTACTGGTAGCAATAGCCTGGCGGTGGAAGGCGCGGGCGGGGCGGTCACCACCATCCAGTTCGACAACGCCATCATCGCCGCCGGTTCGCGGCCGATCAAACTGCCGTTCATCCCCCACAACGATCCGCGGGTGTGGGACTCGACCGATGCCCTCAATCTGGAAACCGTGCCGGGCAAGCTGCTGATCCTCGGTGGCGGCATCATCGGCCTGGAGATGGGCACCGTTTATCACGCCCTCGGCAGCCATGTCGAAGTGGTGGAGTTTATGGATCAGCTAATCCCGGCCGCCGACAAAGATGTGGTGGCGGTCTACACCAAGCAGGTGAAGAACAAGTTCACCCTGATGCTGGAGACCAAGGTCACCGCCGTTGAGGCCAAAGAAGATGGCATCTATGTCAGCTTTGAAGGCAAAGCCGCGCCTAACGCGCCGATTCGCTACGACGCAGTGCTGGTGGCCGTGGGCCGTACCCCCAACGGCAAACTGCTGGATGCCGACAAGGCTGGCGTAGCCGTCGACGATCGCGGCTTTATCAACACCGACAACCAGATGCGCACCAATGTGCCTCATATCTTCGCCATCGGCGATGTGGTCGGTCAGCCGATGCTGGCTCACAAAGGGGTGCACGAAGGCCATGTGGCGGCTGAAGTGATCGCCGGCAAGAAGCACTTCTTCGAGCCCAAGCTGATCCCCTCCATTGCCTACACCCATCCGGAAGTGGCATGGGCCGGCAAGACCGAGAAAGAGTGCAAAGCCGAAGGGATCGACTACGAAACCTCCGTGTTCCCGTGGGCGGCCAGCGGTCGCGCCATCGCCGCCGATGCCACCAACGGCATGACCAAGCTGATCTTTGAAAAGAGCAGCGGCCGTCTGCTGGGCGGTGCCATCGTCGGCGTTAACGGCGGTGAGCTGCTGGGTGAAGTCTGTCTCGCCATCGAGATGGGTGCCGATGCCGAAGATCTGGCCCTGACCATCCACGCCCACCCGACCCTGCATGAGTCGGTGGGCCTGGCGGCCGAGATCTTTGAAGGCTCGATCACCGACCTGCCCAACCCCAAGGCCAAAAAGCGCTAATCAGCGTAATTGCCGAGGGTTGAGCAACAGAAAAGGGCGCCATCAGGCGCCCTTATCTGTGCTTGAGCGAGATGCGAGATACGAGGTGCGAGATGCGAGATGCGAGCAAGAAGCAGCAAGTGAGAGATTAGCGGTCAGGTGGTGATGGGTTTGGGACGTTCGGTGAGGGCGTAAACACAGAGCGCTAGCAGAAGGTACTGGGGCAGTGCCGTGAGTTCAGAGCGCGACAACGGCTGCGGATGCTGGAACAGGTAATAGCCACTCATCACCATAAAGGGGGCGAGTAGCAGCAAGTGAAACAGCAGATCGCGCTGACCACTCAAGCGCTGGCCGACCAGCGCCAAAATGCTAAAGGCCGCTGCCAGCGGCAGGCCAACGGTCACCAGATTGACCAAGGCAAAGGCCAGCAGCGGCGACCAGCTGACGAGCGGCCCCAGCAGCCCGGGCGGAACGGCCACTGCGGTACCAATGCCGACAATGGTCAGCGAGCCCCAGGCAAACAGCAGCCCAAGCACCAGCGCAACCACCCAACCATAGCCTTTCATTCACCACACTCCTGCCGATCTGCCGTTACCGATTTGGTCTTCGCCTGCCTTCTGATCCCCCACTTTGTAAAAGGGGGGCGAGGGGGGATTTTCTTGAACTGAGAAAAATCCCCTTGTATCCCCCTTTGTCAAAGGGGAAAAGCCACTTGCCGCTTCGCCCTCTTTCTGATCCCCCACTTTGTAAAAGGGGGGCGAGGGGGGATTTTCTTGAGCTGAGAAAAATCCCCCTGTATCCCCCTTTGTCAAAGGGGGAAAAGCCACTTGCCGCTCATTCTTCCCGCTTCTGTGCCCACTTGGGCTTGCCTTTGTTCTTGGTGTCGCGGTGGCGCTTCTTGTCTTTGGGGCCATCCACTTTGGCGGGGGCCTTGGCCGGTTCTTTCTTCTTGGCCTTGACGGGTGCCTTGGGGGCTTTGTGCTGCGGGCGCAGGCTGTCCACCACCCGGCGGTCGATGGTCTCCCCCAGATAACGCTCTACTTTGGCCAACAGCGGGGCGTCATGGGCTTCCACCAGATTGATGGCAATCCCTTTCTTGCCGGCGCGGGCGGTGCGGCCAGCACGGTGGACGTACAGCTCGGCGCTGCGCGGTAGATCAAACTGGATCACATGGCTGACCGATGGGATATCGATGCCGCGTGCCGCCACATCGGTGGCCACCATCAGTTTTACCGCGCCGCTTTTGAAGCGGTTCAAGGCGTTCTGGCGCACCGACTGTTCCAGCTCGCCGCGCAGCTTTACATGGGCGAAACCATCGGCATCGAGGCGTGATGACAGAGCGTCGAGCTTGTCGCGGGTACGCACAAAGACGATGCACTGGGTCACTTCCGGCTGGCCCAGAAAGTGTTCCAGCAGCGCGATCTTGTGCTCCAGATGGTCGGCCAGATAGTAGTAGTGGAGGATCTTGCCCGCTTCGCGCCGGGGCGCATCCACCTGCACGATCTCCGGGTCTTCCATTACCCCTTCGGCGAAGCGGCTCACCCCTTCACCTTCCAGCGTTGCTGACAGCAATAGGGTCTGCTTGCGGTGGGGGGCGGCGGCGGCAATCTTGTTCATGGCCGGGGCAAAGCCCATGTCGAGCATGCGGTCCGCTTCATCCAGGATCAGCATCTCGATCCCTTCCGGATCGTAGATCTTGCCGTCGAGGTACTCCATCAACCGGCCCGGCGTCGCCACCAGCAGATCGCAGCGGTTGCCCAGTAGCGCGTCGTGCTGTTCGTAGGTCTCACCACCGGTAATGGCGCCCACGTTGACGTGGGTGCCGGCCGCCAGCTGCTTGCCATAATCAGCCACCTGCGATGCCAACTCACGGGTGGGCACCAGCACCAGAATGCGCGGCGGCCCCTGATGACGGCGCGGAAAGTCGATCAGATGCTGCAGGGCTGGCAGCAGGTAAGCCGCCGTTTTGCCGGTGCCGGTTGGCGCCTCAATCAGCAGGTTGGTCTGGGTCAACGCCAGTGGAATCGCCTGCTGCTGCACCTGGGTTGGGAACAGGTGCTCCAGCGCGGTCAGGTTGGTTACCAGTTGCGGGTGCAGGTCGAGATCATCAAAAGTCGGGCGCATCGGCGGTCACTGTCCGTTCGTTCTGTTCGGCGCTCATTCTAGCGGGAAAGGCGCTCCAGCGCCCCAGCGCCAGTATAGGGCCCTCACCGTCGACCGTAGTGTCACTCAATGGTTGTACGTTTTTTGTCATCAATACATGGGGTTAGCTAAGCGCTTTAACTCTGTGCTAGACTTCGTCGCCGCCCTAATTGAGGTACTCACAAATCATGGAAAGGTGGTTTCTGGTGCAGAGCAAAGCTCGGGATGAGTTCCGGGCTGCTCAGCAGCTGGAATCTCAACAGTTGGACGTGTTTCTACCGATGCTGGCTGTGGAGCGTTTGCGCCGTGGTCGTCGCGTTGCCGTGAGCGAACCGCTGTTCCCCGGTTATCTGTTCGTCCGTTTTGATCCCCAGTTCATCAGTCTCACCAGTATCCAGTCCACCCGTGGGGTGGCCCGGCTGGTGCGCTTTGGTAGTGTGCCAATGCCAGTCCCTGATCGTCTGATTAATGAGCTAAAGGCGCGCGGCGAGGCGATAGCGCGGCTACAACCTGAAGGGGAACATGAGTTGCCTCGAGGGGGGGACAAGGTGCGGATTGTCGACGGGCCGTTTCAGGCGCTGGATGCGGTCTTTCTGGAGAGTAGCGGTGAGCGGCGGGCACTGGTGCTGGTCGAAATGATTGGTAAAACGATGCAGCTTGAGGTAGATCACGCCAGCATTGAGAGGCTGTAAAGTTAGTCGACGCGGCTGCGCCATTTCGCTTCAGGAATGTTAAGGAAGCGGATAAGATCCGCCCTGCGTCACAAAAGCGAAGCAACACAGGCAATCTGGGGGCCGTAACCCAGTGGCGGAAGCTTGCCTGAGCATGACTTTGGTTTCCTCGGAACGTTATTAAAATCAGCAGGTTGGATGCGTGGTTAAAAACAACATGATGCAGCGTTTGGCGATTCCTTTCCTGATGTTGGCTGCTTTGGCCCTTGCCCATGCCCTCCCCGCTCAAGCGGCAACACCGACGGCTCAGCAGATTGAGCAGTTCAAGAAGTTGCCCAAGGCTCAACAGGAAGCCTTGGCACGCCAATACGGCATTCCACTGAATGCGCTCGGGGGTACGGCTATGCCTACAGCTGAGCCTGTTGACCCCATCAGTGTCAGTGCGCGGCCAGATGCGTTTTCTGCAGAGCCAGATTTTTCGAACCTTCTTGCGGTTGAGCCTGCTCCAGACGTTGTAAAGCCGTTTGGCTATGACCTCTTTGCCGGTGCTCCATCTACCTTTGCCCCGCTGGATTATGCGCCGGTGCCTGCCAACTACATCCTTGGCCCAGGTGACGGCCTGCGCATCCAGATTCTGGGTAAAGAGCCCGCCATTCATGATCTGTTAGTCAACCGCGAAGGCGATCTCGATTTCCCGGATCTTGGCCCTATTAACGTTGCCGGACTGAGCTTCGATGAAGCCAAAACGGTGATTGCCGATCAGCTGCAGCAACGGATGATTGGTGCCACCGCTCACGTCACCATGGGCCAGCTACGGCCGATCCAGGTGTTTGTAATGGGGGAAGCCTGGCAGCCGGGTAGCTATACAGTCTCCGCACTCTCAACCATCACCAACACATTGTTCGCTGCCGGTGGGGTTAAGCCGATGGCGTCGTTGCGTAATATTCAGCTTAAACGCGCGGGTGAGTTGGTGGCCACGCTCGATCTGTACGATCTGTTGATCGATGGTGACACCACCAATGATCTGATGCTCAAGCCAGGCGATGTGGTGCTGGTTCCTACGGTTGGTCAAACCATGACTGTCGATGGCCAGGTACGCCGCCCTGCCATTTATGAGATCAAAAAAAGTGAAACCATCAGCGACGCCCTGCGTTTTGCCGGTGGCTGGTTACCCGATGGTTACCCGGCTGGTGCCACCCTTGAGCGCTATGGCGCACGTAATCAGCGTCAGGTAGAAACACTCAATCTGGCGGCCGCCAAAGCCGGCGGACGAGCGGTGAAAGACGGCGACAGGCTGACCATTCCGGCCACCAGCAGCCGTTTCGATGCCAACGTCACTGTCATTGGCGCCGTGGTTCGCCCCGGCGGTCATGCCTTTGTTGAAGGCATGCGCCTGACCTCGCTCATTGACTCACCAACCGGCGACCTGCTGGCCGAGGCTGATCTCGACTACACCCTCATTGTTCGCGAGCGCAACATTCGCGGCGATATTGATGTCATTCAAACCAGCCTGGGTGACGCCATTGAAGCGCCAGGCGGCAGTGCTGACGTGCGTTTGCAGGCGCGCGACAAGGTGCTGGTGTTCAGCCGCCATGAACGTAAGCCCAAAGATCTGACTGAGCTGGATCAGTTCGCCGGCACCAGCGAGCAGTTGCAGAAACGCCGGGATGAGATGCTTGAAGCCCGAAAAGCCGACAATATCTACTGGAAGGAATATCTGGCCGAGTTCTTCGGCCTGGATTCGAATGTTGAAACCCTGGAGCAGGATATCGACACCAAGCTCAAGGAGCTCAAGGTCAGTGAGCGTTCGTTGGAGCAGATGATCGCCGCCGTTGACGAGCAGGGTGGGGATATCGGCGATGTGCGCGATGCTCGCGATTTCAGCCGGTCACGCCTGCTAGCGCCGGTGATCAGCAGCCTTGAGCGCCAGGCCGGCGCCGGTGACCCGGTGCAGCTGGTCGAAATCTCCGGTGCGGTCAAATACCCCGGCATCTATCCCTTGCCTAGCAATGGCAAAGTAGGAGACCTGATCAAGGCCGCGGGCGGCCTGACCGAGATCGCCTTCACCGGCAATGCAGAGCTAACCCGCACCGAACTGGTGGGCGACCAACAGGCCCGGGTGACCCATCTGCGCTTCAACGTCGCCAGCGCCTTGACGGGCGCACTGAGCGACAACCTGGCGCTGGCCAGTAAAGACCGGGTGATCATTCAGACGTTGCCGGAGTTCATTGCCGACAGCACCATTGAACTGGTGGGCGAGGTGCGCTTTCCGGGAACTTACGCCTTTGGTCGCGGCGAAACGCTGAGCGACGTTATCGAGCGCGCAGGCGGCTTTACCGATCAGGCCCATATGTCTGCAGCCATCCTGACGCGGGAGTCAATCCGCAAGCAGGAGATGGAGTACATTGAGCGCATCAGCGAGGACATGCGCAAAGAGCTGGCCAGCATGAGCCTGCGCACCAGCACTGGCGCAGGGCAGCTGGTTGACTACAGTCAGCTACAGCAACTGATGAACGACCTTACCCGTATCAAGCCGGTCGGTCGTCTGGTAGTGGATGTTCCAGCGCTGATGAATGGCGACAGCAACAACAACGTGCGGTTGGAGCCGGGCGACAAGCTGTATATTCCCGCATTCCGCAACATCATCAACGTGGTCGGGCAGGCCCAGTTGCCTACAACGCATCTGTATCAGCCAGGGACAACGGTGGATGATTATCTGCGTCTCTCCGGTGGCCTGAAACGCCAGGCAGACGATGATCGAATCTATGTACTCAAGGCCAATGGTGCGGTGCGAATGCCCAACAGCGGCTTCTGGTTCAGCGCGGCCAGCAGCGACAGCATGCTGGAGCCGGGCGACACCATTGTGGTACCCCTGGACGTGAACTACCGCGACAACCTGACGCTGTGGACCAACGTCACCCAGATTCTTTACAACACCGGTGTGGCTGTTGCTGCAATAGCAGCCGTGATCTGATGAGGGCCACCGCAATGACCGAGCATGCTACTGCTGCTATGAGTAACCAGCCGCAACAGGTGCAGCTGGTGTACGCCATGCCGTCACCGCAGCCAGACGACGAGATCGACCTCGGCCAGATCTGGGCGGCGCTGTGGGCCGGCAAATGGTGGATTATCCTCTCCTGCATGTTGGCGACTGTGGTTGCTGCTGCTATCGTTATCACAATGCCTAACATTTACCGGGCAAAGGTAGTTGTCGCGCCATCAGAGGAAGCCCAAGGTGGTGGACTTGGGGCTATGGCTGGCCAGCTGGGCGGGTTGGCATCCTTGGCGGGAATAGACCTGAAAGGCAATAAAGTCGACAAAGCCGCTTATGCGCAGGAAGTAGTCAAGTCACGCGCGTTTGTTGTTGATTTCATCAAGCGTCATGAGCTGTTAGTGCCTTTAATGGCAGCGGAAGGGTGGCGGCCAGAGAGCGATACTCTAGTAATAAACGAAGATATCTATGATGAAGTTTCACAGACTTGGGTACGTAAGGTCAAACCACCCCAAGCACCGAAACCGAGTGACTGGGAGGCGTTTGATGCGTTCCAGAAGACTTATACCGTAATGCAAGATAAGCGGTCTGGCATGGTGACCATTAGCGTTGAACATTACAGCCCAACCCTTGCCGCCACATGGGCATCGCTGCTGGTAGCTGATATAAACAGCGCAATGCGCCAGGCCGATGTCAACGAGGCCAAACGTAGTATCGACTTTCTTAAAGAGCACCTCAACAAGACGAATGTGGCTGAGGTTCAAAAAATTTTCTATCAGTTGGTCGAACAGCAAACCAAAACCATCATGCTGGCTGAGGTTAGACCGGAATATGTATTTAAAACCGTCGACCCTGCAGTTGCGCCAGAAAAAATAGAAAAGCCAAAGCGTACTTTGATTGTGGCCCTCGCCACGATCGTGGGCGGCATGTTATCAACCCTCGTTGTACTTGTGCGTAGCTTCAGACAGAAGCCTGCCGGCATGTGATCTTAGAGGATAGGATATGGATATGGCATGGGCTGCATTGACAGCAGCAGCAGGAACGATTCTCGGCCTTAAATGTATCAAGCCCATCGCCTTGCGTTTGGGGCTCGTTGATAAGCCCTGCGCACGAAAGCAGCACGACGGACATATTCCACTGGTCGGCGGTATATCGGTATTCGTAGGCGTGCTGTTTACATCAATGTTGTGGTTGCCGGAATCACGGCAGTTCAATCTTTATCTGATTGCCTCGGCGATTATGGTGTTTATCGGGGCGCTCGATGACCGTCACAATCTGAGTGTCAGGGTGCGCTTGGTCGGCCAAGTTTTGGTTGCCAGTATCATGATCTTTGGAGCTGGCATCTATATCAAAGATTTGGGTAATCTGTTCGGCTTTGGCAGTGTCAACCTCGGCTGGTTTGGCATTCCATTCACTTACCTGGCAGTACTTGGCGCAATTAACGCCTATAACATGATTGATGGGATCGATGGTCTTGTAGGTACGCTTTCAGTTATCACGCTAAGCTTCCTAGCCACCCTCTTTCTGTTGGCCGATGGCAATAGCCACGCAGGCTATTTGTCATTCATCGTGGTCATCGCCATCCTACCGTTCTTATTCTTTAATCTATTTGGCAAGCCTAATGATGGTCGCTTGCGCAAAATTTTTATGGGTGATGCTGGTTCCATGTTTATTGGCTTTACCGTAGTCTGGCTCCTTGCGGAAGGTTGTCAGGGGGCTAACCCCGTATTCCAACCAGTTCTGGCTCTTTGGATCATCGCGGTACCGCTCATGGATATGGCGTCGGTCATGATCCGGCGATGGCGCAAGGGGCAGTCGCCCTTTATCGCTGATCGCGATCACTTGCATCACATATTCATGCGAGCAGGTTTCTCTGCAAGTGAGGCATTGATATTTATTTCATGCATTGCCGCGGTTTTGGCCATTGTCGGAACGTGGCTAAATTTCGTGAATGTTCCATCTTGGATGTCTCTTTTTATATTTATGGGAGTATTTTCAGTATACTCGGCAACTCTGCAAAGAGCCTGGACGTTTTCTAAATGGCTGCGGATGCGACGAAAACTAGAAGAATAGAATATTTAAAGCTGTTGATACGATCAATCATATTAATTTGAGGGACCATGAAAGACAACTAATGGTGTGGACATTGGTTACCATTTTGATGATTTCTAACGTAAGATACGCCGTTTCTAACTGAAGAGTACTATTCTTAATCATGCCAATGCCCATCCTATGGGTCATAGATGTTCTGTACATGTAGAAATTCACCTGAAGCCTGCAAGGGACTGTGCAAACTAAAATATAATGCGGCATTAACTTAATCGCCGCAGCTGTCTCAATTTTTCGACAAGACTCTCGAAGTTAAGTGAAGCTCACGAGGAAGCATATGGAGAATAATATTTACGTTACACAGCCTTTTCTTCCTTCACTGGACGAGTTTATTCCCTATCTACAGCAGATTTGGGATAACAAAATTCTTACAAACTGTGGGCCTTTCCATCGACAGTTGGAACTTGCGCTTTGCGAGCATCTCGGTGTTCCACATCTGGCACTAGTGACAAATGCCACAATTGGCTTGGTAACAGCATTGCAGGCTCTGCGGATTACCGGTGAGGTTATAACAACACCATACTCCTTTGTCGCTACAGCCCATTCATTAATATGGAATGGAATTACTCCGGTGTTTGTCGATGTTGATCCAGAGACACTGAACATCGACCCGGGGAAAATTGAAGCAGCAATTACTTCGCGAACAACAGCAATCATGGCAGTGCACTGCTATGGTAATCCATGTAATGTTAAAGAAATTCAGAATATTGCTGATCGCTATAATTTGAGAGTAATATATGATGCGGCACATGCGTTCGGTGTTGGTAATGCTGATGGCAGCGTTTTGTGCCATGGTGATCTCTCTGTTTTGAGTTTTCATGCGACTAAGGTATTTAATACATTTGAAGGTGGAGCCATCATTTGTCCAGATGAGAAGACAAAGATGCGCATTGATAGACTAAAAAACTTTGGGTTTACAGATGAAGTAACTGTTGTTGCGCCAGGCATCAATGGAAAAATGAGTGAGATCAACGCTGCCTTTGGCCTTTTACAGCTAAAGCATTTAGGAGAAGCGCTAGCTCGTCGTTCTGAGATCGACTGCACTTATCGTGAGCAATTATCAGATGTTCCCGGTATACGGTGCTTGTCACCGTCTTATAGCATGCCGGATGGATATAGCTCTAACTACTCGTACTTTCCAATTATTATAGGCGATGACTATGGTATGAGTCGAGACGAACTCTATCAGAAGCTAAAGGATAATAACGTATTTTCGCGGCGATACTTTTATCCGTTAATTTCAGACTTCCCGATGTACCGTTGCTTCCAGTCGGCTCAGCGCGCGAATTTGCCTGTAGCTGCGGCGGCTTCCGATCGCGTTCTATGTCTACCTATCTACCCAGCGATGCAGGACGTAGATCAGCAGCGTGTCATAAAGTTGATAAAGGGGCTATGAATTGGCTCAGCTAAGTGCAGATGCTCTTGCTAACATGGGGTTTGCATCGATAGGTCGCAATGTTGCGATCTCAGATCGTGCTTCTTTCTACGGCTGCTCGAAAATCCGTATAGGTAACAACGTTAGGATTGATGACTTTTGCGTTCTGTCTGCCGGGGCAGGCGGTATTTCCATCGGTAACCACGTTCACTTGGCAGTATACTCTTGTCTAATCGGTGCCGCTCTTATTACTATTTCCGATTTTGCTAATGTTTCGTCGCGAGTTGCGATCTATTCGAGTAGTGACGACTACTCTGGCGCTACGATGACCAATCCTACAATACCCGAGGAGTTCAAGTCTGTGGAGCATGCGCCAGTCAGCATCGGCCGCCATGTGCTTATCGGAAGCGGCTCCGTAATCTTGCCGGGGGCAGTGTTAGAGGACGGGGTGGCTGTTGGTGCTCTCAGCATGATGCGTGGTCATAGCAAATCGTTTGGAATCTACGCGGGGGTGCCTGCTAGGCGTATCCGCGACCGACGCCGCGATTTGCTTGAGATTGAGCGGCATTTTATGCTGTCCAAGACGGAGTCTCGGTGATGCCATGTCTCTGAAGTTGAACGTCGCTGCCAACTACGGAAGTCAGATCTACACAACGTTGATAGGCATAATTCTGGTACCACTTTATTTGCAGAGAATGGGACCCGAATCGTTTGGCCTTGTTGGCTTTTTCTCGATGCTTCAGGCGTGGTTCAGTATCTTAGATCTAGGTCTGACTCCGACGATTGCGCGCGAGTCAGCACGTTACTTCGGAGGGGCATTGCCGCCTCAGGACTATCGGCGTCTATGCGGTGTTCTCAGTACCATCTTTGCCGCGGTAGCGCTTGTCGGCGGCGGCCTCTTAGTTGCGATTGCTCCTGTTGTGGCGAGCGACTGGCTTCATTTGAATAACTTGCCCACTAGTGACGTTGTTTTTTCTTTGCAAATAATGGGGCTTACCGTTGCGATGCGATGGATGGGAGGACTATATCGCGGCATTGTTAGCGGTGCCGAGCGATTGACTTGGTTAAGCTCATTCAACGCACTGATCGCTACGCTACGTTTTGCCGCCGTATTCGTGTCGATGGGGGTGTGGGGGTATACGCCGATGGTCTTTTTTATGCACCAACTCGTCGTAGCCGCGCTGGAACTGGGCATGTTGTATTTAAAGTCTGCAAGGCTACTGCCTCGCCTAAAATACCCAGAGCAATCTAACAGCTCGTCTTTTTCTATGCTAGCGCCGCTATTGAAATTTTCGCTGACGATAGCGTTCACTTCGTCGGTATGGGTTTTTGTCACGCAAAGCGATAAGCTAGTTCTCTCGGGAATTTTGCCGCTGTCTGAATATGGGCTGTTTACACTGGCGGTGATGGTATCTGGAGGCATCACCATAGTTACAGGACCTGTCAGTACTGTACTGCTACCACGGCTGGCTCGGCTTTACGCAGAAGGAAATCATGATGAAATAATTCGCCTTTATAATGTTTTTGCACAATTGGTTGGCGTTATTTCTATTTCCTTGGCAACCACATTTGTGTGCGGAGCTGAGTCCCTTTTATTTGCGTGGACTGGAGACCAATATGTATCCAGTGCAGCGGCACCAGTGGTGCGCTTATATGCAGTTGGGAATGGGATGCTGGCGCTAGGTGCCTTTCCCTTCTATTTACAGTATGCGCGAGGTAATCTTCGTTACCACCTAATTGGAAATGTAGTACTAACCGTGCTTCTCATTCCCTCTATCATGCTTGCTGCCTTTCTGGCTGGCGGCGAAGGCGCTGGATGGGTTTGGGTGGGTATGAATATCATATACTTATTTGGCTGGGTTGCGTATATACATGGCAAGTTAGAACCAGGGTTACATGTAAAATGGCTATGTAGAAATGTACTTGCGATACTGCTGCCAACCGCGTTGATGGGTATATTGCTATCAACCTATTTTGATGTGGCACCGGTAAGTCGGTGGCAAGCCGTTGTACATATCAGTTTTGTTTTCTTTGCCTGCGCTATTACTGCTTTTTTGGCATCTTCTGACGGTCGGAATCGTCTTCTCCGCTGTAGGCTTAGTGTACGAAAGGACCGCGAGAAGAGCGCATGAATTATTTTAAGTCAATTGATTTTCCGCTGCATTTGATGGTGTACTGGTGGTTGTTTTGGATAGCGATCTCGTACACTCCATTTAATGAATTCGTAGCCCCATCACTCGTAACACTTATCCAGTTTCTTCTGCTGCTATCTTCATTTGTTATTGGTCATGCGGTAATCAAGAAAATACGACCCTATCACCGTGGCTTTATTAATCTGCCATATGCTCACGGTCTTCGATTGCGGGAGATGCGTGTACGATTAATATGGGCAATAGGTGCATTAGGTAGTTTATCTATGCTGCTGGTAAGTCTTAAAATGGCGGGAGCATTTGAAACAAGCTTTGTTGATTATTTTGTGAAGCTTCGTGTTAATAGTAATGAATTGCTTACCGTGGAGGTTACTGGTAGTCGAGCACTTGATGTGCTAACTAAAATTTTTGCATTTCCGCTTGCGTACACATTATTGGTAACAGCGCTAGCCGTAGAACTGTCTGGCTTGAGAAACATTTCCGTAATATGCATATTGAGTTTTATCTCCTTTTCATATCTCTGGCAAATTAACTATCCCCTCATCCATTTGTTCTGGCTAATGGTTTTTTATGTGCTTCATATTGCACATAAGTCTAGACGTTTCAATTGGCGACTACTGAGTGTGCTGGTTCTTATTTGCGCAATTCTTTTTGCCTCAGCCGCCAATAGATACGGTGGCGATGTGCTTGGTGCTCTTCAGCGTTACGTTGTAGGCTACCATTTAGTAGGGTTTTCTTTCTATGACTATCATTACAGGAACGTAGACAGCATTCTTCATGCCCATAGCTTTGGCAGGTCATCTCTTGGATTTTTAGAGCAAATTTTAGAGAATGCTTTAGAGCCATTCTCTTCCGAATTTAGGGCAGCTAGTTTTGAGAATGCAGAGTTCACTAATACTGCAATTGACATTGGTAGTCAACAAGCTAAAGAATTTAACGCCTTCGGCACAATAATTTTTACATTATATCGGGACTTAAACTGGGTCGGGATTTTTATAGGTGGATTTATTTATGGCTCGGTAACAACGCTTTCTCTTTATCGAAGCCATTACTCTTGGCGCCATGGGGCACTGTTTTTTATGTTAGCCACGGCTTGGATGATGGGGATGATGGTCAGCCCGCTTGAGGCTGCATACTTTTGGTTTGTTATTGTGACTCTAAGTTTGTTGCAGATTGTGAACAGGGGAGTGCGATGGCCATCCGTACCGCAGAGAGAAGTAACATGAACGCAACTAATTTGAGCCCCCTTGTCAGTGTCTGCATGATTTCCTACAAGCATGAAAAATACATCGCGAGAGCTATAGAGAGTATTCTATCGCAAGAACTAGAATTCCCAATTGAATTAGTCATTGGAGACGATTGCAGTCCTGATAGCACTTTCGAAATTTGCAGCGCCTATGCCAGCAGAGATTCCCGTATCAAGCTACTGCCCAGTAGTCGTAATCTTGGTGTGATGAAAAATTTTAGTCGTACCTTGAATGCTTGCACTGGAAAATATGTGGCGGTATGCGAGGGTGATGACTATTGGACTGACATGAGAAAGCTATCAAAACAGGTTGAATTCCTAGATAACAATCCTGAGTTTGGTGGGGCCGCTCATCAGTCCAACGTCTTGATTCATGAAAAAGTGGCTCGCGTCTTTAGAGAAGGTGTTCCTGATGCGATAAGGACGGATCATCTCCTTGGCGGGCGTCTATACCACACTGCATCAATTCTATTTAGGCGTCCAGCCGTGGAACTCTTTGTAAATTCGCCGTTGGTGCTTTCTTGCGATAGACTGCTAAATTTTTGTGTGTCATTTTTGGGACCAATTCATTTCAATAAGGATATAATGTGCGTATATCGACTTCACGGTGGCGGTATGTCATCTAATGCCACTATCAGCCAGATGAAATTGGATCTTAATTGCGTTGAGTACCTCAAATCGCTGTGTCCAGATTTTCCAAAGTATCGCTATCTTTCTTATGTATACGCAACGATCGGCCTGTGCAAACAGGCTTCTAATACCCAGAAACTTGGCTATCTTGCTCTTTCGTTTTTATATTCATTTTCGAATTTCCCTAGGAATATCCACTTCTTTTCCATACATCTCTTTCGTGCGTTAAACATTAAGTTGACCGGTCGATGTGGAGCTCATCGTTGAGCCAAGGGCGACGGCTCAAATACTAGGCCGAACCAGCAGCGGTCCAATAATTCGTCGGGAGCATCAAGATGAAACTTACCTACATTTGCACTAACTACAACAACTCCGCATTCACTGTTGCTGCGGTGGCTAGTCTGACCAAAAACTATGGCCATGACATTAGCATATACGTCGTGGACAATGCATCGTGTCCCGAAGAGGTTGAAATTTTGTACAGGCTTGCTCGCGAAGAGCCAAGAGTCAACGTTATCGCTAGTGCGGAGAACCTTGGCTATTTTGCCGGCCTTAATCTGGGCTTAAAGGCCGCTTGTATAAATAACATGGAGCTTGGTTGGGTCGTAGCAGGAAACAACGATCTAGAGTTTCCCGCTGATTTTTGCGACCGCCTAGAGCTCCAGCGAGATGAGTACGCTCGCTATTCAGTCATTTCACCAGATGTTGTCACGCTGGATGGCCAGCACCAAAATCCCCACGTGATTTCGCATATAAGTACTATTCGAGAGATATTTTATGATTTGTACTATTCTAATTACTATTTGGGGTTGCTCATTTATAAGTTGGCAAAAATTTTTCCTCGCATAACCCGTCGAGGGGATGAGGACCACTGGAGGACTGCTCGTCTGATTGCCCAAGGGCACGGTTCGTGTTATCTGTTGACGCCAAAGTTCTTTTCACATTTTAATGAACTGATATCCCCAACATTTATGATGTCTGAAGAGTTCTTCTTGGCCCTCCAGTTAAAGTCTGTAGGTGAGAAGGTGTTCTATTCCCCCCAAATTAGTGTGACTCACCATTGGCACGGCTCTTTACAGAATGTGCCGAGCAAACGTCGTTGGCTCATGTCACGCGACGCACATCGGGAGTACCGAAAGCACGTCAATCCGTTCAAACAGAAGAGCCTCTAAGATAGTGGCACCTTGAAAACATTAACTCTGAGATTAAGCATGCGCGAGTACAAAATCTGCACCCAATGCGTTATGGATACCTCCGATTCTGCGATTGTGTTCGACGATCGTGGCATTTGCGACCACTGCAATACTTTCCACGCCAAAGTGAAACCTAATTGGCATACTGGCGCACTAGGGGAGTACGAGTTCCGGAAGCTGGTGAAAAAAATCAAGGCGGCAGGCAAAGACCATGATTTTGATTGTATTATAGGCATGAGTGGGGGTATTGATAGTTCCTATCTTACCTATATTGCCACTGAATTCGGCCTGCGCCCTTTAGTTTTCCACGTAGATGCAGGGTGGAACTCCCAGGAAGCGGTAAACAATATCGAAAGGATCGTCGACAAGCTCGGTTTGGACCTCTACACTGAGGTGATTGATTGGGCTGAAATGCGTGACTTGCAACTTTCTTTCTTTAAATCTGGGGTGCCGCATATCGATGCGCCACAAGACCATGCGTTCTTTGCAACGATGTACAAATTCGCCGAGAAACATAAGATCAAGTACATTTTGACAGGGGCAAACCTTTCTACGGAGTGTATTCGTAATCCAATTGAGTGGATGTACTATCAATCCGACTCGATACAGTTAAAAGACATACATTCTAAGTTTGGTTCGCGCCCGTTGGAAAAATTTCCGACGACTTCAATTCTTCGTCACAAAATTTGGCTGCCCTACGTTAAGGGTATCAAAGTCGTACGCCCGCTCAACTATGTCGATTACGACAAGGCGGCCGCTGTGAAATTGCTGGCTGAAAAATTTGGTTGGCAAGCATATCCACAGAAGCACTTTGAATCCCGATTTACCCGGTTTTACGAAGGTTACTGGCTACCAAAAAAATTTGGTTTCGATACCCGGAAGGTCCAGTTTTCCAGTTTGATCTTGACTGGTCAGATGACCCGCGAAGAAGCACTTGAGAAGCTGAACGCTCCAGCTCTTGATGAGTCAACTATCCGTCAGGAGTTTGAATACGTAGCTAATAAGCTGTGCATCACAACTGAAGAGTTACAGAGCTACATGGATGCTCCGAACAGAAGCTACAAGGACTATCGCTCCCAGGAAACCTTTTATTCGCTAGGTGCGCGCTTCATGAAAGCTTTGGGTCTAGAGCTTGGAGGTAAACGTTGATAGCGATCGTTGATTACGGGCTGGGGAACACGCAAGCGTTCGCCAACATTTATAAGCGTTTAGATATACCTAGTATACTTGCGCGTACGGCCGCAGATCTTGCTAGTGCCACTCACATTGTTCTGCCAGGAGTCGGTGCGTTTGATTGGGCGATGGAACGTCTTAATGCATCGGGAATGCGTTCAACACTAGATCGAATAGTGCTTGAAGACAAGCGCCCTGTACTTGGCATTTGTGTTGGAATGCAGATGATGGCTCGCAGCAGTGACGAGGGACGTTCTGCCGGCCTTTGCTGGTTTGACGCTGACGTTCTTCGTTTCGATGAGTCTCGTATCCCGGGCAGAACCCACTTGCCTCATATGGGGTGGAATGATGTAATACCCAAGAATGATGATGGATTGTTTCGAGAAATGCGTCATGGTGCTCGCTTTTACTTCCTCCATTCGTATTATTTTTCCCCAAGCGAGCCGTCTGACGTGCTTGCTATCGCTGACTATGGTTACCAGTTTTGCTGTGCTGTACGCCGGGATAACATACATGGCGTTCAATTTCATCCTGAGAAAAGTCATGGCTGGGGCGTCCAGCTGCTCAAAAATTTCGCTGGACTTTGATATGCTACGTTCGCGGATTATTCCATGTCTGTTGGTCCACAAAGGTGGGTTATATAAAACGGTAGGCTTCGGGCAACATAAATATGTTGGCGATCCGCTCAATGCGGTTAGAATTTTCAATGAGAAAGAAGTTGATGAACTCATGATCATTGACATTGATGCCAGTCGCTTTGGCTATGAACCCGATTACAGGCTCATTGCGAACTTAGCAACCGAATGCCGGATGCCATTATGTTACGGCGGTGGTGTAAGGACTGTTGAGCAGTTTGACCGTATTATTGGTCTCGGTGTTGAAAAGGTTTCAATCTCGTCGGCTGCAATTGATACTCCTGACTTAGTCAAGCGGGCTGCTCTTCGTGTTGGCAGCCAAAGTGTTGTGGCCGTAATTGATGTAAAGAGAATCGGGCTGTTCCGCAAGCCTGAGGTGGTTACATTAAATGCAACCAAGCGCACTGGCTTAGATCCTGCTTTATGGGCATCAAAGTTACAGGAATTAGGCGCTGGCGAGATTGTAATTAACAGTGTGGATAGAGATGGAGAAATGAAAGGTTATGATACAGACTTGATTGAGCAGATTCGCAATGCAACCAGTCTACCGCTTACAGTACTAGGTGGCGCAGGCTCGCTGAATGATTTACGCAGCCTAATAGAATCCTATGGCATTATAGGTGCAGGAGCGGGTAGTTTGTTCGTGTTCAAGGGTAAGTATAAAGCGGTTCTGATAAACTATCCTACGCATTCTGAAAAGGATGCGCTATACAAATCACAAAGTAACTCAAACGTGAATGAAATAGGCCAATGAAACAGATTCTTCAAAATCTTAAGACGGGAGCTACAGAAGTGGCAGAATTGCCGGTTCCTAGCGTGCGTAAAGGTCAGTTGCTGATTGCAACGACTCAAACTCTGGTTTCTGCAGGTACTGAGCGCATGCTTGTTGAATTTGGAAAGGCAAGCTGGTTGGAAAAGTCCCGTCAGCAGCCCGACAAGGTGCGAATGGTCCTTGATAAGATAAAAACAGACGGTTTAATGCCTACGATCGAGGCAGTTTTCAATAAACTCGATCAGCCGTTACCATTAGGCTATTGTAACGTGGGCCGCATTGTTACACTCGGTGACGGTGTATCAGGTTTTAAAATCGGTGAGCGAGTCATTAGTAACGGGAAACACGCTGAAGTAGTCAGCGTTCCGGTTAACCTTTGTGCACGTGTGCCTGATGCTGTTTCCGACGAAGAGGCGGCTTTTACCGTTCTCTGTGCCATTGCACTTCAAGGTATTCGCCTAGTAGGGCCCACGTTGGGTGAGACGGTTGCTGTGATAGGACTTGGTCTTATCGGCCTAGTAACCGTTCAGCTTTTGCGCGCGCACGGGTGTCGTGTTCTAGGAATTGATTTCGATCCAGATAAGCTCACATTAGCCCGACAGTTTGGTGCAGAAATTGTTGACCTTGCTTCCGGGCAGGATCCAGTAGCAGCGGCGGTTTCTTACTCAAGAGGACGGGGCGTTGACGCAGTTGTCGTTACCGCCGCAACAAAAAGCAGCGAGCCTATGCATCAGGCTGCCTTAATGTGTCGTAAGCGAGGCCGTATTGTTTTAGTTGGTGTAACAGGTCTCGAGTTGTCTCGTGCTGATTTCTTTGAGAAGGAGCTGAGCTTCCAGGTATCTTGCTCATACGGGCCCGGACGCTACGATGCTAACTACGAAGAGAAGGGCCAAGATTATCCGGTTGGTTTCGTGCGTTGGACAGAGCAGCGCAACTTCGAGGCTGTTCTGGATATGATGGCAGATGGCCGTATTGATGTGAAACCACTGATTTCGCACCGCTTCAGTATCGGTCAAGCCGAGAAAGCTTATGAACTAATCGGCGGTCAAGGCAAGTCTCTCGGCGTCTTATTGGAATATCCCGGGCTGGCAATCGATGATAGTGTTCGTACTGTAAAGGTGCTACCAGAGGTTTCAGTCTTCAGCACCACAAATGACGTTCAAGGTATTAGCGTGATCGGTTCCGGCAGTTATGCTCTGTCGGTGCTTTTGCCAGCCTTTAAGAGGGCTGGAGCGCGGTTTTGTTGTGTCGCCTCGTCAGCTGGTGTCAGTGGCCTTCATGCAGCACGCAAATTCGGCTTCAAAGAGACCACCACTGATACGAAAAGACTATTTTCAGATCCTTCAACTAAGGCGATCGTCATTACTACGCGTCACGACACCCATGCGAAGTACGTATTGCAAGCGATTGAAGCCGGTAAGCATGTTTTCGTTGAGAAGCCACTTTGTTTGACCCTTGATGAATTGATTGAGATAGAGTCCGCGTTAAAGGTCGCTGGGCAGTCCTCAAAAGGCACGTCTGTACCGATACTTATGGTGGGTTTTAATCGTCGTTTTGCGCCTCATGTTCAGCGAATAAAGCAATTGTTGGTCGGTGCGCCAGGACCGAAATCCTTTATAATGACGGTCAATGCGGGAGCCATACCTGCCGAGCACTGGACTCAGGACTCTGAAATTGGAGGCGGCCGCATCGTCGGAGAGGCTTGCCACTTCATTGATTTGCTTCGCTTTTTAGCGAACTCCCCAATAGTGGAGTGGAATCGCGTCGATATGAGCTGTCCCACTGAAGACACAGTAACATTGCAGCTCCGCTTTGCCGATGGCTCGATCGGTACAATTCACTATTTCGCAAATGGTAACAAGGCTTTTCCTAAGGAGCGTTTAGAGATATTCGTTAATGGCCGTGTTCTTCAGCTGGACAATTTTCGAAAATTGACGGCTTTCGGGTGGCCTGGTTTTTCTAAGCTGAATCTCTGGCGACAGGATAAAGGCCAGAGAGCTTGTGTGTTGCAGTTCGTGAAGGCGTTGTCGCAAGATGGAGTAAGCCCGATTCCGCTTAAAGAGTTAATAGAAGTTAGCAGAACAAGCATAGAAATTGCTGGAGTGAAGCGTTGACTTTTCTGCGTGCTGTTCAGTACTTCCATACTGTAAAGTATCTAAAGCCGATACAGTTATACGGCAGGCTTTGGTTTAGCTTTTATAAGCCTAAGGCCGATCTGTCACCTGCACCGGCTCTCAGAGCTCTTTCGTTAGCTTCTTTCCTATCTCCAGCTCAGCGCCGACCAAGCATGCTTGGTCCTCGCAAATTTAACTTCTTGAATGAGGAAGGAACTCTTGATTCCGGTTGGGATGATTTAACGCGTACTAAACTCTGGCGCTATAATCTCCATTATTTCGATGACCTCAACTCGATTGGAGCGCTGTCCCGCGATGCTTGGCACAAGGTCCTGATTGATGACTGGATAGCACAGAACCTTCCAGGTGAAGGTACAGGTTGGGAGCCCTACCCAACATCGCTGCGTATTGTGAATTGGATAAAGCGGCATTTAGACGGTCGTTATCTAAGCACGAATCAGTGTCAAAGCCTCGCAGTACAAGTGCGCTGGTTAATGAAAAGGTTAGAATGGCACCTACTTGGAAACCACCTTTTTGCAAACGCGAAAGCGCTCATCTTCGCGGGATTTCTGTTTGACGGACCAGAAGCCAACTGTTGGCTTACTAAAGGTTTGAACATTGTGAGGCTGCAGCTTTCTGAGCAGGTGCTGGCCGATGGGGGGAATTTCGAACTTAGCCCTATGTATCATTCGATCTTTCTGGAAGATTTACTGGATTTGATTAATGTTGCCAGCTTATCCTGCGGTCTGATCGACTCTCCAACTATTCAATGCTGGCGTGAGACGGCTGAAAAGATGCTTAATTGGATGGCCGCGATGTGCCATCCAGACGGTGAGATTTCATTTTTTAACGATGCTGCGTTTGGGGTCGCTTCTACGCCTGCAGAACTCAAGGCTTACGCTAGCCGTAATGGCGTAGTAACCAAGGTGCCAGAAGTTGCATTTGAATCGGACAAGCCAGTTGTTACGGTCCTGAGCGATAGTGGTTACGTTCGCATGGAAGCCACGGCTGCGGTGGCCTTACTCGATGTAGCACATGTTGGTCCCGCGTATCTCCCTGGTCACGCACATGCCGATACGCTGTCCTTTGAACTTTCAATTTGGGACCAAAGAGTGGTGGTTAACGGAGGGACGTCCCGATACGGGATTGGTCCCGAGCGATTACGCGAGCGCAGCACGATCGCGCATAGTACCGTAATGATCAATAATCGCGATTCATCTGAGGTTTGGGGGGGCTTCCGCGTCGCTCGTCGCGCTCGACCTATAGACTTGATGATATCGCAACATACGGACGAAGTCGTAGTAGCATGCTCTCACGATGGCTATCAGCGCTTGCCAGGAAAGCCTATTCATCGCCGGCAATGGAATTTCGGCAGTAATGTTCTAACAGTGACTGACAAAGTAATTGGTATGTTTACATGCGCTGAGGCAAAATATAACTTTCATCCCGACGTTAGAGTTTACTTATCTGATGAGAACATGCTGACGCTAGCTCTGCCTACAGGAGAAAAAATACTATTTAGAGTTACAGTTGGTCGGTTGCGTCTAGAATCTTCACGCTATGCGTGTATGTTCGGCTTCGTTCAGAACACGACGTGTGCTGTTGTATCTACAGCTAGTAGTGAGAACGATGCTACGGCCTGCATTGAATTTGTATGGAAGTAAAATGCACATTCTATTTTTAACTGATAATTTTCCTCCAGAAGTCAACGCTCCGGCTAGTCGAACGTATGAGCATTGTCGTGAGTGGATTAGACAAGGCGCGCAGGTGACAGTTGTAACGTGTGCTCCTAACTTTCCGTCGGGACGGGTATTCGATGGTTATCGTAACGCATTATGGCAATCAACTTATGTTGATGGTATTCGAGTAATTAGGGTTTGGTCTTTCATTAGCTCCAATCAGGGATTTTTTAAGCGGATTTTAGACTATCTAAGTTTCATGCTTTCTTCATTGGTGGCGTCACTTTTCATACGACGTGTCGATGTGGTCGTTGGTACTTCACCACAGTTTTTTACTGCGTGCGCTGCATATTTAGTCGGCTTAATTAAGTGTCGGCCTTGGGTGTTTGAATTGCGAGATCTTTGGCCGGAATCGATTAAGGCCGTAGGTGCGATGAATGATACTTTTTTGATAAGGTTGCTAGAGAAAGTTGAATTCTATCTTTATCGAAAAGCGGATCGCATCGTTGCAGTCACTAGTTCATTTAGAGATTCTCTAATTAGAAGGGGAATAAGTGGCGGCAAAATAGACGTTGTTACCAATGGCGTTGATATTGAAAAGTATCAGCCATCTCCGAAGGATGTCGTGCTAAATAGAGAACTTGGTTTAGAAGGCTATTTTGTGGCGGGATACATTGGCACTCATGGTATGGCTCATGGGCTAGAGACTTTACTTGAAGCTGCTGAAATTTTGCAAAAGCGGCCGGATGCGGCTGATGTGCGGTTTTTGTTCATAGGTAATGGCGCTGAAAAACTCGAACTTGTAAATCGTTCTCAACAGATGAATCTACGCAATGTTTTATTCATCGATTCTGTGGCAAAAACGGAGGTCGCACGCTATTGGTCACTGCTAGACGTCTCGGTGATTCATCTACGTAAGAGTGATTTATTCGATGGTGTAATACCATCTAAGCTGTTTGAGTGTATGGGGATGGGGATTCCTGTGTTGCACGGCGTGCCCGGCGAGAGTTCAGAGATTGTGCTTAAGGCTGGGGTAGGCGAAGTCTTTGAATCCGGTAACTCGCAGGCCTTAGCTGATGCACTTATGCGGGTAAAACTGGATCCCGTACGACGCTTGTTATACAGTACACAAGGTCCGGTAGCAGCTCGTACATATAATCGTAACGATCTAGCTCGGTGCATGCTAGATATAATTGGGACGTTAGCGCATTGATAAACACAAGAATAAAAGTTATGTTGGTCTTTGGCACTCGTCCGGAGGCTATTAAAATGGCGCCACTTTACCATGAGTTGCGTCGGCACCCTGAGACATTCGACACCATGGTTTGCGTTACGGCGCAGCATCGTGAGATGTTGGACCAAGTACTTAAGGCCTTGGATGTCAGGCAAGACATCGATTTAGACTTGATGAAGCCGGGGCAAGATCTGTTCGATATCACTGCTGCGGTACTCGTAGCTATGCGGGGCGTACTGCGCGATTATCGCCCGGATGTTCTTTTGGTTCATGGCGACACTACTACCTCACTAGCCTCTGCGATGGCCGGCTTTTATGCTGGTGTTCAGGTCGGCCATGTTGAGGCGGGGTTGCGGACTCATGACGTGCAAGCGCCATTTCCCGAGGAATTTAATAGGCAGGTAACTAGTAAGGTTGCTCGGTGGCATTTTGCTCCGACCGAGACTAGTCGCAAGAATTTGCTTGATGAAGCTATCGATGATTCGCAGATTTTTGTTACCGGAAATACGGTAATTGATGCACTTTTCTGGGTTTTGCAACGTATTGAACAAGATGAGCCGCGACGTCAAAACGTAGAAGAGAATTTAGACAATTGTCTTTCATTAGATTGGCGTAGACAGCGTTTTGTTCTGATCACTGGTCATCGGAGAGAGAACTTCGGTGAGGGCTTTCAGCAAATCTGCGAGGCGCTGCGAGAACTAGCGCTTGCCTATCCAACCGTTTCGTTTATTTATCCAGTTCACCTAAATCCTAATGTTCAGAAACCGGTAATAGAGATCTTGGCAGGTATTGAAAACGTGTATCTGATCAAGCCCCTTGATTACGAGCCATTTGTGTATCTACTTAAGCACGCTTATCTAGTCTTAACCGACAGTGGCGGTATTCAAGAAGAGGCTCCTAGTCTTGGTAAGCCAGTATTGGTGATGCGCGAAGTGACCGAGCGCCCTGAAGCACTGCACGCTGGCACGGTGAGGCTCGTAGGGGCCCAAAAGCATCGAATCGTAGCTAACGTTGGTGAGCTAATTGAGAATGCAGCGAGCTATCATGCTATGACTCGAGCATTCAACCCGTACGGTGACGGTCAGGCTTGCGCTCGAATTGCGGAAATATTGAAACTAAGTAGGACATGATATGAGAGACAAAAAAGTATGTGTCATTGGCTTGGGATATATCGGGTTGCCAACTGCGGCATTGCTTGCAACCAACGGCTATAATGTCGTTGGGGTTGATTTGAATCAGCACGCGGTAGATACTATTAATAAGGGGCAGATTCATATTGTTGAACCTGATCTCGATGCCTTTGTACGTTCGGCGGTGTCGGCCAGCCGTCTAGCGGCCTTTACCAAGACGCAGCCAGGTGACATTTATGTTATCTGCGTGCCAACACCTTTTCATGAAAGCGAGGCTGTGCCAAGACCTAACGTCGACTATGTATTAGCTGCAACTCGCAGCTTGATACCTTTCGTGAAATCAGGTGATCTCGTTATCTTGGAATCGACATCGCCGGTGGGCACAACGGAATCTATAGCTCAAGTTCTTGCCGACGCCGGAGTTGACGTGGCAAGCATACACGTTGCTTATTGTCCAGAACGCGTGTTGCCTGGAAAGATTATGACGGAGTTAGTAGAGAACGACCGCATAGTTGGTGGTCTAACGCCAGCAGCGACACAGGCTGTGAGTGCCTTTTATCGCAGCTTTGTCCGTGGTGCGGTGCTCGAGACAGATGCGAAGACTGCCGAAATGTGTAAGCTAACTGAGAACAGTTTTCGTGATGTTAACATTGCCTTTGCTAATGAACTATCGCTTATCTGCGAGAGGGAAGGTGTCGATGTCTGGAATCTTATCCGCTTAGCTAATCGCCATCCTAGGGTTAATATATTGCAACCGGGCGCAGGTGTTGGTGGCCATTGCATTGCAGTTGACCCATGGTTTATCGTTTCGCGAAATGAGAAAGTCGCTCGTTTAATTAGAACCGCACGCGAAGTCAACAATAGTAAAACTCAATGGGTGATAGAGCGCATAAAGACTGCTGCGGATGAAGCGCAAGATCTACTGGGGCGTCAATTGGTCATAGCATGTCTGGGTCTCTCCTTTAAGCCAGACATAGACGATCTGCGGGAATCACCTGCAATGGCTATAGCGGAAAAACTACTCGCCGATGGTTATAATGTTGTTGCGGTTGAACCAAATATTGAGAATCATGATATGTTCCAGCTTGTCTCACTCGATGATGCGTTGCATCGTGCGGACTTTTTTGTAATTCTCGTGCGCCATCGTGAGTTCATAGAGAGTAATGCAAAGCGAAAACTAGCTGACGCAAATGCTTTGGATTTTTGCGGAACATTGACATTAAGTTAAATTGTTGGCTGATTGTGGTTGATTTTTAATTGGCTTGGCTTGGCTTGGCTTGGAATGATTTGGCCCACCAATCACGGACACCTCACTAAGCGATAAACTGCCGCAAACCTAGGTGACCCATGACCAAGCCTACTGGCCCCAAGAAACCAGGGGGCGTCAACTGCAAACGACTACATCCCTGAGTAAAGGCCGATGCGCTGAAATTGGCTTAGCGGGTGGGTGAGGCCATAAACTTGAGCCTTGTTTTGTTCTTGAGTTGCTGGCCAGCCAGCGAGGGGCCGATGCTCTTGCCGTCTGTACGTTAGCTAGGCCGTCCCGTAGATGGAAGGAGCCATCACATGCCTTGGCTGTGAAGGCCTGAGCCAACAGCAGATCCTGCTCTATCCTCTGATGCGAGCTTTGCGCGCAGGGCCATCCTAATTCACCTCATCGTCTCTATGAACATATTTGTGCCATCGCCGATACTCGCCAGTCTGCCAGAATCAGTTATCCGTTGTTCAATATCCTTGTCTCCCCGTCGCCGCTGTCATCACCGGTTGTAAGGGTTGGGAAGACATCGAGGATTTCGGGCTCGAACGCCTAAATAACTGATCCCAACTCTGCTACACCTTGGCCATCGCGTGGCGGTTACCCGGGAAAGGCGAAGCCGTGCGTAGGAAGCGCTTCACTGCAACCAGCAGACTATCCAATGAGCGGTGCTGGTGGTTGCGGGTGACGGTGTCATGCATTGCTTTCCACAACCGCTCGATGCGGTTGACCCACGGGTGGTAGGCCGGCTGGAACAGGCAAACAAACTGCGGATGACGCGCCAGCCAGGCAAAGGTTTCTCGGCTCTTGTGGATGATGTAGTTATCCAGCACTAGCGTGATGCGCTCCGCCTCCCGGTAGCGGCGCTTGAGCGCCTTCAGCAGGTCAATGAACAGCCCCGAGCATTTGCTGTCACCGTAACGGACGGTCACTTTCCCGGTGGTCGCGCACAGTGCGCCAGCCACGTAATGCTTGCGATTTTGCCCCGGTGTGGGAACGCGCTTCTGGGCACTGCGGCGCATCCAGTCGGCGCCGATGCGCGGGTTGAGATCGATGTCGGCCTCGTCGACGAACAACACCGGGTGGGTCGTGGATGCCTGCTTCAGCGCCTCGGCAATGTCTGCCAATTTCTGTTCTTTATCAGGTGCTTTGATGCAGAGCGTGGGGCATGCGCGGCGATAGACGATGCCAAATTCACGGAGCAGGCGCCGAATGGTTGATGGGTGAATGAAATCGCGGGCATGGTCGTGGATCACCTTGGCCATTAGCTCGGAACTCCAGCGGCTGCGCTGGTAATTCCAGTCTCGGGGCGATGTATCCACCAGGGCCAGCAAGAAGGTCGCGAGCTTGTCCCGGCACAACCTGCGCCGCCGTCCCGTTGTGCCATTGCGCAGTCCGTCCAGACCATCGGTGAGGAACCGCTGGCGCCAACGATTCACTGACGAGCGGGCCGCGCCTAACAGGCGAGCGATGGCGGAGACGCTGTGGCCCTTAACGAGCATGGCGATGGCTACCAGACGGCGATGCTCGTTGGCCGCTTTCACAATTCTGAGACGTCGGCAGAGATCTGGGGAGAGGTCTTCTGGCAGTGCTGATAGCATGACGTGGGCTCGGCTTGATGGAGGGGTTGGTGTGGATTCGCAACCGATCTGATCGCCGAAATCAGGCCGAGTTCCCTCCCTCAAGTGATCTACTGTTCGGAACAGCTATTTAGAATGGCTTAACAAATTTGGCATGTTCTCAGAGGGCATTCCGACCCACGACACCATCGCCCGGGTGATCAGCCGCATTGAATCCAAAGCGATGCAAAGCGCGTTTGTAGGCTAGATGCAGGACGCAGTGCAGAGGACCGATGGCGAGGTGGTCGTGATTGATGGCAAGACCCTGTGCAGCAGCTACTGGCCCGGAGAGCGCAAGTCCGCCATTCATATGCTGAGCGCCTTTGCCACCGCCAATGGCGTGGTCATGGGGCCGGTCAAAACCGGCGAGAAGTCGGGTGAATATCAGGCGATCCCGGAGTTACTGAAGCTGCTGGAGATCAAAGGCTGCTATGTGGTGATTGCCGAGGCGATTTTGGCGCGCAAGGCGGATTACCTGCTGGCTGTCAAAGGCAGCCAGCCCAATCTGCGGGCGAGCATCCAGGCGGCTTTTCGGAGCACCGATGTGGTGACGGAAGTCACCATGAGGTGCCAGTACGGCCGTACAGAATATTGAGAATACAGGGTGTTATCGGCAAACATGGTGCCTGCATAGGTCCGCAGCCAATGGCCTGAGTTGACGTTGATTGGAGAAGCGACCAGTTGTCGGAATGATGGGTGTATGGAGTCGCTGGAACGGCGTTACTACATCAGTTCGGCCGACTTGAGCGCGTAGCGGTTTTCCCAAGCGGTGCGTAGCCACTGGGGCATCGAGAACCAACTGCATTGGTTGCTGGATATCGCCGCGTGAAGATGATTGCATGATTTCCCGTGGCGAGGCACCGGCCAATCTGGCGTGTGCTCGGCATATCGCATTGAATTTGTTGAGAGCTGAGAAGAGCAAAAAGCGAGGCGTGAAAGGGAAGCAGCGCGGTGACTGCATGTCCACCGACTACTTTGAACAGGTACTCGGTGTATGAAAAATGTTCACGCTCTCGCCCTAGGTCGCTCCCCCACCTGAGCTACTGTTTGGAACAGTTAGTTAGTTTGAGGGACGCACAGTGTGGGATAAGGTTTTCCATTGTGGGATACTATATAATTAACCTCGGATTAAACAGTTGATTAGAGGGTGGCTTCGCTAATGGCTGGAAGATTGATGGTTACTGGCTGTTCTGGTCAGGTCGGGCGTTATCTGGTTCAACAGGCCGCTATCGGAGGGTGGACTATAGCGTCGTTCGATCGCGAACAACTAGATATTACAGATTTCGTGCTAGTAGAGCAGGCAGTTAAAAAATTCAAGCCAGATGTGATAATTAATGCGGCTGCGTATACAGCTGTTGATAAAGCCGAATCAGAAGTCAGTCATTCCTATGCTGCCAACTGTGATGGTCCCGCGAATCTTGCTAATGCAGCAAGAGTCAATGGGGCTGTCATTATTCACATCTCGACTGACTATGTGTTTTCAGGGGATAAAGCTGGCCCGTATGCCGAAGGTGATTTGGTTTGCCCCCTAGGGGTGTATGGGGCTTCAAAATTAGCCGGCGAAATGGCGGTTTCTGAAAATTGTGCCCGACACATAATTTTGCGTACTGCATGGGTTTTTGGTGAGTATGGAAATAATTTCGTCAAAACAATGTTGCGCATTGGTTCGCAGCGGTGTCACTTGGGAGTAGTCGCGGACCAATTTGGTGGACCAACTTATGCTGGTGATGCTGCTGCTGCGTTACTTATCATGGCTAGATATACCCTTGAGTCAGGATTTGAACAGTGGGGGATTTATCATTTCTCAGGAGCGCCTTATGTTAGTTGGCATGACTTCGCTTCGACTATTTTTGATAAGGCGGTTGCACAAGGTTTGATGGCTAATGTTCCTCGAGTTGATTCAATCATATCTGCAGATTATCCTACTCCAGCTAGACGCCCCGCTAATTCATGCTTGGATTGTTCGCGCATTTTGAGCGTATTTGGAATAACTCCTAGTGATTGGGGGGCTGCTCTTTCTAATCTTGGTCCTTACATGCCGGCTTAAGAGAATAATGCTGAGCCGATATTTATATGTTGCAGGGGAGCGCTAGAACATGAAAGGAATTATTCTTGCCGGGGGCAATGGAACAAGGCTACATCCGGCTACAATTGGCGTCAATAAGCAGTTGCTGCCGGTTTATGATAAGCCAATGATCTATTATCCGCTTACGACCTTGATGCTGGCGGGTATTCGCGAGATTCTTATTATCAGTACACCAGGCGATCAATCTACTTACCAGCGCATTTTGGGTGATGGCCATCATTGGGGAATCAGTATTCAGTACGCGGAGCAGCCTAGCCCGGATGGACTTGCTCAGGCTTTTTTGATTGGCGAGCAGTTTATCGGAGAAGATTCGGTTTGTCTGATTCTGGGGGACAACATTTTTCATGGTCATGGCCTAACGGAAATGTTGCAGCGTGCTGCTGGCCAAACTCAAGGGGCAACGGTCTTTGGCTATTATGTCCAGGACCCTGAGCGTTACGGGGTGGTTGAGTTCGACAAAAATGGTCAAGCTGTTTCAATTGAGGAAAAGCCGGCCAAGCCTAAATCACACTATGCCGTTACCGGGCTCTATTTTTACGATAACCACGTCGTCGAGATCGCAAAAAATGTAAAGCCCTCTCTTCGCGGGGAGCTCGAGATTACTGACGTCAATAATGAGTATCTGCGGCGCGGTCAGTTGCGGGTGGAGCGGATGGGGCGAGGTTCCGCGTGGCTGGACACTGGCACTCACGATTCGTTGTTGGATGCGGCAATATTCATCAGGGTCTTGGAGAAACGCCAAGGTCAAAAGGTTGCATCGCCGGAAGAAACTGCATTCCGAATGGGCTTCATCGATGGCGATCAACTACGCTCTTTGGCGAAGCCACTAGTTAAAAGTGGTTACGGCGCCTATTTGATGGGGGTTTTGGCTGACGAGCATCGAAAGGAAGAGATAGAATGAATGTTGTTGATGCTGCTATTCCTGATATAAAAATAATTGAACCGAAAGTCTTTGGTGATGAGCGCGGTTTCTTTATGGAGACTTGGCGCCAGGACTGGTTTGATTTGAATGTCGCCGAATGTAAGTTTGTTCAGGACAACCATTCAAAATCTCGCAAAGGAATTTTACGTGGTCTGCACTATCAGCTAGAAAATACTCAGGGCAAGCTCGTCAGGGTCGTTGCTGGAGAGGTGTATGATGTGGCGGTCGATATGCGCCGTAGTTCCCCGACCTTTGGTCATTGGGTAGGCATTGTCCTTTCAGCTGAGAATAAGCGGCAGCTATGGGTGCCCGAGGGCTTTGCTCATGGATTCTATGTAACCAGTGAAGTTGCTGAGTTTGTCTATAGATGTACTGACTACTACAACCCTGCGGCAGAACAGAGTGTGCGCTGGGATGACCCAGAGCTTGCGATTGCATGGCCGTTAGTCAACGACGCGGCGCCAGAGCTCTCGGCTAAAGATGCGGCAGGCTGCTTTTTTAAAGACGCAGTTACATTTCTATAATTTGGGCTGAGCGAAAAATGAGAAAAATTTTGGTCACGGGCGGTGCCGGGTTTATCGGTGCGAATTTCGTTCATTACTGGATGGCGCACCACCCTGGCGACCGTATGGTCGTGATGGACGCGCTAACATATGCGGGCAATGTCCAAACACTTAAGACTTTGTTTGACAACCCGGCTTTTCGGTTTGTTAAGGGTAACATCTGCAACACTGAGTTGGTTGAGTTGCTGTTACGGGAAGAGGGTATTGATACTATCGTACACTTTGCAGCAGAGTCGCACGTTGACCGGTCTATTGCCGGGCCAGACGCTTTTATCGAAACTAATATCATCGGCACTCATAGCTTATTGAAGGCAGCGCGTGCTGTGTGGTTGGCTGATCCGCACAACCCACTGCCCCATCGCTTTCATCATGTGTCTACTGATGAGGTCTACGGTACGCTGTCACCAACCGACCCAGCGTTCACTGAAGAAACAGCCTATGCGCCTAATTCACCGTATTCGGCCTCCAAAGCTGCCTCTGATCATCTGGTGAGAGCCTATCTGCATACCTATGGTTTGCAAGTTACCACCAGTAACTGCTCAAACAACTACGGTTACTATCATTTCCCTGAAAAGCTCATCCCACTGTGTTTGACAAACATTTTGGATGGCAAGCCATTGCCTATTTATGGGGATGGTAAGCAAATTCGTGACTGGTTGTTTGTTGAAGATCACTGTCGCGGCATTGAATTGGTATTGGAAAAGGGTGTGGTTGGTGAGACGTATAATATTGGCGGTGTGAACGAGTGGCAGAACATCGACATTGTTAACTTGCTTTGCAATTTGTTAGATAGAGAGTTCGAAGCGGATGTGGTCCTTAGTAAACGATATCCTGCCTCGCCCTACAGTAGAGGCTTAAGCGCCAAGTCATTGATCACCTACGTGACTGATCGTGCCGGTCACGACCGTCGTTATGCGGTTGGCACTGATAAGATTCGTTCGGAGCTGGGGTATTATCCCCACGAAACGTTCGAGACCGGTATCGCAAAAACCATTAAGTGGTACTTGGCTAACGAATCCTGGTGGCGTCCTCTCAAAAAGGGCTGAGCCGCTCTCTTGTCATAAATTGCTACATCGTGAGGTGTACCGCCCTTGGGGCAAGTACGACGCGATCGACAATGGTGGCCGCTATCAAGTCAAACGCATCACTGTGAAGCCGGGTGCCAAGTTGAGTGTGCAGATGCACCATCACCGCGCTGAACACTGGATCGTGGTGTCCGGCACGGCCAAGGTCACCAATGGTGACAAGGTGATCCTGCTGACCGAGAACGAGTCCACCTACATCCCGGTTGGTGTGGTTCATGCCCTTGAGAACCCTGGCAAGATCCCGCTGGAGCTGATCGAAGTGCAGAGCGGTGCCTACCTCGGTGAAGACGACATCGTGCGCTTTGAGGATAAGTACGGCCGCGCTTAGGCGCCTCTGATTCCCCACTTTGTAAAAGGGGGGCGAGGGGGGATTTTCTGAGATCTGAAAAATCCCCCTGTATCCCCCTTTGCCAAAGGGGGAGAAAGCAGTGTCTTTGCCAAATATAAGGGCAGTGGCATTGCCGAAGGTGATCGCTGAGCCTGTCTGCTGTCTGATCCCCCACTTTGTAAAAGGGGGGCGGGGGGGATTTCTGAGACTTGGAAAATCCCCCTGTATCCCCCTTTGCCAAAGGGGGAGAAGGCAATGGCGTTGCCAACGGCTGAGAAGACGGTGGTTTTGCCCTGCCAACTAGCTTCACCTATCTTTCTCGCATCTCGCCTGAGCAAAATCTTGCTCATTCTTCCTCGTCAAGCTAGCCTTTGAGCATTATTTTTCTCATCTTGCGGCTATGCATCTCACCATACAGTTACATCACGGCGGCAAGTGGCAGGACGCAGCAACAATTGCTGTGCCCTTTCCGGAGCGCGGGCGGCAGGGACCGATGCGCCTCGGCTATCTGCAGGAGCATGCCCTGGAGTGGATGTTTCGCGATGATGAGCACGCTTGCAGCATGCGTTTGCCGGTCGAGCTGATGCTCAACCACAGCAGTAGCGCGTGGTTTGCCTTTATTGACGACATCATGCCGGCTGGTGCCGCGCGCCGGTATTGGCTGCAGGCGCTGGGGTTGGTGGATAAACCCTCTGGCCTGCAGGATTGGGAGCTGTTGCGGCGGGGAACCATCGCGCCTGTGGGGAACATGCGCATCAAAGAAGCTGTGCCCACCTTGCCCGTCGGCAGCAACCTGCCGCAGCGGCGTTTTACCATCGCCGAGGTTGTGGAGCGGCAGGGCGACTTTCTTGAATATGCGCAGCAGTTGGGGGCCCTGAGCGGCGGCGCAACCGGGGCCGGTGGCGAGGCACCCAAGTTGTTGTTGCGCTGCACAGCCGATCACCACGTGTGGATCGATCCCTTCCAGGATGATGATGTCTGTGATGATCGCCATTACTTGGTGAAGTTTCCGCGTGGCCAGCGTAGCGCCATCGACTGCGACATCCTGCGCGCCGAGTTTCACTATTACCAAGAGCTGGCGGCACTGGGCATCGACACCATTGCTACAGCGGGGATGCAGTTGCATGAAGGCAGCCGCTATCCATCGTTGTGGTTGCCACGTTTTGATGTTGAGTGGCAGCAGGGCCGGTTGCTGAGACACGGGCTCGAATCGATCTATGCGGTGCTGGGTAAAGCCCCCGGTAGTCACCTTAACCACTTCACCACGCTGCGTTTGTTGGTGGCGATGCTGGGGCGACAGTGGCGTGTCAGTGAAAACGGTGAACGCTTTGATCAGCAACGCTTCATCAGCAGCTGGCTACAGCGCGACTTGCTCAACATCATCTTTGGCAATAGCGACAACCATGGACGCAACTGCGCCTTGCTCAAGAAGCCTTCCGGGATTTGGCTGGCGCCAGTCTATGACTTTGCGCCGATGAAGGCGGATCCTGAGGGGATCATTCGCAGCAGCCAATGGGGGGCGCCGTTCGAAGAGGGCGGGGAGTATCGCTGGCGGTCAATTACTGCCGAGCTGGCAGACATCGCTGATAGCGAGCGCCTGTGGCTGGACCTTCAGGGGTTGGCGAGCCAGCTGATCGGGCTGCCTCAGCGCTTGGCTGAGCGCGGTGTACCGCAGCAGATCCTTGATTTCCCTGCCATTGGATTGGCCGCCACCGAAGCCAAACTGCAACGCTGGGGGTTGCTATGAGGGCGCTGACGCCAGAGCAACGGCAGGCGTTACTGCTGCAGTTGCTGCAGCAATTGCTGACCGGCGCGATCCACGAAGGCGAGTTGCTACGCACACTGCGCAAAAAGGTGCTGGGGATGTCGCAACAGGAATATGCCAATTTGGTGGGTATCAGCCGCCGCAGTTTGTCGGATCTGGAGCGCAATACTGCCAGCCCCAGCATCGCCTTGTTGGCGCGGGTGTTCAAGCCGCTGGGGTTGAAGCCTGCTCTGCTGCCACGTAGCCCGCATCTGCTGGCGCAACTGCTGAACCCTTCGGCATTGGCAGACCCGATTGGTGGCCCTTCCGCTGACTGAGCCAGGCCGCAGCCGCTACCCTTCGACCCTGCTCAGGGTAAGCGGCGGGCGCAGGCCTTCGCCTTGCAACTTGCCCCTTGTCACTCGCTTCACCTATCTTGTTCGCATCTCGCATCTCGCATCTCGCATCTCGCATCTCGCATCTCGCATCAACCACAGGACGTGGAGGCATACATGGAGTTGGTTCATCACGGCGCTGCCTATGGGGTTACCGGCTCTTGCCATGAAGTGGTGGTGGCGCCGGGGCTGTCGCTACTGGTTGATTGCGGCCTGCGCCAGGGGCGTGATGCGCCAGCAGGGCAGGGGGCGGATGACCGCCTCGGTTTTGATGCCAGCGGGGTGCGAGCGCTGATTGTTACCCATGTTCATATCGACCATGTGGGCCGTATTCCCGCGCTGCTGGCCAGCGGGTTCACTGGCCCCATCTTTGCTACGCCTGCCTCGGTGCTGTTGCTGCCTCTGACCCTGGAGGATGCCAGCAGCCTGCGCTCTAACCCCTGTGCCGATCTTGACCTGCGACTGCGCCGCCAGTTGGTGGCGGTGCCTTATGGCCAGTGGCAGCCACTGCCCGCTGGTTTGGGCCAGCTGCGCTTTCAGCATGCTGGCCATATTCTCGGCTCGGCGTTGGCTGAACTGGATCTGCCGAACGGCGAGCGCTGGGTCTTTTCCGGTGATCTCGGTGCGCCCGACACGCCGCTGCTGCCAGATCCGGCCAGCCCGCAGCGGGCCGATCTGCTGGTGATCGAAAGTACTTATGGCGATCGCAGCCATCAGGGGCGGGCCGAGCGCGGTGAACGGCTGCGTCAGATCATTGAGCGTACCCTGCGCGATGGCGGCACCACCCTGATCCCGGCCTTTGCCATTGGCCGCACTCAGGAGCTGCTCTATGAGTTTGAGCAGATCCTCCATCAGTTTCGTGGCAGCCCGCTGTGGCGCGAGCTGCCGATCATCGTTGATTCGCCGCTGGCGGCCCGCTTCACCCGCCATTACCGCCGATTGGCGGCGCTGTGGGATGAGGAAGCGCGGCAGCGGCTGCAGGCCGGGCGTCACCCACTGTCATTTACTGAACTGGTCACCATCGACGACCACCGCGACCATCTGGCACTGGTTAACCGGCTGGCCCAAAGCGGCGAGCCAGCGGTGGTGATTGCTGGCTCTGGCATGTGTAACGGTGGCCGCATCATGAACTACCTCAAGGCGCTGCTGGGCGACGCGCGTACCGATCTGCTGTTTGTCGGCTATCAGGCCGATGGCACGCCCGGCCGCATGATCGCTGATGCCGAGCCGGGCCAACGGTTGTGGCTGGATGGCGCCGAGATCTGCCTGGCGGCGCAGGTGCATCAGCTGTCGGGCTTCTCGGCCCATGCCGACCAGGATGATCTGCTGCGCTTTGTCCGCCAGATGGGCTCGCCACCCAAGGCGGTGCGGGTGGTGCATGGTGAGCCACAGGTGCAACAGGCCTTCGCCCGCCAGTTACGTCAGCTGCCTGGGGTGGGCGTAGTGAGCTGTGGGAGTGATGGCTGAAGGGTTCAGAGGGCGCGTCTGGCTGCGCTGACCAACCGATGAAGTTCGGGCAGGTCTTGCTCGATGGTTTTCCAGACCATCTCAAGATCGACCTTGAAGTAGCCGTGAGCAATGGCGTTACGCATCTGATAAGCGATCGTCAGAGGGAGTTCTGGATGTGCAGCCGCGAACTCCGGGTAGCGTTTCTCAACGTTGTTGCAGGCCTCGCCGATGATTTCCAGATTGCGGAGCACGGCATCCTGAACCATCTCATTGCTCAGGAATGAAAGTTCGCCGAGCTCCTCGGTATAGCGGTCGATGCGCTCAATCGCGCTGCAGATGTGGTCAAGATAGTCAGCGAGGCGTTGCTGGCCCATGCTCACACCGGCACCGCTTCGGCGAGGACAGTGCTGCGGAATTTTTCGGGTAGGGCGTTTGGTGTCAGCACATCCACCGATACGCCCAGCAGGCGCTGCAGTTCCACCTGGATGGCGGCCACATCCATAAGCGTTGTTTCCGTCGTCGGATCGATGAGCAGATCAAGGTCGCTGCCATCCGTGTCTTGCTCACGAAGCACTGAGCCAAACACCCGGGCGTTGCTGGCACGATGGGCGGCAACAATGCGACGAATGGCTTCCCGGTGTGTGTTGAGCGCTTGTGATGGGCGCATGCTGTTGCCTCCGCTTGCAAACTTTCTGGATTCTAGCCCAGTTGTTGTGTTGCAGGGCAGCTCGGCGCTGCGCCAGCTTGAACCAAAGGTCCGCAAGCGCCATCCCCAATCCGTGATCCAGTTCACCGGCTAGATTGCTGGGGGGCTGTCACTGTAACTCCGGTGCAGTTTCCTTGATGTCAGCGGGCATTGTGTGGCCGATGGCGCCCTAGCATGCACTGGTTGTGTGCAGTCATTGCGCGACCAGGAGGGAAGGGGATGCGTTATCTGGAAGGGGTGATGTTGGTCTTGGTGCTGGCCGGTTGTGGGGGCGGCGGCGGTAGCGAGGATCCGCCACCAACGCCGGAGCCGACGCGAGTGGTGGCTGACAGCTTTGCGCTGCCTGCTGGTCAGCCGCAGCTGGTGCAGGCGGCCCCCGGGGTGCTGACTAACGACAGCGTTGCTGCCGGGGCCTCGGTGACGGTGGAACTGGTGACGGATGTCAGCTACGGTCAGCTGCTGCTCAATGCCGATGGCGGTTTTAGCTATTCGACCCATGCCAGCTTTAGCGATGGCGACCGTTTTAGCTATCGGTTGCTGGTCAATGGGGTGGCCAGTAGCCCAGCCGAGGTCACCTTGAGCGGCGATATCAGCAATCGCCCGTCTGAGCCGCCTGAGCCAATCAATTCAAGGGCCTGGCCGGTAGTGGGCGTTCACCCTTCGGATCTGGCCTATTGGGAAGGACCGGCCCTGGCCAATGCCATGGCTACGGCTGGTTGGCTTGAGTTTGAGCAGTACCAGTGGGGCATTGCGGTTGAGATCTGGGATAACCCGCAATTTGATGCCAATGGTTACCCGCGCTATCTGAATCCGGGGCGCTTTCTGCGGGCCATCGTCAATGGCCTGCATATGGAAGACCCGCGCCTCAACCGTGGCCATGTGGTGCTGACCTGGCAAGGCACGGGTGACCTGCGGCTGTCGAGTAATAGCGATGAGTATCTGGCAGCGGAGTCGAGTGGTGCCCTGACCGGCAGCCTGGCTGATGGTCGCCGCGTCTACCGCTTCGGTGAGCAGGGCGGCCTTGGCACCCTGGAGGTGCTGGCGATTGATCCGGCAGATCCGATCACCGATATCAAAATCTGGCTATCGGACCCGGCCGATCCGCTTAACCGCTCGCTGGAGGGGCAGCTGTGGCACCCGCGCTTGCTGGAGCGCATTGCCGACTTCCCCAACAGCGTGATCCGCACCATGGCCATGACCATGACCAATGGCAATCCGGAGCGCGACTGGAGCGACCGTCGCCGCCCTGACCACTTCTCGCAGGCTGGCCAGTTGAACCCGCGCTCGCCCGCGCCAGGTGCACTGCTGTGGGACAACAGCCCGATGCCCGGCAACCGCGCCACAGGCATCGCTTGGGAGTATCTGGTGGCACTGGCCAACACCACCGATCAGGACCTGTGGATCAACCTGCCGCATATGGCCAGCGACGATTACATCGACAAGCTGGGGCGGCTGTTTCGTTACGGCTCGGACGGCGTTGAGCCCTACGCCAGCACTCAGGCCAACCCCCGTTTTGCCCCCCTTAAGCCGGGGCTGCGGGTTTGGGTGGAGTATTCCAACGAGATCTGGGCCGGTGGCCCCAGTTTTCCCCAAGGTGACTACGCCCGCATTGAGGGTGAGGCGCTGGGCATCAGTCAGGCTCAGTTCAATGCGCGTCAGTTCTGCAACCATTGGGCTCGCTTAACCCGGGTGATGGGTGATCCATCGCGGGTGGTCAAGGTGATGCCCACCTTCACCGGCAGTGAATGGTATGACGACCAGCTGCAGGCAGAGGTGGCCAGCTATTGCCCGACGGTGCAGCCGGCCATCGCCAAACCGGATCTGCTGGCGGTCACCACTTACTTTGGTAACGACATTCAGGGCTGGGCCTATCAGCATGCTCAGGATCAGGCGGGCAGCGATGACCCCTGGTTTTTCACCGGTGATTCCTTCGATGCTGGCGGCGGTGCGCAGCGGCCGGTGTCGCTGCCGATCACTGACCCTTACTGGCAGAGTGCCGCCACCGAGCGCCATGAGGCGGAGGCGCTGGCTGAATGGAAGCAACGGATGCTCTCTGGCGATGCCGCTGAGGGCAGTGGCCCCGATGCCACTGGCCTCGGCGGCGGCTTTGAAAGCTGGGTGCGCCACAACAGCGAGCAGCACTTTGGCACGGCGATTCCCATCGTTGCCTATGAGGGCGGGCCGTCGGTCTATACCGACAATCTGGATGGTGGCGATGAGCGTGACGATGGCATCACCAACTTTATGATGGCCATTAACGAGCGCCCGGAGATCGCCGAGATCTACCGCATCCACCTCAATATGGCGGTGGCAAAAGGGTTGGTGACGCACAACGCCTTTACCCTTGTGGGGGCCTGGGGCAAGTACGGCCAGTGGGGCCATCTGCGTTCGCTGGCGGCCGATCCGGCTGACGAGGTGAAGTATCAGGCGATGCTCGACTGGCAGCAGGAGGAGGCGCAGTTCAACCCGGCGCTGCAGCCACAAGGGGCAGTGCCCGCTTTTGTTACCCCGGCCGAGCTGCCCTTTGTGCTGCTCAACCAGCCTGTTGACGAGCTGGTCACTGCCAGTGGCGGCGATGGCGCGCTGAGTTACAGCATCATCGGCCAGTCGCTGGTGGCCGGGCTACAGGCACAGGTGGTGGCCGGTGGCGTGCGCTTGACCGGCAGCCCAACGGCATCCGGTACCAGCTATCTCTATCTGCGGGTCAATGACAGCAATGGCGACCGCGACTGGCGCATCTATGTGCTGCGCACCATCGCCCGCTCCAGCGATCCGGCGGTGACCATCGACTTTGACAGCTTGACCCAGCCCTCCTTTGGTGTACCAGCGGCCGAGCCCATCGTGGTGGCGGATAGCGATGCCAGTCGCCATTACCAGTTCACCAGTCAGGCTGGGCTGATGCTGGAGCATCAGTTCCCGGAGCTGGGCTGGTATCTGCCGTGGCCGTCGATGGTGCTGCACAACCGCTATTGGGGCGGCGTTCACAAGCTCGAGCGGGATGATGGTCGTCCCTTTGATCTCTGGTCGCTGGACCTGGCGATTGAGCAGGGGGGCAGTGCCGAGATCCGTGCCGAGGGGGCCGATGGTTACATCTGGCGGCAGGTCATCAATCTGCCGCCGGGCAAGACCATGACCACCGCCCAGCTCGATCTGATCGAGATCTACCGCCTCGAGATCCGCTGGTTTGAACTGGCCGACGGCGAGGGGCGGGCACTGGCCGGCGCGATCGACAACCTGCGCTTTAACCAGCAGCCCTAAGCTGGCACTCTGGCGCCCGCTGTGGTCTGTGCCATGGCGGGCGTTTTATTTGGGGTGGGGCAGTAACGCTATGGTGAAACTGGGCAAACGGCTGCAGGCACTGGATGCCATGGTGGTGGCAGGCTACGACCAGATCTGGGATGGCTGCTGTGACCACGGTTTGCTGGGGGCCGCGTTGCTGTCTCGCCGCGCTGCCCCGCTGATCCATTTTGTCGATCTGGTGCCGGCGCTGATGCAACAGCTGGCGCACCAGCTGCAGCGCCATTTCCCGCTGTCCGCTGCGGCCGCCGATGAGGGCGTTCAGCCGCGCTGGCAGGTTCATTGCTGCGATCTAACCAGCCTGCGTCTCGATGCTGCTGGTGGCCGTCAGCTGGTTATCATTGCCGGTGTTGGTGGTGATCTGATGGCGCGCATGGTCGAGGGGCTGTGCCTGACGAACCCCAACCTCAGCTTTGATCTGCTGCTCTGCCCCGCTAACCACGCTTACAACCTGCGCGCCCAGTTGATCGCCCTCGGCCTTGGCCTGAAGCATGAACAACTGGTGGCCGATAACCGCCGTTACTACGAGCTGCTATTGCTCACCACCGAGCCGGGAGCTGGCCGCGCAGTGAGCCCGGCTGGTGACCAGCTGTGGCAGACCAGCAACCCCGAGCAGGCGGTCAACGCCGCCCGTTATCGTGAGCAGAGCCTGCGCCATTACCAGCGTATGCAGCTCAGCCAAGGCGAGCGGGTGCAACCGCAGATCGAGGCCTATCAGCGGGTGCAGCTGCCCTCGGAGATGTGAGCATCTCGCCTGGGCTCAGGGCGCATGGCGGGCCCACAGGGTGTCGAATTCGCTGCGGAAGCTGGCCACCAGCTGCGGCTGGTCGGTTACCAGCAGATTTTCCTCATTGCTGGTGGTGGCGCTGCGAGTCCAGTTGAAGCTGCCGTTCAGCAGTAACCGCCGATCGAAGATGGCGAATTTGTGGTGCATGTGGAACGGGCTGTTGTCGACGCGCAGTGGCACCCCTCGTTCACGCAGCCACTGAATATCACTGCCATCGTCGTACAGTTTGTCGTTGTCGCTCAGCACCCGTATGGCGATCCCCCGTTGATGGCAGGCGAGGATCGCCTCGCTCAACTGATCGTCAGAGATGGTGTAAACGCAGATATCAACGCTGTGGCGCGCCTGCTGCAGCAGTTCACGGATCTTGCGGCGGCAGCTTTCACCGGGGCTGAAATGGGCGCTGGCGATCCCTTGGGGGGCGATGGTCGGGCTGCGGTCGAGGGTTTTGATCACCTGTTCCAGCCATTTCAGTGCCGCTTCGGCCTGCTCGGGCTGGCGCACCAGTTCGCGCACCAGGGCAAAGGCGCGGTTGCGCATAAAGCGCAACTGATCACTGGTCAGGTTGTCGCCCAATTGGCGCAGTTCATCACGTTCATCATTGCTTAGCTTGAGATCGGCGAGGCTGTCACGCAGTTGCTGGTCGAGTTGATTGAAATCCACGATAGGCTCCGTTAATCGGGTTGTTGGCGCTGGCGCCCGGTGATGCCCGGGCGCGGGCCAAAGGCGGCATAAAGCCCACCACAGAGCGCGCCCGCCAGGTGGTACTCAAAGGAGATACCGGGTTGGCTGGGCAGCAGGCCAAAGATCCAGCCGCCATAGAAAAACAGCACCAGCGCGGCCAGCAGCAGATCGGTCAGCTGGCGGTGAAACCAGGCGCGCCCCAGCAGCAGCGCCCATAGCCCGAACAGCCAGCCGCTGGCGCCCACATGAATGCCGGGGCGACCGAGCAACCACACCAGCAGCCCGCTGCCGAGCACGATGGCGCCGCTGGCCAGCCAGAAATCGCGACGGCAGCGCAGCAGCAGCAAGCCGCCGAGGATCGCCAGCCCCATCAGATTACCGAGCAGATGGCCCCAGCTGCCATGCAGCCAGGGTGACAGCAGAATGCCAGCCAAGGCGGATGGCTGACGCGGCACCAGCCCCCACTGGTTGAGGCTGTAGCCGCTCAGGCTGTTGGCCAGCTGCAGCACCAGCATCAGTCCGGCGATGGCCAGCAGCAGGCGCACCTTGGTGGCAAGTGAGGCGATCATCGCGGCTGACCATCGTCAGTGGCGCCGTTATCTGCTGCCACCGGTTCTGCGTCGCTCAACGCCGATGGTTCAGCGGCGTGACGGTCGCGCAGGCGGGCGGCCAGTTTCAGTAACCGATGATGGGCGCGCAGATCCAGATCTACTTTGCGCTCCAGGGTTTTGACCAGCGGCATAAAGCCCTGCTCAAGGCCGTTGGCCAGCTGCGCCAACAGCGGCACCAAGTCGGCCGGTGGAGCACTGTTCACCGTCACCTGCGGCGTCTTGTGGGCGATCTTGGTCAGCCGCTCAAGCAGCTCTGACCAGGGGATTGGGTCGACGGCAGGGGCGGCCTCTGCCGGTTGCTGCAGCTGCTCGCCGATGGTGCGGACGCCGCCCACCAGATCGTGGAGCTGGGCGACCAGTTTGCTGCCGACATCGCTGTCGTCGCCACCCATCGCCTTGTTCCGCAGAAAGTCGCGTTTGATCTGGGCCCAGCGCTCTGCCTGTGGTGCGCTCATGGTGCCGCGCAGTTCCGCCAGTTTGAGCAGGTTTTCCTCGGCACCGGCGGTTAGCAGCTGCGATTCGCCCTGATAGTGGTCGCTGATCAGCTGCTGCAGTTCGGCATCGTTCATCACCGCCGAGATCTTTTCCGCCATCTTGTTCATGTTGCGGTAGCTGCCCTGCAACTTGAACGGCGGTTCGGTACGGTAACGGTCGGCCTGGGCGGCGCTGGCGATGTACTGCTGGTTGACCTTGAACACCAGATCGCGCACCTGCATCAGTCGCTGCAAGGTGGTGACAATCTCATCGATCTCGGCGCTGCTGTAGTTGTGACTCAGTTCATTGGCCGAGAACGGCTTGCCCTCCGCCTTGGCCACCAGACGGTAGAGGTCGGCCATGTCGCGGGTGGCCAGCGGTGCCAGCACCGCATTGGAGGTGAGGGCGTTTTCGATATAGGAGAGGCGGAACGCCTCCTCCATGCCCCCCAGGGTATCGCCCAGGTTGTAGACATCGGCGCGGTTGGCCAGCATGTCCGGGATGCGGAACAGTTCGCCGCTCTCGGTGTAGGGGTTACCGGCCATCACCACGCAGAATTTTTTGCCGCGCATGTCATAGGTCTTGGTGCGCCCCTGCCACACCCCTTCAATGCGTCGGGTGCCGTCGCACAGCGAGATGAATTTCTGCAGAAATTCGGCATGGGTGTGCTGGATGTCATCGACATAGAGCATGACGTTGTTGCCCATCTCCAGCGCCAGGTTGAGCTTCTCCAGCTCCTGGCGTGAGGTGGCGTCCGGGGCTTGGGCCGGATCAAGCGAGCGCACCTCATGGCCCAGTGCCGGGCCGTTGATCTTCATGAAGATCAAGCCGAGACGGTGGGCCACATATTCCATCAAGGTGGTTTTGCCATAGCCGGGGGGCGAGATCAGCATCAGCAGCCCCATCAGGTCGCTACGCTTGCTGTCGCCGGCGCTGCCCATCTGTTTGGCCAGGTTGTCGCCAATCACCGCCAGATAGACATCGTTGATCAGCTTGTTGCGCACAAACGAGGTCAGTGGCCGTGGTTTGAACTCGCTCAGCCGCAACTGCTCGCGATGATGGCTGATCAGTTGCTGACGCAGCGCTTGGTATTGCTGCAACTGAGGCAGGAACTGCTGACGATGGTGACGCAGACGGGCAAAGAGATCATCCACGGCCAGCTCCAGCTGCTGTTGCTGAATGCGCGGGTGGTCGCCCATCAGATCGCTGATGGTGAAGCGCAGATCGACGGTGCTGGTGCGTGCGGCATAGCCGTCTGGCAGCAGGGTCAGGGCTACTGCCTCAGGAATGTAGTGAGCGAGCGGTGCTAGTGCCGGATCGCTGCACAGTGCCCGCAACCAGTGGTCGACCAGCGCCCAGGCGGCGGCTAGCTGCCCCTGCAGCTGGCGCAGCGCCTGCTGGTAGCTGTCCCAGACCCGCGCTTGTTGCAGCCGGGCCTGCAGGGTGGTGACCAGCTCGCGCCCATAGTGGCTGAACACCATCGCGCCCGCGTCATTGGCCAGCGCCGCCAGCAGATAGTGCGCAGCAGCCTGCTGGCTGTCGTGATCAGTGGCGAGCTGGTGGGTGTCGACAAACTGGGTGATGGCCGCTTCCAGCTGTTGTTGCAGCGCGTTGAGCGCCTGACGTTGGCCAAACAGCTGCTGCATGTGATGGGCGGTACGCGCCTGTTCCGGCCAGTGGCGGCTGTCGCTGCGCTGCTGTTCGCAGTGCCAGAACAGCGCGGCCAGGGCGCGTGCCGTCGGGCTGTGGCAGAGCAGGCCGGCGGCGTCACGCAGCGGCAGCAGACGGCTGATGATCAGCGCGGCATCGTGATCGTGGATCCCCTTCTGGTAACCCTCGCGGTAGCGCGGGGCGGCAAAGTCGCGCACCAGCCGGGTCAGGGCGTCGATATCGGCAGTCGCCGTGCGCAGGCTGTCGATGGTCAGGCCATCGCGCCCCTCGTCGGCCGCCGCCAGCAGTTCACCGGCCAGATATTCGGCGCGGTAGAGGCTGGGCGATTCCGATTCCAGCGACAGCTGCCAGAAGTCGCGCAGCGCCTCCAGCTGCGGCTCATGCACCGGCTCCAGATAGTCGGTGCCGGTGAGATGCAGACACAGCTGATCGCCCCGTGGCAGCAGGGTCAGATCCAGCTCCTGGGTGTTGACGCTGAAACGGTGGCGCGGACCGAGACGGATAACATTGCCGCCCGCTTCGAACAGTTCACTCTTGTCACGCAGAGCCCGTACCGCCTGATCGCGCGCCCCTTTGAGGCGGGCTTCGATGTCGTCGGCTTTGACGCTGTCGTGCAGCTCGCGCAAGCGCGCCGTCAACTCACGTAACTTCAGGATCAGCGGATCGGCGGCAAAGAAGGCGTTGAGCTCGGCCATCTCGGTCAGCCGTTCGGTACGGCGGCCAAGGCTGTCGAGAATGCGCTTGGCGGCGTCATGCAGGCTGCCGGCCCGACGTTGGCGCTCATCCATCAACTGCTGTTTGTGGGCCTCGAAGGTTTCAACCAGCTCATCACGCTTGGCCAGAATGTCGCCCAGAAACTGTTCATGGTCGCCGAACTGGCCTTCCAGTTCCTCCAGTTGCACCAGCAGCCGCGACAGTTGTTCATCGCAGCTTTCCGGGCTGGTGGCCAGTGCCAGCGCGTTGGTGATGCCCTGGCTGAACAGCTTGAACTGGGCGCCGAACTGGGCCACGGTCTCGGCCGAGCCCAGCCCTTTGCGGCGTTGTTCGGCCCGCGCCTTGGCCTGGTTGAGGCGGGCATAAACTTCCGAGATCCCCTCCACGATGCGGGTGCGCTGGGTGGCATCATCAATCGGCAGCGATGCCATCAGCGTCGACAGCATGTCGAGGTCGGCCGCCATCGCCGCCAGCGCCTGCAGCGGTTCGTTGAGCTGGCTGACGCTTTGCGCCGCTTGCGCCTGAGTGTCCAGTTGCTGCAGGCGGGTAACCAGCGGGGCTAAGGCAGCATCGCTGGCCAGATAAGCCGAAGTGGCGGTTGACAGCTGCTGGTGAGCATCGACCAGCGCCTGTCCCATGGCGTCGATGCGGGCGACATCAATGTAACGGTAGTCGCGAATGGTTAGCAGCAAGCCGCGCTGGGCGGTGATGGCGTTGAGGTCGTCCACATAGTGCTGAACGCTGTCGCGGCTGGCGCTGCCGAGTCGGTCCAGCAACGTCTGCTGGCGCTGCTCAGCGTCGCGCATGGCGGCGGCGGACTGCTGGCGGATGCTCTCTACTTTTTCGAACTCGTCCAGCACCCGTTCGCCGCTGGCGGTGATCTCGCGCAGCAGCGGCGCCAGCCCGTCACACTCCGGATCGGTGAGCCAGTGATAGTGGTCGAACAGCTTGCGAGTGTTTTGGCACAGCAGCGTGTAACGGGCGACCGATACGTCACGGCCGTCGATATCACGGCAGAGGTTGAGCAGCTCTGACAGCCCGCGTACCAGCTCGGCGTTGCTGACCCGGCCGAAAAAGCCGCTACGGCTGGGCTGGCGGGCGGCAAATTCATCGCTGTAGAACGGGGTCTGCCAGATCTGCATCGGGTGGATGCGGGTCGGTTCGGTGCCCTCGGCCGCAAAGATCACCATGCGGCCATCTTCAAGGCGGGCAAAGCCGTGGCCAACCAGCGGGTTATGCAGTTGACGATTGATCAGGTTGTAGGTGAAAAGCGCCGAACGGCCCTCTTCCGGGTGGTAGAAGACGTATTGCACATCTTCACCGTTGGGTGAGCGCAGGGTGCGCTTGAAGCGCATGCCGGTCATCGGCAGGTCGAACTGCTTGTACTCACCACTTTGCAGGTAGTAGCCACCGGGGAAGATGATGCCGTGGTCTTCCGGCAGCTGAACGCAGGCCTGGCCGATGGCGTCGATGCGCACCACCTGCCGGGTCAGGCCGTTGTAGACCAGATGGCGCCATTGCTCTTCGCGGTAGGGGAGGATGCGCAGCAGGATGAGGCTACCGAGCCGGGCATATTCGATCTGGGCATCGTCCAGCGATTGGGTCAGATCCTGCACCGCTTCGCGGTAGATCCCCTGGCCATCCTGGGTGTTGTTCTCAATCTTGACTGTCAGGTCGCCGCCCACGGTTTCAACAAAGACAGTGTCGAGAATATTGATGTGGGGGTGGCGGCCGTTGACCACCTGTTCACGGCCAGTCTTTTGCCATTCGAAATCGTAGGGAGCGGGCAGCGCGATGTCGCGCTCACCGCGATTGTCGATGTAGCGGATCTCGCCATTGAGGGCGATCGACCAGCGGAACACCCGGATGTCACTGATCCGCTCGCCAATCTGGAAGCTGGCCAGCAGCTTGCCGTCGCGCACCACCAGCTGTAGCAGCCGGGTATTTTTGTAGTAGGTGTAGAGCTCGCGGAAGTCGTTCACGAAGCTCGGTTGATCAAGAAAACTGCCGGCCAGCGGCTGCGCTTCCGCCTCGTAGCCTTCGGCCTGTTCCACCAGTCGATAGAGGGAGAACACATCCTCGATGCGTGTCTCTTTTTTCAGCCCCAGAAAGACGTTGTAGCCGAACAGCAGGGTATCGCCGACGCGCACGATGTCGCGGGCGCTGCAGTTGTTTTCGGTGCGGATCCGCACCCGGCCGATCACGGCCATCTGGCTGCTGCCAAAGGCGTCCAGCCGCTTCTGGTTCAGCCCGTCAGCCAGCTGGCGCAGGCGCAGCCCCTGCTCCTGCAGGCGCTTGCGCAGCACCTCATAGGCGCCGCCAGCAGCAACGGCCTGGTCGACAAGTTCCTCGGGCTGGGTGGCGTGGCTATCCGACATCATGGTCTTCCTGAAGTTGCGGCAGCATCAATGGTGGCCCGACATGGGCCAGCCAGCTCAGAGTCGACCGGCACCTGCGCAGGTGCCGGTCTGTGGGTCGGTCAGAGCGCGCCGCCCTGATCGCCGGCCGTTTGGCTGGCGCCGGCCTTGCCGGTCAGGAAGCGGGCAACGATGTCCTGCACCACCGGGCTTTTGCCCACCACCCCTTCGATCGCCTTGCCCACCGACAGCGACTTGGCAAAGGAGTTAAAGAAGTCCCCTTCGCCACCGACGATCTCGATCTTGGCTTTGGCCAGCGCGGCAGAGAGCACTTCGGCCTGATCCTTGGCGATCTCTTTGTTGGCGGCGATGGCGGCCATCGCCTCGTCGAAGCTCTTTTCCAGCTGCATGCGGAACTCTTCGTGCGCGCGGGCGTTGTCGCTGAGGGTATCGAGCGCGCCAAATTTCTTGGCCAGACCTTCCGCTTCGGCGTTCAGACGCTGCAGCAGGATCTGCGCTTCGGCGCTGCCCAGATCCTGGGTGGCCTGGGCTTTGGCATGGCCGAGCTGCTCTTCGCCACGGGCCTGGGCACTGAGCTTCTCTTCCAGCACTTTGGCTTCCGCCAGCCCCTCTTTTTCACGGGCGACGGCCTGGGCTTCAATGATGCGGGCTTGAGCGACCCCTTTCTCCTGCTCGCCTTTGGCTTCGGCGATCAGCAGCTCCGCCTTGACGCGTGCCTCGGCCAAGCCTTCCTTCTCTTTGGCCAGCGCTGTGACTTCGCGGACACGCGCATCGGCCAGCCCGGGCGCGGCACGTTCGGCCTCGATCCCTTCGGCCATCCGCTTCTTGGCTTCGGCATCCTTGGCTGCCGCTTCCAGCTCGGCCTGGGCCAGGGTGTTGATCTCGGCGGCTTTGTGCTTCGACTTGGTTTCGTCGGCTTCGGCTTGTTTGACCTGGCGTACCAGCTCCTGCTCGGCCTCCGCCTGGGCGTTGATGATCGCCACCTGCTTGCTGCGGTCCGCTTCCGATACTTCGCGCACCTCTTTGATCCGCTCTTCTTCCTGGGCAACGGTCTTTTCTACTGCCACCCGCTCGCGGATCACGGCGGCGATGTTCTTGCGCTCCACTTCCAGCGCCTTTTCTTTCTCGATCCGCTGCAGTTCGACTTCACGCTCGCGTGAGACAACCTCCAGCTCTTTGGCGCGGGTAACTTTTTCCACCTCAATAACCACTGCCCGTTGGCGGTTTTGCTGGGCCACTTCCACTTCGCGCTGATGGTTTTCGGCGCGGATATCCAGCTCCTGCTGGGTCTGGATGCGGGCCTGCTCGGCCTTCAGCCGTTCTTCCTCTTGCACCTTGAGGGTCTCGGCCTGCTCACGCGCCTGAATGGTCTCGATTTCGCGCTTCTGGCGCGCTTCGGCATCGGCTTGCTGGCGTTCCAGCGCCAGTGTCGCTTCGCGCGTTTCGACGTTTTTCTTCTTGATCGCCAGCTCTTCGTTACGCTCCAGCTCGTTGGTGATGACGTTCTGGGCCGCAGTCAGCTCGGTGATCTTGCGAATCCCCTCGGCGTCGAGAATGTTGGTCGGATCGAGGGAGTTTTTGGGGGTTTGCTCAAGGTAATCGATGGCGACATCTTCCAGCACATAACCGTTGAGATCGTTGCCGATCACCTCGACGATGCGGTCGCGGAAGCTCTGGCGCTCTTCAAACAGCTGCACAAAGTCGAAGCGCTTGCCGACGGTTTTCAGCGCCTCAGAGAACTTGGCGTTAAACAGCTCGTTGACTGCGCCGCGATCGGAGGCCCGTTCGGCACCGATCGCCTTGGCTACTTTGAGCACATCCTGCTGGGTTTCGTTGACCCGCAGGTAGAAGGCCACAGTGATGTCGGCGCGCAGGTTGTCGCGGCAGATCAGGCCATCCTTGCCGCGGCGGTCGATCTCCAGGGTGATCAGGGAGATCTGCATGAACTCCTTCTTGTAGATCACCGGGTAGACCAAAGCGCCGGTAAAGTGGACCTTGGGCTGGGTCGACATGTCGTTGACGATCAGCGCGGTACCCTGTGGCACCTTGATGTAGAAGGCTTTGAACAGGGCGAAAAAGCCGAACAGGAGCAGAAAAAACAGCCCCAGACCCATCAGGAATGGCATCACCATTTCAAGACTTATCACTCTCAATCTCCTTTGATTTGCGCGGGTCAACCACTGGCCCGGCCATGATCAGAACAACATTCCGTTATGGCGCTGGCAGGCAACGCCGGTGCAGTCTTAGCTGCCGTTAAACTCTGCTTCTGTCACCACCCGATAGGCGTGTTCATCGGCCAGATACTCCAGTAGCACCACCCGGTCGCCACGCTTGAGGGCTAGCCCGTCATCTGCGCGGATCCGCAGGATCAGCCCGGCACCACCATCGTTGAAATCGGCCTCGCCATGGCGGGTGCTGACCGAACTACTGCGCACTATGGCTATCTGGCCAATGATCGAGCGGCTGTCAGTGGCCTGTAGCTTGTGAAACAACGGGCGTAACGGCCTGACCAGCACCCGGGCCGGTGCTGCAGCCAGCAGCAGGCTGGCCGGGATCAGCAGCAGGCCGAGGGGGTAGCGCAGGATGCCAAGCGGCAGCCAGCGCAGCAGTAGCAACTCGGCGAAGTAGCAGAGGATCCAGGCAAAGAAGAACAGCAGGGTGAGCACCAGCGTCACCGGCACGCCATTGAGCCCCAGCTTCATCAGCAGACCGGCCAGACCTTCTGGCTGCAGGCTGTCACCTTCCAGTGCTGAATCGACCTCGATATCCAACAGCTCAACCTCGACCAGCCCTAAGGCTGCAACCAGCCAGTAGAGGATGGCGATGCACAGCAAAAAGCTGAGCACCACCACCGGAAAGGCCATCGAGGTTTGCAGAAATAGTTCCATGACTGATATCCGTCTGCTCTGCGTTTGCAGGCGTGGCCGGGCCCCGCCCATCCGTTACCCCTGCTTGCGCGCCTTCAGCCGGGCCAGCACGCTGTCGGCAGCGGCACTGTCGGACACGATCCCGGCTGCCCGCAATTTAACGTCCAGCTGGTCGTCCGGGGTACTGGTGGCGGCTAGTTCAGCCGCAGCTTCCATGCGCGCGCCGCGTTCGGCCTGCTTTTGTTTGATCCTCTCCAGCGACTCTACTGCGGTGTGCAGGCTGGCCTGCGAGCCGCCATGGCGTTGGGCCACCGCCTGCTGTGCTTTCTGCACGCTTTCAGTGGCTTTGACCGTATCTACCTGCTGCTTCAGCCGTTTGATGTTGCCTTCCGCTTGGGTGACCGCTTTGCGCAGCTGGGCGACGCTGGCGGCAAAGGCTTCCGCTTGCTCCCGTTCACTGGCCTGCTCGTTCTCAAGGGCGGCGATCTTCTCGGCTACCTCATGGGCCAGCGTTTCATCGCCGCTGTCCAGCGCCTTGATGGCGTACTGCTCATATTCGGCAATGCGGGCGCTGCACTTGTTTACCCGTTCATCTGCCAGTTTCTGTTTGGCCATGATGCCCGCCAGCGCCTCTTTGGCTTGGCGCAGTTCTTCGTCGGCATCGCGGATCTCCTGGTCGAGAATGCGCAGCGCCTGGCTGTCGACCATGGCTTCACCCACTTCATTGGCGCCGCCACGCAACGCCGTCAGCATTTTGCTCCACACGTTCATTGCATCTCTCCTGTCAGATACTGGCCTTGAGGAAGTTCTCGTAGGCCTCGGTCGCCTTGATCACGTTGTCGGCCAGCAGCTCAATTTCAAACACCACATCGCTGAGGGTCGAGGCCGAGCTGAGGGCGCCAAACATGCTGTAGTAATCCTGGCCGTCGGCCCGCTGCTCCAACCCGATGGAGGAGAGCGGGAACAGCTTGTGGCTGCGTAGCACCTCGTCATTGAAGCGGGCGCTGTCAGTGACAGCTGACGCTGGCCACAGCATCGCTTCAACGACGATCTGCTCGCCGTAAACGCCCATGAACAGCGGCAGGTCGCCGTAGTCATGCATGGTCAGGTGGAGGCTGGCATCAGCCCCCTGAATCAGTTCAAGGCTGGCTTGACCGCTGCTGATCAGTTCGGTGCCGGCCAAGGCGCTGCACAGGGTCTGTGCGGTCCAGATGGGCGTCATGCTCATTGCCTCCGTCATCTCCGGTGACACCAGCCCGGTTCGCGGCTGGCGTAGTTTGCGCTCAAGCGCCAGCAGGTGGCCGGCATGCTCGGGCAGGATCCAGACCTCTTTCTTGACCAGCCCCTGCTCACGCAGACGTTGGCGATAAAGGCGCTGGTAATGTGCTGATGATTTTGTGTCCATGTGCAGCAGCCTAGTTGTTACATGTGATGCTGTCAATTGGTTACATGTGATGTTTTTTGTGTCGGCATAGACAGCCGTCCACGCCAGTTGCTGAGCGACAATTCGCCACAGCGGCTGCCAGCCTGAGCTGTGCGCTGATAAGGGGGGAATAACGAGGCGATGACAGGCGTGGTCATGGAGTCACATCCTTGTGCTCATTGTAGCTGGCGGCCTTGCCAAGAGAGCGGAGCGCCATGATGCCACAGCGATCAGCTTTGGTCATCGCTTAATCGGTAACGGTGTCTGCCGGATCACAAGATCTGCGTCACCAGCGCTGAGGCTGCACGGGTGATGGTGCATGGCGCGCGGCGCTCTTGGTGCGAACGAGCGGGGGGCTTGCCCCCGCGCTATGAAATTCTGAGCCATGGCAGTGAGCTGCTCAGCGGTCACTGGCACAGCCTTTGAGTAGCGTCCCCCAGAGTCAGTGCGGTATTGCTACCGGCTGGCAGGGCACAGGCGCTCAATCGACGCGGTTTTACCGCTGGAGATTGGGCGCTTTTTTTATGCCCGCTTGTCAGCCAAAGCGGTCATGAACAGAGCCCGCCAGTGCCATCAGAAGTGCGACTTGAGGATCAGGCTGAACACGCTTTGGTCGGTGTTGAAGGCCTTGCTATCCTTGACGCCGTACTTGTTCGACCAGTAGCTGTACTCGGTGCCGACCAGCACACGCTTGGCTTTCCAGCCGATCGCCTTGCTGACGTCATATTTAAGCTGCGGGTTGAAGTGCAGGTTGCTCTTGTAGCTGCCGTCGCTGTCGACGTTCCAGTCGATAAAGCCGTCAAAGATGATGTCTGAGTTGCCTGCCGGGAAGGTCATGGACCATACCGGGGTGATCTGGATGGTTTCGCCATCACGGCCATCACGCGGGAAGCGCTTGTAGACATTGAGCTGGAAGAAATCGAAGCCCGGGATCTTGAGGTCGAAGCCGGGGCCGACCAGCAGGGTTTCAACATCGCCTTCACCGAACTCATAGGTGGTGGCCAGCAGCACATCGCTGAACAGCGGGCCTTTGAACTCGGCATTGAAGATTTTGCCAATCGACAGACGCGGGCTGAATTCGCCGTAGTAAGCGGAGTCGCCAGTCAGGAAATCTTCCTGGCCGTTGAACTCGGCGTAGTCAACGAAGGTGAAGAGGTCACCGAAAGCCCAGCCGCTGGCATGCTCGAAGGTGACAGTCTGCTGGATCGGCGGGTTGACCGCGTAGTTGGTGCCGTAGAGGTAGCTCAGGCTGGTGTCGGTCCAGTGCAGCAGGCCATCGGCAGCAACCGGGGTGGCGAGCAGGGCAGCGGAGAGGGCAAGGGCGCTAGCGTGTTTGTAGTTCATGACAGGCTCCTGGAAAAATTTGCGCAAGTGTAAGGAGATGCACCAGCGTTGACCAGCATTGGGATCAAAGGGCTGGCAGCTTGCCGTTACAGCGCATCCGCCGGGATCAGCCACCCGCCGCTTTAGCCTTGAAGCCGCGCTCGTTGAGCAGCGCCACCAGCCGGTCGCGATGGTCGCCCTGCAGTTCCAGCTCGCCCTCTTTAACCGTACCGCCACCGCCAAGCTTGCCTTTGAGCTCCTTGAGCAGGGCGGCCAGCGCCTCATCGGCCAGCGGCAGGCCGCGCACCAGGGTCACCACCTTGCCGCCACGGCCATTCTTCTCACGCATCACCCGCACCGCCTTGCCATCGGGGATGGCGCGGGCCGTGGGCGCTGGCGCGTCAATGCGGCCGCTGGCGGTGGAGTAAACCAGATCGGCACCCGTGGGGGCACTGGCGGTGGGCTCGGGCACCGGCTTGCCGGTGAGGGCGGCCAGCTCGGCGAGGCTGCCCAGTTTGATGTTTTTGCTCATGCGCGTGCCTCCGGTCAGTCGTCGCTGTCGTCGCCACCGCCGTCGAGGGCGCGGGCGACAAAGTGGCGGGCCACGCGGCTGCGCGGCGTTTTCATCTCAAACCACTGGCGCACATCTTCATCCAGACCGATGCCATGCATGAAGTTGTAGAGCGCCTTGTTCAGCCCTTTGCCTAGCAGATCGTGGTCGACGCCGGTGGGGTCGATAAAACCCACATCGTTTTTGGCAAAGGTGGTCGCTGGCAGCGGCAACAGCTCGATGCCGTAGTCCTGCGGGTTCTTGCCCACCGGCGAATGGACGGTGCAGACAAAGCGGTGGAAGAAGCCGGACTGGATACAGCCATTGGCAAACAGCTGGCGCACATATTCCAGCGCATCGACGGTGTCGTGCACCGTCTGGGTGGGGAAGCCATACATCAGATAGGCATGCACCAGCACGCCGGCGCTGGCGAAGCCGTGGGTGATGCGCGCCACCTGCTCTACCGACACACCCTTTTTCATCAGCTTGAGCAGCCGGTCAGAGGCCACCTCCAGCCCGCCGGAGACGGCAATGCAGCCGCTATCGGCCAGCAGCTGGCAGACCTCAGGGGTGAAGGCGCGCTCGAAGCGGATATTGCCCCACCAGCTGATGGTGACGCCACGGCGGATCAGCTCCTGGGCCAGCGCTTTGAGCGCCTTGGGCGGTGCCGCTTCATCGACAAAATGAAAGCCGGTCTGGCCGGTCTCCTTGATGATCGCCTCGATCCGATCCACCAGCAGTTCGGCCCCTGCCATCTCAAAACGGCTGATGTAATCGAGGCTGATGTCGCAGAAGCTGCACTTTTTCCAGTAGCAGCCGTGGGCCACGGTCAGCTTGTTCCAGCGCCCGTCCGACCATAAGCGGTGCATCGGGTTGAGCATATCGAGCAGCGACAGATAGCTGTGGATCGGCAGCCCATCCCAAGTGGGGGTGCCCACCTCGGTAAAGGGGATGTCAGCCTCGTTATGGTTGAGGTAGAGCACCCGCCCGCTCAACTCGCGTACAAAGGTGCGCACCAGCTGAGTCAGGGGGCGCTGGTTGGCCAGATGCTCAAGCAGCGCCAGCACCGGCCGTTCGCCGCCATCGAGGGTGACAAAATCGACAAAATCAAAGAGCGCTGGCTCATTCAGCTCGCGCAGCTCAGTGTTGACGTAACCGCCACCCAGGCTGATGCGGCAATGGGGGGCGAGGGCACGGATCTGCTGGGCGATGCGCAGCGCCCCATACATGGCCCCGGGAAAAGGCACCGAGAGCAGCACCAGATCGGGCTGATGCTGGTGAAGCACCTCGGCGGTCAGCTGCTGCAGCAGGCCATCGACCAGATTGGCCGGCGCTGCCAGCGCCTCGGCCAGCGGGCCAAAGGTGGGCTGGGCCTGAGCCAGCGACTCGGCATAACGGACAAACTCAAAGCGCGGGTCGATGCCATCGCGCACCACATCGGCCAGATCATTGAGGTACAAGGTGGCCAGATGGCGGCCACGATCCTGCATCCCCAGCGCGCCAAAGGCCCAGGCCAGACCATCGCCACCGTCCGGATCGTCCGGGTCGAGATAGGCATCAAGGCTGGCAAAGCGCCCTCCTTCGGGCAGAAAGGTGCGGCTGACAATGCGGTGGGCGAGGGTGGAATCGCCCCCCTGCAGAAAGCGGATCACCGCATCGATGGTGGCCTGATAGCGGTCGAACTGGTCGAGGAACTGGCGGATGGTTTTGGCTTTCTGCTTTTTCGGCGGCAGGGCAAACAGCAGCTCGCGGATCTGGGTCAGCCCGTCGCGGCTGAACAGCGTGAGCACCAGCGCCAGCGCCAGATCGGCCTGTACCGCGTTAACGCCACGGCCGCGCAGAAAGCCGGTGAGGTAGGCGGTGGAGGGGTAGGGGGTGTTGAGCTGGGTCATCGGCGGGATCAGCGCTAATACCTTGAGCGCGCCGATCCCGCCTTGTGCTGCTGCTGTCATCGCCATTGCCCTTGTGCCGCTGTGCCCGCCCTTCTACCTGATGGGGCGGTTGGACGCAATACATGGCTGGCGATGCCGCTGCGCGGCGGCTGAGTTGCCACTGCGAGGCAGCAAATGCGGCTGCGTCGCAGCTAAGACAAATCGCGTGGCGATTTGATAAGAGCGCCGACCGGCCGGCGCAGGCCGGGCAAGGGCCGGTCCCGCCCGGCCCTTGCCAATCCCGGCGGCCCGATAGAGCAGCGTTATCTGGAGCTGTGGCCTTTTCTGGTGCCGCTGGCAGGCCGCTCGACAGTACATCCATGTACTGCGCTCGCTCTCGGCGACTTCCTGTCGCCTCGACCTGCCAGCAGCACCAAGGCCGGAGCTGGCTGATGCGCGATCTGAGCGCTGCTCAAACGGGGGGAGATTGAGCCGCAGCTCGGATATGGCGCGGTATGTCCTCCGAGGTGGTTCCTTAGAGCGATCGAAGGCGTTGTTCACGCCGGAATTGGATAGCTTTGTCATGCGCTCTTTTCATCATGCTGTCACAAAATGCTTGTTTACTAATGTCGCCATTTAACCCTATTTTTCATAAGGATATGACTCAATGGTACTTCGTTTACGTTTTAGTCCAATGGTCCGGCTCGCCGTGTTACTGCCTTGGCTGGGCTTGTTTGCTGTTCACGCTCAGGCCGAAGTGGCCGAAGTGCATGCCGAGTTGGAGACTCGGAGCCAGTATGATGATGATGCTGGTAACAATGCAGATGCCGATGATCCGGCCATTTGGATTCACCCAACCAAGCGCAGTCGTAGTCTGGTGATCACCACCCTTAAAGAAGGGGGTATCGATGTCTATGATCTGTCGGGCCGTTTACTGCAGCATCTGGATGCAGATTCGGAGACGGAGATTGCTGAGCCAGGGCGTTTTAACAACGCCGATCTGATTTACGGTTTCCCGGTCGGCGATGAGTCGCTGGATCTGGTGGTTGTTTCCGATCGTGGCCGGGATCAGCTGGTCATTTTCCGGATCCGCCCAAATTACAATGACCGCCTGTTGCCTCTCATTGAATTCACCAGCCGGACTCAGGCGGGCAACATTTTTACGGCCAATCAGGATGAGGCCAATGATGGGCGCACGGCCTACGGCCTGGCCACCGCCAAGATGTCATCCACTGGTCCCTACTATGCGTTTGTCAGCCAGAACGACACCACTCAGGTTGCCCGCCTGGAATTGCTTGCCAGTAATGACGGCAGAGTCGGTTACCGCCTTGACAAGACCGTGGCGTTGCCTGACCTCTACACGTTGCCCAACGGCAATACTTGGCGTGCCTGCCAAGATGAAGATGGACAGGAAGCACAAGTGGAAGGGATGGTGGCTGATGTCGTCCATGACCGGTTGTACATGGGGCAGGAGAAAGTGGGTATCGTCCGTACCTCGCTGTCAGCCTTTGGCAACGCCTATGAGTTCGTTGATAAGACAACGGATTTCGGGGTGCCCTACCAGCGTATTTATGACGAGGAAGAGGAAGAGTATCTCTGCGTCCTACTCTCCGGCCCGATCTCCGGTGTTAGTGGAGAATATCTGCAGGCCGATGTCGAAGGTCTGACACTGTATGCGCCGCCAGGTGGTAACGGGTATCTGCTCGCTTCCAGTCAGGGTGATGATACTTTCGTGGTTTACGATCGCCGCCCAGGAAATGCTTTTGTTGGCCAGTTCGTGATTGGTGCAGATGACGACGATGGACTCGATAGCGTAGAGGAGACCGATGGTGCCATGGTCACCAACGTCAATCTGGGCGGGGAGTTCGAAGACGGTCTGCTGGTGGTGCAGGATGGCGAGAATACGCCAGAGAAGAAGGATGCAGACGGCGAGACACGCGATAACACCAACTTCAAGTTTGTGGAGTGGGAAGATGTCGCGGAGGAACTCGACTTGCTGATCGACACCCGCCAGGCTGTTCGTCCTTAAGATGGCCTAGTGGCGCCAGAGGCCAGATACCCACGCGGTCAACAAAAATCGGGGCTATCCAGGCCTCTGGCGTGACGCTCCGCCGCCGTCTTTCGGCTGCGGAGTTATGTTCATGAACCATCCATGCTTTCCGATACCCATAGTGGCTTTTGGCGACATCCTGTCGCCTCGACCGCTACGGACGGCGGATCGTGCGTGAGTTTACCGCAGTGCTCTTGTCGATTGAGGGGGCGCTGCGCAGCCGTTGTGATTGGCTGTTAACCCCCACTTTGGCAAAGGGGGGCTGGGGGGATTTTCTGAAAATTCCACTGCGTTGGCGATGCGGCTGCGCTGCAGCAGACGCCACTGCGTGGCAGCAGATGGAGGGGTTCCGCCCCCTCCACGACGAGCAGGAAGGCCGTTTCCGCACGGCCTCCCTGCACCCACCGGCGGCCCCCAACGATCACCACCATCGATAACCGTTGTCCATTCTGCTGGCCTGCGGGGTCGCCACAATGTGCCATCCCTGGCCCATAGTGGCTTTCGGCAACGTCCTGTTGCCTCAACCCCTACGGCCAGCTGGCCGCGCGTGGTGCATGGCTGTGTCGGTGGTGATCGAGGGGTGGGGCAGACGGACATGGCGCCGTTGCGTGGCCCGTTTGCCCTGAGCTTGTCGAAGGGGCGGAGAGTACCGATATTGCCAACTGCGTTGTCGATTCTCCGGCTGCACGCGACTGCGGCTGCGCCGTGGCAGCAGATGCGCCTGCGGCGCCCGGATGCGGGCTTCCGCGCCCGCGCGACGGGCAGGAAGACCG
>JAFOOX010000054.1 GCA_017425245.1 Gammaproteobacteria bacterium
CCCCTCTGCCCCAGCGCGAGGTGGGCAACCTCGCATCCGGGCGGCGTAGCCGCATCTGCCGCCACGCAGTGGATTGCCAACGCAGTAGGCGCATCTGCAGCCACGCAGTGGCATCGCCAACGCAGTTGGCACCACCTCCGCTGTCAGCGAGTAGCCAACATAAAGTTGCGCAGCAACCGCTCCTCGCGGAGCACCGCCAGAATCAGCACTGAATCATCCTGTTCACGGTAGAAAATCCGGCAGGGAGGAACGACCAGTTCGCGGTAAACCGAGTCAGGTAGTTCCGGCGGGATACGGCCGGATTGCGGAAACTGTTGCAGGCGCTCGGTTACATCAAAAACCCTGGCCACCAATTGGCGGGCGGCGACCGGGTTATCCAGGGCAACGTAGTCAGCGATGGCATCCAACTGCTGCAGGGCCGGCTCTAACCAGATTACTTCAGCCATCGGCCCATCTTTTCGCGGGCGGCGGCCTGACTGCAGCTTCTGCCTTCCACCACTGCCCGTTCGCCCCGAGAGAGCGCCTCCAGCAGTGCCAGCCGCCGCTGCATGAAATCGTAGTCATCCACATCCACCAGATAGGCAGAAGGCTGACCATGCTCGGTGATCAACACCGGCTCTTTGGAGACATGCAGATCCGCCAGGATCTTGGTGGCTTGACGCTTAAGATTCGTAACCAGTTCAACCTTCATGATGATCGCCCCGCAGGAAGCATGAGTGCCACTATAGTGTCACTCACCCAGCCACACCAGCAGCGCCTTTTTCAGAAAATCCCCCTGATATCCCCCTTTGCCAAAGGGGGACCAGAAAGCAGCGTACGACTGCACTGCCGCTAACCGTACCTACCACAACGGCAGGGTCGGTCGTTTTCCAACCCATTTGAGCAGCGTCGAAACCATACCTAAGCACGCCAAGGCATCGGGGCTGATCGCAGGTCGAGGTGACAGGAAGTTGCCAAGAGCGAGCCCAGCACAGGGAGTTGCCAAAACAGTCCATGAACAGCCGGCGGCCTGCCGGCAGCACTGGAACAGGCCGGGAGTATCAATAGCGCTGCTCTACCGGGCCGCCGGGATTGGTTAGGGGGAATGCGCGAATGCTATGGGTTAAGCGCCCCACACGATTCCGACCGTCTCCCCCGATTACCGCCAGCAGTTACTGCCCCCTAGGGGTTGGGCGTCTGGCCGAGCTGAGGTGGCGGCTTGATGCCAAACAGCAGGGTATAGAGCACCGGCACCACCACCAAGGTGAGAATGGTGGCCACCCCCAAACCAAACATGATCACAGCAGCCATTGACTCAAAGAAGGGGTCGACGATCAGTGGGATCATGCCGAGGATGGTGGTGACCGCAGCCATCGACACCGGTCGCACACGACTGATGGTACTGTCGATCACTGCCATGTAGGGCTCTTTACCGTCGGCCAGTTCAGTATTGATCTGGTCCAGCAACACTATGCCGTTCTTCAGCAGCATGCCGGAGAGGCTGAGCATGCCGAGCAGCGCCATAAAGCTGAATGGCTTGTTCATCAACAGCAATCCGGCTGTGATACCGATGATCGCCAGCGGCACGCAAGCCCAGATCGCCAGCGGTTTACGAATAGAGTCAAACAGGAACACCGTGACGAGGAACATCATCAGGAAGCCCAGCGGCAGCGAGGCGAACAACGCCTTTTGTGCGTCGCGTGAGCTTTCAAATTCGCCGCCCCACTGGAACTCATAGCCCTGTGGCAGCGGGATCGCCTCAACCGCTTCGCTGATGCGCTTGTGCAGGTTGGCCGCAGTTTCGCCGGTTTCAAAATCGGGATCGGCGAGCACGGTTAGCGTGCGCTTGCGCTCCTTGCGCTCGATGATGGCATCTTCCCACCCAATTGAAGAATCGACGATTAGCTGGCGCAGCGGTATGTAACTGTTCTTGACTGGCGACCAGATGGTGAGGCCGTAGAGCGACGCCATGTCGTCCCGCTCTTCGTCGGGCAGGCGAGTAACAATGGGCAACATGGTGGTGCCATCACGGTAGAGGCCAATCGAACGCCCCTCCAGTGCCATCAACGTGGTGGCGGCAAAGTCCGCTTTGGTAATGCCCAAGCGGCGAGCCTGCGTTTCATTGAACTCAGGGCGGGCTATCTTGACCCGCTCGCGCCAGTTGTGACGCACATCGACCGTACCACCTGCCGCACGCAGGATATCGATCGCCTGCTGCCCCAAGCTGCGCAGCACGTCAGGATCAGCGCCGATAAAGCGCGCCTCAATCTTGGCTGCCGGGCTGGGGCCAATCTCCAGCCGTTTGAACTTGGCGTTGACCTGCGGATAGCGACTTTCGATCTGTTGGCGCAACGAGCGCATAGCCGGATCAACCTCGTCAAAATCACTCATGCGCACCAGCAGCTGGGCATAAGCGGCATAGCTCTTTTCGGGCGCGTAGGTGAGCATAAAGCGCTGTGCTCCCTGCCCCGTGGTCGACATCACATACTCGGTGGCGTCGTTGGCCATCGCCAGCTTTTCCAACTCTTTAACGGTAGCGTAAGTGGCACGAATGTCGGTTCCTTGTGGCATCCACACATCCACCAGGTAGATGGGCGTGACCGATGGCGGAAAGAACGACTGTTTGACGTAGCCAAAGCCAAACAGTGATGCAACGAACAGCACCAGCACGCTGGCCATGGTGATGCCTCTGTGATGCATGATCCAGTCGAGCATCAAACGGAAGCGCACGAAGAGCGGGCTGGCGTATGGATCGGCCACTTGCTGCTGATCGCCGGTATTGGCAGTGGTTTCCTTGAAGATCAAGTTAGCAAAGAATGGGGTGAGGGTAATGGCGGTAAGCCAGCTGAACATCAGGCTGATGAGCAGTACCCAGAACAGCGAACCGGCAAACTCCCCGGTGGAATCGGGCGACAAACCAATTGGCGCAAAGGCAAGCACCGCAATAACGGTGGCACCAAGTAGCGGCCAGATGGTTTGCTTAACAACGGCCGAGGCGGCTTGAAGCTTGGTTTTGCCTTGCTGCTGACCGATGAGAATTCCCTCGGTAACGACAATGGCATTATCTACCAGCATGCCAAGAGCGATGATCAGGGCGCCAAGGGAGATACGCTGGAGGTCGATCGCGTAGAACTTCATCACCAGGAAGGTACCTAGTACCGTCAGCAGCAGGATCAGGCCAATCAGCAAGCCCGAGCGCAGCCCCATAAACAGCAGCAGCACGACAACGACGATGACAACCGCTTCGATCAGGTTGAGGACAAAGGCCGAGATCGATTTGTCAACCTCCTTGGGCTGGAAGTAGATCTCGCCGATATGGATGCCCACGGGCCGTTCAGCATCAAGCTCTGCAAGCCGCTGACTGACTCGTGTGCCCACGTCAACCACATTGACGCCAGCGCCAAACGCGATGCCCAGGCTAATCGCCGGACTGCCGTTGAAGTTGATCAGGTTGGAAGGGAGATCCTTGTAACCCTTGCGGATGGTGGCGATATCTTTGAGATAGATCAGCTTGTCGGAGCCAGCCCGGGTGATCACCAGTTCGCCTAAGGATTCAACGCTGGTGAAATCGCCGGTGGGTTCGACGACGATATATTCAGAGCCGGCTCTGATGCCACCGCTCGACGACACCTGATTCTGGCTGTTGAGCAGGTTGTAGATGGTATCGGGGGAGATGCCGAGCGTGGTGAGGCGAGTCATCGACAGTTCCAACTGCACCTGCTCCTGCTGGGTACCGGCCAGCGAGATTTTGGCGACGCCATCGACCAGCTCAAGCTCACGCTTGAGGAAATCGATGTAGTCAGATAGCTCGCGGTAACTGTAGCCGTCGCCGCTAATGGTGAGCAGAATGCCGTAGACATCTCCGAAATCGTCAATGACGCGCGGAGCCTGAACGCCGGGGGGCAGATAGGGGGTGAGGTCATTAACCTTGCGTCGCAGTTCATCCCAGATCTGGGGAAGTTGATCCGGGCCGTAGATGTTGCGCATGGTGACCTGGATCTGCGACAGGCCTTGGGTATTGGTTGAGCGAATCTTGTCGACGTAGGGCAGCTCCAGAATGGCCTTTTCCAGCGGATAGCTGACCTCCTCCTCAACCTGCAGTGGCGAGCCGCCGGGATAAGCGGTAATCACCATCGCGTCTTTGATGGTGAATGCGGGATCTTCAAGCCTGCCCAAGCCGTTAAAGGCCCAGAAGCCGCCGAAAAGAAGAATGATAGCGAATGTCCAGCTGATCACGCGCTTTTCGATACTGTATTGAGCGATGTTCATAGCTGTGCATCCTGGTTGATCGCAAGGGCGATTTCAGCGTCCGCAGGGATCAGACGCACTTCGCTGCCATTACGCAGGTAAGGGAAACCGGCGGTGATCAGACGTTCTCCTGGGCGCAACGCGCCAGTGACCTTAACCATTGTGTTGCTGATCCGGACAACCCGAACATTTACCGCCTCGACTGTGGTGGCATCCGTTCCCTCACCGACCAGTCGCCAGACCAAGGGCTCGCCGTCTCGACGACGGTCGTCAGGCATCCGTACTGCTTCAACCGGCACATCGAAGGAGGCCACATCACCACCGAGCAGCGTGCTACTGATGGCTACTGACGCAGGTGTTCCCGGCAGGATCAGCCGGCCATCAATCGGCGGCATGCTGAGCACAACGCTGAAAGTGCCTTTGGCCTCATCCTGGCGTTCAGTGTGCTCGTAATAGCTGGCGTCATAGCTTTGTGGATCATCCCCCACCCGCACCGGAATAACGATCGGCGTCTGGGCGCCTTTGGGACGTAAAGCGAACAGTGCGTCGGGTAGTTCAACGACAATTTCGAGCCGATCGGCCCTGTGCATCTGCACGACCGGCTGCGCTATCTGAATCGCTTCATTTTCGCGCACGTAGCTCAGGCTGATGACGCCATCAAAGGGGGCTTTGAGTTGGGTATAGCTAAGCTGATGCTGCGCATAATCAAACTCTGCTTGGGCCAAGGACAGCTGCGCCTTCAGTTCGTCGAAATTGGACTGGGAAAAATTCCCTTTGGCTAGTAACTGTTGTCCGCGCGCAACCCGGGATTTGGCTAGTTCAAGCTTGGCCTTGACATCGTTAAGTTTGATTTCAAAGTCACGGGGGTTGAGGGTTGCGAGCAGCTCACCCTGGCGAATGCGCTGCCCCTCGATCACCTTGAGCTGTTTGACCAACCCGTTGACCCGGAAACTCAAGGACGTTAGATCTGCCGCGCGGACCACTGCCGGATAGCGTTGCATTCCCCCCCCTTCGGCATACGGCAGGGTGTAGCTGGTTACCAGTGGGGGCTGCGGTTGCGGTGGAGATGCGGGCGAGCACGCCAACAGTACAGGCATTAGTGCCAGTGACGCAGCAAGGTGTAACGGCTTCATAGCCCTCTCTCCTTGACCCAAGGTTTGACGCGATCGCCTTCGTTAAGCTCATGAACGCCAACAGCGACAATCATGTCGCCATCGTTTAGACCTGAAACCACTGTACGCTGGCCATCAAGTGTGACCGCAGTGCGGGCAATGGAGCCGCTTTGGCTGTCGACACGCCAGACAAACGTCTGATTGCCCTCCTGCATCAAGGCGGAGGCAGGTAGCTGACGTTCTGGTAGTGACGACTGCCAGCCGGGTCCGATATCCACTGTGGCGGCCATACCGGGTAGCAAGCGCAAATCTGCGGGTACTGGCAGAGTGACCCAGACATCAAACGAGCCCGTATCAGGGTTGGCCACGGTGGAGATCTTTTTGAACGACACTGAGTAGCTGGTAGTGGGTCTAACGGCAAAACGTGCGCTCAAGCGGTCTGTCGGTAACGACTGTAACGACTGTAACGACGGCAGCAACTGATTGGGTAATTGAAACAGCACGTCCACGGCGTTGTCGCTCTGGAACAGGATCACCGGTTGGTGGGCCTGCACATACTCAGATGCTTCAATGTTGATGGTCGCGATGCGCCCATCGTAAGGAGCGGTCAGGGTGGCATAGCCGAGATTGGTAGTTGCCGCATCAAGCTGGGCTCGTGCTTGTGTTCGCGCCGTGGTCAGTTCATCAAAGCTCTGTCGAGAGATAAGACTGTCCTTGACCAGCGCTTCGCCGCGTTTGTATTGCACTTCAGCCAATTCAAAATTGGCTTTGGCGGCACTCTGTGCCAGTTGCAGGTCCGAGGGATCGAGGCGTACCAATAGTGTTCCCTTGGTCACCAGTTGGCCGCTGCGGACCGGCAGCTCGCTGATAACGCCCGCTACACGAAATGCGAGATCGGCGTGTTCGGCGGGGACGACTTCGCCCGGAAAACTCCTGACATCACTGTTGCCGCTGACGACCCGATGAAGCTTGGCCGGTTGGGGCGCAGAAGGAGGAGTGGACGGCTCGGGGTCACTACAGCCTACGCTGATGGCCAATATTGCCATCAGCCAGAGTGGACGAATCATGAGATTATCCTTATGAAGCCGTGCTGGATCGCCGCCAGCCGGGAGCGAAACTGTTGCTATCCTAACCCCCCCTCATTTACTGAGGCCACAGTTAATTCATTGACTTTATTTTTGTTTGAGTAGGATCAGAAGGAAATCTGGGCCTGATAAATGTGGCGGACTGTCGGTCTCTGGGGTGCGGAAAATCGGTCAAATCTCGGCAATCAGATTGGCTGCAAATCCACAACTGACCGCGTCACCAAAACCATGAGGCGCTATCAGGTTGCCGAGAACCAGTACGGCACGCAGGGCGTGACTTGGTGGCGACCGCCAGCCACAGCGGACTAATCAACCACGCCAGACACCGGCGCACTAGCGGGCCAGCGGGTGGTGCCAGCAACCGCCGCAGCTGGCGCCCATCAGCAATCTGACCGTGCTTTCACTTGGCCGAGCCGGCCCAGCTGACCCCCTCGATCACCACTAGCACAGCAACAAACAACCCACAGCCAGTCGGCCGTGGGGGGCGAGGCGACTGGACGTTGTCGAAAGCCACTATGGGCGCCAGTGTGCATAGATAGCCCATGGCGCATTGTGGCGACCCCGCAGAGATCGACCTAGACATTCACTCGGGCGATTGTGCATGCCGGCTGGTTTGCCGCTGGCACCCACAGGAAAAGGGCGATCTGTCATGGCTGAAGATCCTGCCACGCGTTCAGCTCTCTGCCGTCGAGGTGATGTAGGGCTACCGGCTGCGCTGGCAGGTCGAACTGCTGTTCAAGGAGCTGAAAAGCCACACCAATCTGCACCGCTTCGCGACGCGCCAAGAGGGACTGGTGAAGGGGCTGATCTGGGCCAGTCTGCTGGCCTTGGTGGTTAAACGGTTTGTTCTCCAGCAGGCACAGCAACAGACGGGAGCGGGGCCGTTATCGTTCTTGAAAATGGCGTCATCGGCGAAGGACTGGCTGGC
>JAFOOX010000055.1 GCA_017425245.1 Gammaproteobacteria bacterium
AGCAGGGTCAGCAGCACGATGGCCAGCGCACTGAACAGGAACAGGCGGTCACGGCGCTGAATGCTGCTCAGCCGCACCTCGTTCATGCCCATGCCGAATTTGTAGTCCTTGATATCGCGGAAGCTGCACTCGATGCCCCAGCGCTGGCCATAGAGGGCTAGGGCCTTGGCAGCGCTGATATCGGTGCGGTTGCTGGCCAGGAACCAGGCCTCTTTCATGCCGGCCTTCTTGGTGCAAAACACGCGCGGTGCGGGCTGCCGCTGCTGCGTCAGTTCAACGTCCTTGAGGGTGCGGGTGCGGCCGCTGGGGGTAAGCCAGTCGCTGGCCCTGACCTGCTCGGCGCCCGCTTCGCCGACCAGAACGTTTCCTTTAAAACGAATGACATAGGCGAAATCCAACTCGGCTTCGAGCAGTTCGAACATGTCGCTATAGCCAAAGCCGCGGTCAGCAACGATGGTGACGAACACGCCCTCAGGCAGGGTCTCTTTGAGACGGGTCAGCAGCTCGCGCTCATGGGCGTTGCGCTGGCCTTTGAGCAGGGATTTCTGGTGGGTTTTCCACAGCAACGGGGTACTGCGGCTATGGCTGGTTTGCAGGCTCAATACCAGCGTACTGTGGTCGTCGGCGTCGAATTCGGTCCAGTCGAGGGAGACGACAATCTCGCGGCGCTCACCCACCACGTAGGGCACCCAGTCGTCGAACAGCGACCAGATTTTGAACTTATGGTTACTGAGCAGACGGTCAATTTGCTTGATGGCATGCTTGCGCCTGAGGGTATTGGCGGTAGCCAGGCCATTGCCGATGGCATGAATGGCGAGCGAGCCGGATTCGAGCACACCATGGGTGGCGTTGGCTAATGAGAGCACACGCTTGGCGTGCATGTCCTGGCCGAAGATGTCGTCGATGTGCTGGAGAATGGTGGCGTGGTCGAACATGGGCGGGCTGACGGTATTGGCTGGTCGAAAAACCGAAGATTACCGCAAAACCCGCGCCAGCTCTGGCTTAGATGAGGGGATGGATAAGGGGTGAATCAAGACACCACCGCACGCAGCGGCAAACGCAGTGATACCAAAGAGTAGCGGTAGGCCATACACGTTCAGAGTGAGGGACAGCCATAAGCTTCCTCCGTGAAGCACGATCTGGGCCTATTCAACTTAGTCACTGGTTGCTATTTGACCAGAAAAGATGGATGTCCCGAGTCTGGCCCGATGACGAGTGCTCGCCATGGCCAATTCTTGATTAGCCAGGGTTGTTGTCACTCATCACATCTGGTGCAGACTCGGCAGTAATTGCCCAAAAAAAGTCATATGGATTGCCACCAACAGTTGCCATAGTTTCATCGTAAATACTTGCGGCTAACTGGCGACATTCATTCGCAACGCTATTCAAATCGAACATCTGAAGATCAACATCCGGGTGGCGAGCGGTCACATCGTTAGCTGCTTGCTCAGCCCAAAAGTCAATATCTATACTGCCCGTTGCGTCGCGACCAGGAGCTACATTGACATAGCACAAATAGGCCGTAGCCTCATCAAACTGGTACAACCCGGCGAGGGCCTCATACATTCTATTAGCGACAAATTGGCGCGCAGTTAATGGCAACAGAGGTAATAAACTCCTGCCGTAGTACACTGTTAACTCGTAGTTTGCCTCCCCCCAAAAGTAGTAGAACAAGAGGGCTATGGCGCGAGGGCTTCCTTGCTCGGCTTCTTGCCTTAATCGGTAATCAGAAGGTCCCTCTATCTGCTCAAGCCACAAAGCATAGTTTTCAAGACGTTCGTCGGGAAGATCTGATAGCGCCCAGACATCTGCTATTAAAGGTCTGATGGCCTCTTTAAACGAGTCTGAATAACCAGCCGGCATAACTGACAATAGAAGAGCGCTATTGCTATTGGCATTATCCACGATACCATGTGTATTAAATTCTGTAGAGATGTCTGTGTCTAAATTTTCTTGGATATCTCCACGGCCTCCTCGACCACCGACATTTAATGACAAGAGCATAACCCCTACAATCGGCACTGCGACCAGGAGGAGAGCAAAGTTGCGAAATTTCAAATCTAGTGACACCCAATACCATAAATAAAGGGGGCATATCGACATCGATCGAATGCCCCAGAAAATCAGAAATATTTAGCTATTAAAACCACTTAATCATAACAGGAAACCGCATCCGCGAGCCGCCAGCACCACCACCGCCAAAACTTCCCCCTACATAGCCAAACAGCGAGCTACCAAAATAACTAAGAGTATTGCTTACCGAACCTCCATGCGGTGCGCCATATGAGGTACCAACAGGGGCTATTCCTTTCCCACCACAAACATCTTTCACTTGAGATTCCAGCAATTTCTTCATACAAAAAGTCCTTTTAGTTTATTAACACGATAGCTAACATGGAAAACCCATCGGTAGCCAGTTGTATTTTGCCAATCTTAGTATGCACTGTCAACACACATGGAAAGAACATGTTGAATTTGATGCCCCCCATGTGCGAGGGAATCCATCCCCTCATCTAAGCCAGAACTGGCGCGGATTTTCCGGTTGTATTCTTTTTGTGAGCAGCCAACACTGTCAGCCCGCCATGATGTGCTCAGATCCCGCTCGCGCACCATTCATACCACTGGAAATGACTTGACCACAGCGAATACACTCAAGCATCAGCATGCCATCAAGCAGATTGACCGCCTGCACAGCAATAAGAATTTTTGAACCTGATGGCCCTTCGGCCGCTCTCTGTTTCATGATGGCGTGCAATGATCCTCACCGAATCCTCCCTTTAGGTAGGTTCAAAACTAAATGTTACTGCAGCCTCACAGTATTTCTCTCCGGAAAAGATGGGTAACATCGAGTAGAGTTCCGTTCTTAAGCTCCATCACGCGATCCGCGCTCAGGATCGTTTCTCTTCTATGGGCAATCGTGATTCTAGTCATTTGCAGAGAAGCGATGGCGCCAGTAATTTTGCGTTCTAAACACGAATCCAAATGGCTCGTGGCTTCGTCCATAAAAAGAATCTTAGGCTTACGGTAAAGAGCCCTAGCCAGCAAAATTCTTTGCTTTTGCCCTCCTGACAACGCACTGCCCATATCTCCGACTAGAGAATCATAACCCATTGTCATTTCAGAAATTTCGTGATGGATTCCGGCTATCTGAGCACATTCGATTACGAAACCAATATCAACGCGCTGGTCAAAGAAACTAATATTTTGAGCCAAAGTTACTGACATGAGGCTATCATCCTGCATTACTGCAGAGATCTGACTTCTAAAATTCTGAATACCAATATGCCTAATATCGTTACCATCTATTTCAATACGACCAGATTCGGGTGATGTCAACCCGATCATCAACTTCAGCAAACTAGTTTTTCCTGTGCCGGATGGTCCAACAATAGCAACGTGCTCGCCGGCAGAAACATGTAGCGTAATTGCATGAAATAATAGTGAAGAGTCTCCAGGATGGCGAAAGGCCACATTATCGAGAGAAAGAGAACCGCATATTTTAAAATCCGCAATCTCTGCGCCAGAACTTTCTTTTTCGGTAAAAGCTATCTCTGAAATTCAGCAATTCTAAGGACAGCCACCCCAAAACCATGGCCGCAGTCTACCCCACCCTAGCCGCTGAAAAGTGCGGCGGTTCTTCAAGAAATCTCGGGCCGTGTGCTGTTCTGCGCGGTTTCAGCCGCTACGTTGCTGTGCTTCCGGGCGGTTTTCCAGCCAATTCTAAGACCAATTCTAAGGACAGCCACCCCAAAACCATGGCCGCAGTTTACCCCGCCCCAGCCGTTGAAAGGTGCGGCGGTTCTTCAAGAAATCTCAGGATACGAGCTGTTCTGCGCGGTTTCAGCCGCTAAGTTGCTGCGCTTCAGGGCCGTTTTCTGCCAAGCGCCCAAGCCAAACGCCGGGGCATGCCCGGTGGGTGTTGGTGCGAGTGGAAATCAGGCGGCCGCGCGTAGCGGGCTGGTCAGTCGTCGTCGCTGGAACTGCTGGGCATGCTGGCGGCAGGCCTGCGGGTGGCCGATCACCGAGCCTTGCGACAGCCGTTGCCGGCCGACCGCGCTGAGGAAGCTGGCGCCATCCATTCCCAGCCGGCTGAGGATGGCAGGGGATTGCTCGTCGATATGGCCACGCTTGTTTGGGCACTGCGCGCGGCCGGTCCAGTCGGTCAGCTGCAAGTAGTCGACTAGGTCATAGGGGATGCCCAAGGGCATCGGCTTCTGGTAACCACCGACAAAGGGTAGCAATGTCGGGCGTATGCTCTCCCGCTCTTGTGGGTCAGGCTGAATACGCTGATGCAGCGATACATCGACCGATTTCTCAGGGGTATCAACCACTGCGGCGCGCAGCGGGTTCAGGTCAACGTAGACAAGGCACGCCAGTAATCCAGCCTCATCCAAAATGGCCTGAGACTTGTAGCGACCCTCCCAGAACCGCCCTTTGCAGCCATCTTCGCTGTTGGCGAGACGAGCAAGATGTTCGTTCAGGCAGCGCATGTACCACGACAAGTCACACAGCCGCTGCCGCCACAGGTTAACAATGGCTTGAGCAGCGGTGATTTCGGCTTCTGTGGTCAATCCCCCTGCTTGATAACGGCTGACCAGCGGCGGTGAGGCGAATAGCCGGTTCCAGCGGGCGATCACCTCGTTATCACTTAGCCCGGCTGCTCGTTGGGTATCCAGCCGCACCACCAGATGGTAGTGGTTGGCCATCACCGCATAGGCGCCCAGGTCGATGGTGAAAATCTCGGCCAGCAGCGCCAGCCGTTCCAACACCCAGGCCTTGCGGTGGCTGTAATCATTGCCAGTCAGGCGGTCTTCACCGCACAGAAACGCTCGTCGCACGCAGCGGCAAACGCAGTGATACCAAGGTGTGGCAGCAGGGCAAACAAGCTCAGAGCGGGGGCGGGTCATGGGCTTCCTCCGTGAAGCACAATCAAGGCTCGTTCAGCTTAGTCGCTGCTCGAAAATTGGCCAACTCAGGGTGAACTCAGGGTGGGTGATGTGATGGACGCCCCTTCCCCGGCGTCAGTGCGCCAAACTGTGAGTGTGTTGCAAACAGCTCAACCAGAAGGAGCGTCCATCATGAACATTAAAGTCGCTGCTATCGATTTGGCCAAGCGCAACTTC
>JAFOOX010000056.1 GCA_017425245.1 Gammaproteobacteria bacterium
ACTCCGGGCGCAAGCAGCGCCTGCGAAAACGCCTGCGGCTGGCGCTCAGCGGTAACGACGATGCGCTCAACCGGCGGTTCGCTGAGCGCAGCCGCCGCCAGCACGGGTAAGGCGACAGACCAGCTCATCGCCTGCCAACGCGGGATGTGGGGTGATGACAGCGGGTGAAAATGCCAGGCTCCAAGAACTCACCTCCCAAGCGTGACCGCAAACCGGGCCACTACAACCGCCCAAAGCTATGAGTGTAGCGGCCTCCACCCTTATTCCCGCCACCAACGCCGCAGGATCAGTCTGTTCCACGCAGCAGTCGGCCCTAACGCGCTGTTCCATAGTTTCGCTTGGGCGCCAGCCCAATCACCCGGCCGGCCGTGCGTTGTCCACTGCAGGGCGGGTAGTGATCAAGGGGTGAATCAAGACCCCACCGCACACAGCGGCAAACGCAGTGATACCAAGGAGCACATCAAGCCATACAAGTTCAGAGTGGGAGCCACCCCAAGGCTTTCCCTCAAGTGTTCTAATGTTCGGGACTGTTTTGGGAGGGCTTCATCAGCTTATTCAAAATGGTGCGATAAATCTTCGCAGCGAGAATATCCCCTTGCAGGTTTACGTTGTTCACTTTCTTCTGTTGATCTTCAGGCACCGCTACCAGACTGTTGTCAGCACAATCAAATATTAGCCCCGTCGCTAAGCTGACTTTATAGCTACCGCTAGCGGTATTGAAAAAAGCATAGCGCTCCTCGACACGAACATTTCCACCAATCGACGACTCCCGAAACAACCTGCCCAAGAGTAACGAGCGTACGGCAACGGTCGATGGACAAGGACGACTCTCCAGCAATACATCAAGGGCGGGCCTATCGGCAATGATGGAGCTCGATAATTCCGCCCAATCCTCGGCATAACCGAATGCCGAGGCCGAGACGGCAAGATCAAGAACGCGCATAGTTTCCGAGTAGAGAACCCGAGGTACGAAGCTGTGCCGCGTTCGTTCGTTTTCATGAAAGAAGACTAACTCGCCCAGATTTACAGTAAGCGCGATGCCATGCCCGGAATAGTGCGATTTCGCATGCTCCAATCGCAGTTCGCAGCGCCATTGCATAGGCAACTGAATGTGCGCCACATCATCGGACTCGAAGCCTCCTTGCAATGGAACGCGCCAACCGCGGCTCCTCAACACTGCCGCAAACTGGTGTTGCCTTACGTGAAGCCCGCGGAACAGCTCCTCGAACCCCGAGCCGGGTGCAGATTCGTAAGTCTCCCGGAACACCTGACGGAAAGGCTGCTCTATTCCCAAAGACCATAGCATATCGCCCCAGCTGCGGCGGTTCGCCACATCAGTCTCTATAAGGGGATGCCACAGCCGAACCTCAGTGTTGTTAGGCAAGTTCTCCAGCCGTGTCCCATTCGCGGTAACCGGCGAGCCCTCTTTCAGAATCGCCGTTTCCGCGCCTCCGCAAAAGTCGAACCGCCAGATCAGATTGCTCGCGATACACTTCATCAACGGATGATCGACGTAGTGCTCCCGCCACTGAGGATACGCAAGCACTCTATCCTCAACATAAAAACGCTCAACCCGTTCGGTGTGAGCGGCCAGAGACGCCTTGATCGATTTAACTTTGTCATTGAGTTGTCGCAATTCTTTAGGGTACGCAGCGGAAATACCGGGTGGCACCTTTCGATGGCGCTCGGCACCGGACGTATTGAGCCAGAAGACCTCCACCTTTCCTGGAGCACTCACCTCAACTATGGCCCAGTATTTTCCAACCCTTTCTTTGAGCGTCGGCATCAGTCAGTCAAGCCGTAAGTAGGCACGGACGCATCTTCAAGCTCTTTCACAGCAACACCCAACTCACTCGCAGCTTTCTCAAGCGCCTTCTTGACCGTAGCAATTGCATTCTTTGGATAACGAATCGTTGCTGAGAGCTCGGTTAGTGCCTCAAGCCCTTCACGCCCAGTCGTAGAAGCCAAGGCCTGAACACACTGATTACCTGCCGTCAGAGACAGCGGACCTAGTCCAGAAACTTTCCTGTAACATCGCTCCGCGAGCCGCCTCAACAACAAGGAATCTCCATCGCAGCCGGCCATGGCAAGAATGAAGATCATTCCCTTAAGTTGGTCCTCGGATGGAAAGGAAATGCCACGCGCGCTTGCTTCTGAAGAGTCTGCCAGCATTCCTAACCATTCTCTGAGCAAAGACTGAACGGCCACCGTACTGAACCGTTCGAACAGGCTAGCCACACTACTTTTCCACGCGGCATTAGGCTTAGAGTCCGGCATCGAGCGCAAAACGTCATCCAAAGCTTCAACTAACGCATATTTCTGTGGATTGTCGCGAATCCACACATTCAACAGTTTTCCCCACGCATCATCTAAAAAATAGATTCCCTCTACACGGCGCTGTGCGCTTTTAATAAGCTGTGCGTAACGCCGGGAAGTAATGTCCTCGCAGTTCTGCAGTAATTTCGTCCGATACTCTTCCAAAGTCTTTACAAAATCCGGCGAGGCACCGCCTTTCACAAGATGTGCATTTGCAGCCATCACTATAGTGCGTGTCTCCAGCGAAGTACTGCCAACGGCAGCCGCAATATCGTTCTTGATTCGATCAATCAGCTCTTTCTCTATGATAATGGGGGCCATGCAAGCTCCTACTTTAATTTCAAGTTTCATGTACAGGGAGTCCGCACAAAAGCAGCAGCGAAAATCCCAACAACGCAGTTTCCATCTGACCCGTGACAACTCCAGCGCTGTCCCCTTTCGGGGGCCATCACCTGCAGAATGCATGGAAGCAGTTTACCCACCCCTACCACTTAAAAATGCGCATGACCTTCAAAAACCCCGGTATAGGCGCAACCGGATCAGGGCCATCCACTTACACCCAGCGGCAGCGCCGTCTTCCCAACGCCCTTTGAGCGCCAGCCCAACCACCTTGCCGCGTGCATGGCCTGCGCGGTGGGCGAGATCTAAAGATATCCACCCAATTACCAGCAGCGGCAGCGTCTAATCCCCTTGATCACCACCCGCAAGGCGCTGGCTAACCCACCGCCAGTCGGGCGCAGGGGTTGAGCTGGCAGGGATGCCAGCGAGAGCAAATCTGGGCAGGACAGCCCATATTTGCGACCCCATAGCCCGGCAGAAAATCAGCCAAATATGGATGGTGGTGATTTCGGGGGCCGCAGGAGAGTGCAGGGAGGCCGTGCGGAAACGGCCTCCTTGCCCGTCGTGGAGGGGGCGGAACCCCTCCATCTGCTGCCACGCAGTGGCATTCTCGCCGCGTAGCGGCATCCAAGCTCCGGCCTGCGCCGGCCGGTCGGCGCTCTTATCCAAATCGCCACGCGATTTGTCTTAATGACAGCGCAGGCATATGCCGCCGCAGCTCCGAGCCTCCGAGAACATTGATCCGGAGAACAGCAGCAGCGCCCTACTTCCAACCCCGTTTGAGCGCCAGCCCAATCACCTTGCCGCATGCCCCGCTTAGCCATCAATCACCAGCTCGCTGGAAGGCACAGCCACTGCCCTTGGTCCGAAACTGGTGATATTGGCGAGGGTCAGGTTGTGGTGGGCGG
>JAFOOX010000057.1 GCA_017425245.1 Gammaproteobacteria bacterium
AAGTCGCATCAGCGCTTCGTCGTGAGGCGCGCATTCTACTGTCGCTAACCTCGTTGTCAAGCGGCCTTTTCGCCTCTCACAACCCTTCTTCTAAGCGCCTCTCGGCTAGCCCGTCGAAGTGGGGCGCATTCTAGCGAGGGCAACGCCAGTGTCAACGAGAAAGCGCCCCAAAAGTTCAAAATCGAGATTCTTTACAACACGTTGACAACACGTCGCCTGTTCAAAAAACAGGCACAACCTTAATCCTGAAGGGCGTTTCCCCGCACCTAGGTATGTTTTGCTTCATCTACGCGCAGAGCAGCGAGCCATACAAGAGCAATTGCTCCAAAAGTAAGCATCGAAAATTGAGGGGCCTCTGCGTGAGCAGATCTGGTCCGTCCATTTCTTTTACAGGTGACAGAGCGGGCATCGACAGCACTCCAAAAAAGAAACAACAAAGCAATAAAAACATGATGTTAAGTGGTGGCCAAGGAATTGCAGAGTGCTGCCGCCCGCCACCACACCATAACCATCAGGCGGGTCATTAAAGACTAAGGAGGTCTAATGAAACTTGGCAAACGGGTGGTCAGTGCCGCGACAGCATTGACGGTCAGCCTTATCGCCACCTCATCGGGTGCATTGGAAATGCCTTCTGCAGCACGGGCTCAGCTCCAGCTGAATGGCAGTCAGGAAGCGGTTAACAAGCACGTTTATATCGTTCAGCTAAAGGGTGATCCGGCGGCATCGCGACGACTGGACCAAGTCCCCCCTCGCGGTCAGGCCCCCTTGCTTGAATCAGCAGGGCTAATGGTTCGCGAAGGCAAGGCCCAACAACTTAAAGCGCGTCAGCTTGGCGTGCTCAAGAGCATCGGTGCTAGCCAACCCTTGTATCACTACACGCAAGCCTTTAACGGTTTCTCAGCCAAACTCAGCCCAGGTGCTGCAGCGAAACTGCGTAACAATCCCGAAGTTGTAGCGATCTGGCCCGATCAGCTAATGAAGCCGCAAACCGCAAATACCCCATCTTTTCTTGGCCTGACCTCTGCGAGTGGCCTGCACACCGGCGGCGTGAAAGGGGAAGATGTAGTAGTTGGCGTGGTGGATACCGGCATCTGGCCGGAACATCCGAGTTTCGCCGATGACGGCAGTTACGGCGACCCGTCGGCCTTCGGCTGGAGCGGTGACTGCGTGACCGGAGACGATCCGACATTCACCTGCAACAACAAGCTGATTGGGGCCCGTTATTTCAAGGCCGGTTTCGAAGCAGCCTATGAGATCCTGCCCGACGAATCGATCTCACCACGCGACAAAGATGGCCATGGCAGCCATGTTGCTGGCACCGCCGCCGGCAACGAAGCAATCACGGCCGTTCTGTCCGGAACCCCGATAGCAACGGTAACCGGGATCGCGCCTCGTGCCCGCGTTGCCGCCTATAAAGCGTGCTGGAACTCCGATGCTCCGGAAAGCGGATGCTTCTATTCCGATACCATGGCCGCAATTGATGCTGCTGTAAGCGATGGCGTCGATGTGATCAACATGTCTATTGGCGGCAGCCTGACGGATCTGACAACGCCCACGGCCACTGCCTTGCTATGGGCGGCTTACGACGGCGTATTTGGAGCTGTATCGGCAGGCAATTCAGGCCCGGATGCCGGCACTGTAGGTACTCCTGCCCCTTGGATTACCAGCGTTGCGGCTTCCACCTATGATGGCACCAGCGTGACCAATGCCATCGACATCAGTGCTGGACCTCTGGCAGGAAGCCGTTATGCCGCAGTCGAAGGCGATATCACAGCTCCGCTGGTGACCACCGGCCCTGTTGATGGTGAAGTCGCAACCGGTGCCCCCTATAACGGCTGCTTTGTCGGCGGCGTCCCATCGCCATTGGACAACGCCTCCGCTGTCAGCGGTAAAATTGCTCTGCTGAGTCGGGGCGCCTGCGCATTCAGTGAGAAGATCATCCGTGCCCAGCTGGCTGGTGCCATCGGCGTGATCATAGCCAACAACAACAGCGGCACGCCGATTGTGATGGGCGGCGATGGTACCGGCATCACCATCCCTGGAGTGATGATTGGCTTGGACGAAGGTGAGTTGATGCGCACCACGCTGGCTTCCGACCAGAATGTGAGTGCAACTCTCAGCGCCGGCATCTTCATGCCAGCCACGGAAACCGGCAACATCATGGCTGACTTCAGCTCGCGCGGCCCCAATCAGTCGACGCTGGATGTGATCAAACCGGATGTGACAGCCCCGGGGGTGCGCATTCTGGCGGCCACTACCGCAGCGCCGCTATTCGGCCTGGCCGGTGAGAGCTTCGCCTATCTGCAGGGCACTTCTATGTCCAGCCCCCATGTCGCAGGCTTGGCGGCGTTACTGACCGAAGTTCATCCCGATTGGTCACCAGCGGCCATCAAATCGGCCTTGATGACCACAGCCCGTCAGGACCTGGTCAAAGAGGACGGGGCAACTCCAGCCGATCCGTTCGACTTCGGTGCCGGACATGTTGTCCCCAATGATGCCGCAGACCCCGGTCTGGTGTTTGATGCCAATATCTTCGATCACCTCGGCTTTCTCTGTGGTATCGGTAACGGCGCCCATGTTTCGGCAAACTTTGGCCTCAGCTGTGACACCATTGCCGGTGCAGGCTACCCAACCGATCCGAGCCAGCTCAACCTACCCTCGATCGCCATTGCCGAACTGGATCGCAGCGAAACTGTGGTTCGCTACGTCACCAGCGTTGGTCCAGATGCTAGCTACACAGCCAGCTTCGAGGAACCGGCCGGAGTCACCCTGTCACTGCTCACCACTAGTGGTCCAGCAACCAGCCTGCCAGTACCCGCTGGCGCCACTGTACCCTTTGGCCTCAGCTTCACCGTGACTGGCGATGCGGTGTATGACCAGTGGGTATTTGGTGCTCTAATCCTCGACAGCGGTAGCCACAAGATCCGCATTCCGCTGGCCGTGAAGCCAGTTGCACCGGTTCTGATCGACGCACCGAGCCGCATCTCCACCACCATCAAGGCCCCGGTTGGCCTGATCAGCTTCCCGATCCAGACCAACTACAACGGCGTGGTCAACAGCCGCGTCCATGGACTGGTGCCGGTGAATGCTGAGGCCGGTATTGTTGCCCAGGACCCCGATGCCACTTACGCCTTCAATGAAGATGGCCTTGGCTTCCATCTGTTCTACGTACCTGAAGGTAGCAAAGCAGCCCGCTTTGCCCTGAAGCAGGCGTGGACCAGTCCTGGCTATGACCTCGATCTCTATGTCTATCGCTGTGAAGGCTGGTCCTGTGCGGCAGTTGGCAGCAGCTTCAACGGTGACAGCAATGAAGAAGTCGTGCTGATCGATCCGCAACCGGCAGCCGACATCGACGCAGGTGACGTGTACATCGTCTTTGTCCATGGTTACAACTTGGTCGACGATAGCGAAGGCGAATACGTACTCGGTAACTGGGTTGTAGGCCCCACCAGTACAGACAGCCGGGTCTTGGCCCGCCCGATAGCCAAAGAAGGTAAGTTCACCACCGTTAAACTGCAGCAGAAGCGGGTGGTGGTTGGCGAACACTACTTCGGCGCCATCAGCTTCCTGGACGGCAAGGGTGCCCCCCAGGGATTGACCCTGATTGACGCGATTGGCGTCACCAAGTAAGAGACAGACAAACCCCAAAGGCCGCTCAGCTGAGCGGCCTTTTTTTATGTCGGTTGCAATCAGCACACAATAAAAAGGCCGCCCCAAGGCGGCCGACAGTCAGATAACAGCATCTGTGATTAGCAGCGGCGGCGCACCAACGGAACCGCAGCCAGCAGCAGGAACAGCGACAGCATGGCGGGTTCATTAACATCGCTGCGGACCAACGAGAAGTTCAGTACACCTTCAACGGTGACCAAGCCATCTTCACTGCCGGTGAAGTAGATGGTGTCACCAAGGGTGGTGACCCACACGGTCAAGGCGTTAGAGGTGGCCAGATACTCGAATGCCGCCACAGTGGTCGCCAGGGCGTCGGCAAAGATCGCCACCGGGTAGTTCGGGTAGTCAGCATCCATCAGTTCAGTAAAACCGGTGGTGCCCAGCACCATGGCCAAACCAAACACGCCGCTTGCCGGCGTCAGGGTCCAGAAGCTGTCAATAGCCGCTGAATCGTAGATAAACACCCCAATCGGGTTGCTCCAACTTTCGCTCACGCCAAAACCATTGCCGCTATCAGCAAAAGTGACGGTCAGGTCGATCTGCTGGGTCAACAAGCCAGCCTGAGCCGGTGCCAGCATAGTGGTTGCCCACAGCAGCAGGCTGCAACCAAGTGCCTTGATACTTTTGGTCATCTCTCTCTCCCTGTTTAGCTCAGCACAAAACAACTGTGCCGGAACCGACTACGCAAAAATCGAGCCATTCCTCGTTAGGCCTTTATGTCAAAGGCTTATGTTCGCATCTAAACTGAGGTAAACAGCCTCTCAGGGCCAAAGTCGTAAAAAAAACCGACACACAAAACCCCGCCGTAGCGGGGTGTTTCTTTTAACTGCGACTCTCGGGGGGGGTCTCAGCCGGGGCCGTCGTCGTTACCGTGGCCCCTCTTCCTCGTCCTCATCATCGCCAACCACATGCGCCATTTTGAGCTCCTTGACCGAACGAATGGTCACGATCGGGCCAGAAGCGGCATAGACCAAAAAGCCGAGGAATAGCACCAACGCTGGGTTGGTAGCGATAATGACGAAGGCCAGTACCACCACCAGAATGACCACAAACGGCACCCTGCCCCGCCAGTCAAACTGCTTGAAGCTGTGGTATTTGAAATTGGACACCATCAGCAAGCCAGCGGCCACGGTCAAGACTGCAGCGAAGATCGGGATCCAGGGTGAGTAGCTCTGTTCAAAATCCGGCAACGACGGGTTGATGCCAAGGTCGTTGCCCAGCCACACCATGCCGGCAACGATCGCCGCTGCCGCCGGGCTGGCCAATCCCTGAAAAAAGCGCTTGTCGGCGATCCCTATCTGGGTGTTGAAGCGCGCCAGACGCAGCGCGGCGCCGGCGGTATAGATAAAGGCTGCCAGCCAGCCGATCTTGCCCAGACCTTCCAGCGCCCAGTTGTAGGAGACCAGTGCCGGGGCGATGCCGAAGGAGACCATGTCAGACATGGAGTCATACTCGGCGCCAAACTCGCTCTGGGTGTTGGTCATGCGTGCCACCCGGCCATCCAATCCGTCCAGTACCATGGCCACAAAGATAGCAATGGCAGCCGAATCAAAGGCATGGTGCATGGATGCCACGACGGCGTAGAAGCCAGCAAACAAAGCGGCCGTGGTGAACAGATTAGGCAGCAGGTAAACGCCACGGCGGCGCATCGACTCGGTTTTGGGGTCCATGAAGGCTCCGGAACGTAGCAGGTACAAAAAACTAGCCAAGCGGCCGGCGGGTGAGCATAACATAGCAGAGTAGCTCACTGACATGGAGGGACATCATGGTTGATTCAAGGCGTTTTAAGCTCGGTACTGCATTGTTGCTGGTGCTTGCTGCAGCCCCCCAAGCGCTTGGCGAAGAACAGGTCTACTTTTGGCATGACAGCCAAGGGGTGATCCACTTTTCCAAGCAACGGCCACACGAGGGTAAGATCCACGCGGTTCATCTTCCTTCACCCAAGGCCGAGACTGCAGTGCCTGACTCTCCCAAGACCGAGATTGCCACCACCGCCTCACCGACTACCTATGAAGCCCTGTTTGCCAGCGCGGAGGCTGACAAAAAGGCTGCCGCAGAGAAAAAGGCGGCAGCAGCCAAACAGGCGCAGGCTAAAAAACTTTGCGAGCAAGCCCGGCAGCGGCAAGAAATATTGTCCAGCCGCCCTCGTGTACAACGAATCAATGAAGATGGCAGCCGGACTGACATGACCTTTGAAGAGAAGCAGGCCGAAGGGGCCAAGCTTGAGCACCAGCTAAACACACATTGTTCTCCCTGATTGTCTCTGCCCCTGCCAGCAAAAGTGAATTGCTGGCAGGGGCCTAGTTCAGCCCTTGCCGAAGGTCAGGCCGTCACCAGCCACATCAACCACAATGGTGTCGCCCGGCACATAGTTCCCGCGCAACACGGACTGCGCCAACGGGTTTTCCATCTGCTGCTGAATCGCGCGTTTGAGCGGTCGCGCACCGTAGACCGGGTCGAAACCGGCCTGAGCGATACGAGCCAAGGCCGCCGGTGACACCACCAGTTTCAGCTGACGCTCCGCCAGCCGCTGACGCAAGCGGCCCAGCTGGATCTCGGCAATGCTGGCGATCTGGGTGGCGCCAAGTGGATGGAAGACCACGGTCTCGTCGATGCGGTTGATGAACTCAGGGCGGAAATGCTCGCCGACCACCGCCATCACCAACGCGCGCATCTCGTCGTACTGCGCCTCCTGATGCTTGTCCTGAATCAGATCCGACCCCAGATTGGAGGTCATGATCACCACCGCATTGCGGAAGTCGACGGTGCGCCCCTGGCCATCGGTCAGACGGCCATCGTCCAGCAGCTGCAGCAGAATGTTAAACACATCGGGATGAGCCTTCTCGATCTCGTCGAGCAGGATCACCGCATAAGGGCGGCGGCGCACTGCCTCGGTGAGATAGCCGCCCTCCTCGTAACCAACGTAGCCAGGAGGCGCCCCCACCAGTCGCGCCACACTGTGTTTCTCCATGAACTCCGACATGTCGATGCGCACCATCGCCTCGTCGGTATCAAACATGAATTCAGCCAGCGCCTTGCACAGCTCGGTCTTGCCCACCCCGGTCGGACCAAGGAACAGGAAGGAACCTATGGGCCGATTGGGATCGGCAAGGCCAGCACGGGAACGGCGGATCGCATCGGAGACCGCTTTGACGGCCTCCTGTTGGCCAACCACCCGCTGGTGCAGCGCCTCTTCCATGCGCAGCAGTTTGTCGCGCTCGCCTTCCAGCATGCGGGACACCGGAATGCCGGTGGCCCGTGACAGCACTTCTGCGATCTCGTTGTCAGTGACGCGGTTGCGCAGCAGCTTCATCTCCTGCATCTCGGCCGCTGAGGCCAGATCCAGCTGGCGTTCCAGTGCCGGAATACGGCCGTAGCGCAGTTCCGACATGCGGTTGAGATCGCCAGCACGACGGGCAATCTCGAACTGCAGGCGGGCCTGCTCCAACTCAGCCTTGATGTTCTGAGTTCCGGAAAGCGCCGCTTTCTCGCTCTTCCACACCTCTTCCAGTTCTTGATAGCGGCTATCGCCCTCGGCGACCTCATGATCCAGCTGTTCGAGGCGTTTGCGACTGGCGCTGTCGTTCTCTTTGGCTAGCGCCTGACGCTGCATCTTGAGCTGGATAAGGCGGCGATCGAGGCGATCCAGCTCCTCCGGCTTGGAGTCGATCTGCAAACGGATGCTGGCTGCGGCTTCATCGATCAGATCGATCGCCTTGTCTGGCAACTGGCGATCACTGACGTAGCGATGAGAGAGGGTGGCAGCGGCAACAATGGCCGGATCAGTGATTTCGACCTTGTGGTGCAGCTCATAGCGCTCCTTGAGGCCGCGCAGAATAGCAATGGTGTCCTCCACCGACGGCTCGTCCACCAGTACTTTCTGGAAACGGCGCTCAAGGGCAGCATCTTTCTCGACATACTTGCGGTATTCATCCAGCGTGGTAGCGCCCACACAGTGCAGTTCGCCACGGGCCAGCGCAGGTTTGAGCATGTTGCCGGCATCCATCGCCCCTTCGGCCTTGCCGGCACCGACCATGGTGTGCAGCTCGTCGATAAACAGGATCACCAGCCCTTCCTCTTTGGAAAGTTCGGTGAGTACCGCTTTGAGCCGCTCCTCGAACTCGCCACGATATTTGGCGCCGGCCAGCAGCGAGCCCATATCGAGGCTGAGCACCCGCTTGTTCTTCAGCCCTTCCGGTACTTCGCCATTGACGATGCGCTGGGCCAACCCTTCAACGATGGCGGTTTTACCCACACCCGGCTCGCCGATCAGCACCGGGTTGTTCTTGGTACGGCGTTGCAACACCTGAATGGTGCGGCGGATCTCGTCATCACGGCCGATCACCGGATCGAGCTTGCCCTGGGCGGCGCGCTCGGTGAGATCGATGGTGTAGCGGGACAGCGCCTGACGCTGATCTTCGGCAGCCGGATCATCAATATGCTGGCCACCACGCGCCTGCTCAATCGCCTTTTCCACGCCCCCCTCAGTGGCGCCGCAACGGCGCAACAACTCGCCGGCCGGCCCCTGCTCAGCCACAGCGGCGAGTAAAAAGAGTTCGCTGGAGATATAGGCATCCTTGCGCTTCTGAGCCGCCTTGTCGCACAGGTTAAGCAGACTGATCAGCGCCTGGGAGAGCTGGACATCGCCCCCCACCCCTTCCACCTGCGGTAACTGGTCGAGGGCCTTGACCAACTCTGAACGCAGCGCACTGAGGTTGACCCCGGCCTGCTGCAGGATCGGCCGAACGCTGCTGTTGTCCTGATTGAGCAGCGCATGCAGCACATGTACCGGCTCGATGAACTGGTGATCGCGCCCCAGCGCCAATGACTGGGCGTCCGACAGGGCGACCTGGAATTTACTGGTGAGCTTGTCGATGCGCATGACCCCTCCACAACTGCATCGTGCTGATGGTCATCAAGTGGGGGCCCGCTGCTGCTATTTCAAGCACCAGCCACAGGGTTATTGCCGGATCAGGGCTGCAGCCAGACCAAACTGGCCATACGGCCAGTCACCCGCTCGCGGCGGTAAGAATAAAAGGATGCAGCATCGCTGTGGGTGCACCAGTGGCCACCATAGACCGCCGTCACCCCGCAACTCGCCAAGCGCAACCGGGCCAGTGCCGGCAGATCGGCCAGATAGCGCTCACCATGGGCGGCAAAGCAGCCTTGCGCATCACGGCCATCGGCGGCAATGAAGGCGGCCCGCACCTCGCCGCCCACTTCAAAGGCGGCAGGGCCGATGCAGGGCCCCAACCAGGCCAGCAGGTCGGTCGTCGGTCCCGGATAGGCGGCAATACCGGACTCAATGATGCCATCACAGAGACCACGCCAGCCGGCATGCAGTGCCGCAACCCAGCGGCCCTGACGGTTAGAGAGCAACACCGGCAGGCAATCAGCGGTCATTACCACGCAGGCCTGACCGGCCTTGCTGCACCAACTGCCATCGGCAGTGATGGGCATTGGACTGGCAACGGCCTCTACCACCAAAGTGCCATGCACCTGACTAAGCCACGCCGGTTCCTGCGCCAAGGCTAACTGGTGGCGCAGCGCCGCGCGGTTGGTCGCGACGGCCTTCGGCTCATCGCCAACATGATCGCCAAAGTTGGCCCCGGCATAACAGCCAGTGCTAACGCCGCCGCCGCGTAAAGTCGAGGCCGCGCGCACTGTTGACGGAACCGGCCACTGCGGTTCAAGCAAGGCGATCATGACGCGTCCAGATCGCCCAAGCGCTGCATATCAGCCCGCAGAGCCGCGTTGAGGGCCAGCTGTTCCTCTGGCAAGGGGGCATCAAACGTGACTAGTTCACCGCTAACCGGATGAATCAGCGCCAACTTCACCGCATGCAGGGCCTGACGCCGGAAACCGCGCAAGGCTGTTACCAACTGCTCATCCGCCCCTTTGGGCAGGCGCAAACGACCGCCATACTGCTGATCGCCAAGCAACGGATGGTGAATATGGGCCATGTGTACGCGGATCTGGTGAGTACGCCCAGTCTCCAGGCGCAGGCGCAGGCGAGTGTGCTGGCGGAACCGCTCCATCACCCGATAGTGGGTAACAGCTTCCTTACCGGTCGGGGTAACCGCCTGCAGCAGGCGATTGGTCGGGTGGCGGCCAATCGGCTCGTCAACGGTGCCGCCAGCGGTCATCCGCCCGACCACCACGGCTTCGTACTCGCGCGTCACAGAGCGGCGCTGCAGCTGTTCCACCAGATTGATCTGGGTCGGAATGGTCTTGGCCACCACCAGCAGACCGGTGGTGTCCTTGTCCAGACGGTGAACGATACCCGCGCGCGGCACCTGAGCCAGCTGCGGCGCGTGGTGCAACAATGCATTGAGCAGAGTACCGCTGGTATTGCCCGCTCCCGGATGCACCACCCAATCCGCCGGTTTGTTGATCACCAGAATCTCGTCATCCTCATAGATGACATCCAGCGGTACCGCTTCCGCCTGATGAACCGGAGCTTCTTCAATCTCGCCAGCAACCACCAGCGCCTCGCCGCCCAGCAACTGCAGTCGGGGCTTGCTCTCCACCCGGCCATCAATACTGACGCAGCCCTGCTCGATCCAGTGCTTGAAGCGCGAACGGCTGTAATCGCCAAACAGCTGCGGCAGCACCTGATCAAGGCGCTGGCCGGCCAGTTCGACCGGTACTGTGGCTTCAAGATTGACGACGGCCATGGTGGCTCTCCTCACATTCGGGGGCGGCCATTGTACAGGGCGTTGCCCGCTGCGCTAGAATGCGGCGCTCGGTGATTCGCCAGGTCATGGATTATTACGGATGAAAGCTCTGCTGCTGCCCCTGTTTCTGATGTTCGCCCTTGCCGGATGCAGTAGTACCGAAGAGGTCGCGCGGGTGCCCGACAAGTCAGCCACCGAGCTCTACAACGACGCCCAAGAGAGTATCGCCAGCAGCAACATGGTGAATGCCATTCAGGTGCTGGAGTCGATCGCTTCACGCTACCCCTTTGGCCCCCACGCCCAACAGGTACAGTTCGACCTTATCTACTGCTACTACAAAACCGAAAACACGGCCCAAGGCGTGGCCACCATCGACCGTTTTATTCGCCTCAACCCTACACACCCCGACCTGGATTACGTGCTCTACATGCGCGGGCTGATGAACCTGCAAGCCCACGACGAGACCTTCCATCGCTGGTTGGGCATCGATCGCTCTGATCGCGACCCCTCTGAGCTGGAGGCTGCCTTCAGCGATCTGCAGCGTCTTCTCAAAGACTATCCCGCCAGTGCCTACGCCGCAGATGCACGCCAGCGCCTGATTGCTATCAAGCAATCCTTGGCCAAATACGAGTTGGCCGTAGCCAGTTACTACATGGAGCGCCGTGCGTACGTTGCAGCGGCCAACCGCAGCCAACACATTCTCAAGTACTTCGGCGACACCCCACAGGCACGCGAAGCGATGGAGATCATGCGGGACGCCTACGGTGAACTTAAGCTCGAAACACTCGGCGCTGAAGCCGCCAAAGTGCTAGAGGCCAATCCAGGCTGAGGAGACAAAGTTGCGACTGGCTCACGAAATCCACAACCTGCGTTCGTCAGAAGGCGGACGTTGCGACATACTTAAGCGTACGTCTGACCCCCGTCAGAGCAATGGATTTGCGTCACAAGAGGGATTTTTAGTGCCCATTTCGCGCCTGCAGAGCAGTAAAAAACGGCATAAAGCAGGGTTCACACTGATCGAGCTGATGGTGACAGTCGCCCTGCTGGGTATCTTGGCGACCATTGCTGTCCCATCTTTTAGATCCCAAATCGAGTCTGGTCGTCAGCGCTCCGCATCCAACGAGTTGCAACAGCTCGTAAAGGCCGCTGGCTCTCAAGCTTCTTCGACCAGCAGGCCATCTGTTCTTTGCGCAACCCGAGATGCCAGCCAATGTGACGGCACTTGGCGTGACGGCTGGATGCTGTTTGTCGACCGTGATCGCAATGGTGACATGTCAAGCGGCGACATCCTGATCGGGCGCGGTGGCCACCCAAGCCGACAATATAAAGCGAGCACAAATGCAATTGTGTTTAATAGTAACGGGATCAATACCGCTGCCGACCTACGCATATGCTCGGATGACGAGCCCGCTCTCGATGTCGAGTTGTCTATTAACGCATTCGGGCAAATCACGGTTAGCCGTGGCGTAACAGGAGGCTGTGGACCATGAAGTACCACGTCATACCACGAAGTAATCGCGGCGTTAGCCTGATAGAAGTGCTAATCGCCATGGTGGTTGTATCGCTGGCCTTGGTTGGCCATCTGACGCTGCAAAGCCGTACCATCAGCAACCAGCAAGCCGCCGTTTTCCAAAGTACAGCAAACAGTCTTGCGATTGATATGGTTGAACGCCTCTCAGCGAACAGAGAGGGGATGACTGCCGGGAACTACGACATTCCGACAATGACCAGCGGATACGCCAGTGGTTCGCTTGACTGCACGGCCAATGCCTGTACCCCAGCCCAGCTCGCAGAATTTGATCTGCGAACATGGTGGACAAGAGCGAGCGTGTTACCAGGCGCGGCCTTTCAGATCACCCGAGAAGCCGCCAGGCCAAATGAACTTCAATTCATTATCGCTTGGAAAGCCGACCATAAAAGCGGTGGCACAGCAACGACTTGTGACGCAACGGACGGCAATCAATGTCTGATATTGGTGCGCGTGATATGATCAGAAGGGCCTCATCATCCGGGTTTAGTTTGATCGAGCTAATGATTGCCATGGTCATTGGCTTGATCATCTTGTTAGCAATATATGTCGTAATGATGTCCAGCCTGAGGGGACTCGGCACTACAGAAGCCCAGTCAGCCCTGACTGATAATGGTCGAAGAGCTACCAGCTTTATCCGCCAAATGTTGCAACAAGCAGGCTACCGCCCCCTGGAAAGAACACAGCTCGGTTTTGGATTCCCGGAGCGCGCCGGTTGGGAGACCATGCAAGTGGTGAGAGGCTTGGCTACAGACGCTAGCGGCAACGACGGACTTGAGATCCGCTTATGGGGTTCAGCCAATGGCACTGTCAGTGATTGTCTTGGAGCAGATGTCGCAGATACAGAGTGGATTATTATATCACTGGCAATAGTCGATAATAGTTTGGTGTGTGGCCACGTCCGCAATGACAGTAGTTCAGTGACAAATCAGATCGTGGTCTCTGCAATTGAACGGCTTCGTTTCCGCTTCAGTCTGTTGGATGAGGCTCGCTATCTACGCCAAAATGAGATAGCGGCAGGGCGTTGGGATGAAATTGAACGGGTTGATTTTGCGTTGCTCGCTCGCTCTGATAGTGAAATGCCGAGGGGAGACGCCGTTGTAAACACCCGTAGTTATCAAGTTATGGATACAACAGTTACGGCGCCAGGAGATCGCTTTTTGCGTAGTATCTATCATGAGTCGGTGTCAGTGCGTAACCTGATTTTGGTGGGGCGGCAATGAGAAACAGAAAAACCATTTCAGGTTTTGGCTTAAAACGTCAGTGCGGCATTGCACTGCTAAGTGCTTTAGTTATATTAATTATTGTTGCTGTGATTGGCATAGCTCTAGGACGCAGTGGTGTTGTCGGGCAACGCAGCGTAACTGCCACGAGCGATCAATTAATAGCAGTTACGGCTGCAGAAGGCACATTAACAGCGTTAGAGCGAGCCACTCGGCGCAATCTGTTTGGCACTAATGCTAAAAGTTATCTACCCGGAAGTTATGTCGATGACATGAATGAATTGGATGGCAGCACTGCAAATCCAACTTGGTGGCAAGCGGAGAGTGGTGCTACTTGGATGACGTTTGGTACAGGTACCGCATTCGGCAGTGGTGGAGACCTCGAGGCCGAATCGGCAATGACTACAAGCCTAGACAGCATGGGGCTGGCCTCTATGCCTGAGTTCCGAGTTGAGGTTGACCCCACAAATACTGGCTTACGTAAGCTAAATGCCGGAGAAGGCACAGAGGGACTGCGCCTCTATCAAATAACGGTTAAAGCCGCAGGCCGCGGTAATGCAGAAGTCGTGCTGCAATCGGTTTATGGCATTATGGAAGTGGATAAGTAGATGCGCAACAGCAATGGATTCACCCTGATTGAAGTCATGATCGCAGTCGCGATCATTGGTATTTTGGCCGCCATCGCCTATCCCAGTTATGTTGAGCATGTGCAGCGCTCAAGACGAGAGTCAGCAATAGCAGAGATCCTGGCTGCGGCGCAAACTGCAGAGCGGCATTATGCTGTTAATTACAGTTACGTCGGCGCTACCATTATGTCTAGGATTCCAGCAACTGGCAGTACCCATTACAACGTAAGTTATACTGGATCAGCCACGGGCTACACCATCAGCGCGGCCCCCACTGGCGTGCAAAGCGGTGATAAATGCGGAACATTGACAATTGATCAAGCAGGAACCAAAGCCGCCGCAGTGGCTGGTTGTTGGTAATAAACGGATTTTGCCCATAAGGGAGGCTAGTTATGGCTCTTAGAAAGTTTCTGATGATGACGGTAATAGCGGCTTATGTCGTTACAGGTGCCCAAGCAGCACCTCTAAACTTGTCTCAAAAGCCGCTCTACATAGGTGTTCCCAACGCACCCATGGTCATGCTCACCATGAGTCGCGATCACACCCTCTACTACGAAGCGTATAACGATGCCACGGATTTAACCGGGGATGGCTCGCTGAATACCCGTTACATCACAGATAGCGCATTCGCCTATTATGGCTACTTCGACTCTTTTAAGTGTTATACCTATTCTGGCAGCGGCAGTACTGGCTTATTCCAGCCATTTAGGGCCAACACTAATAAAACCTGCGGCGGCGCAGGCGAATGGAGCGGTGATTTTTTAAATTATGTGACAACAGCACGCATTGATGCTCTGCGCAAAGTTCTCTATGGCGGTAAGCGCGTGGTTGACTCCTCAACATCTACCGTGCTGGAACGGACCCGATTGCCCAACGATGCTCACAGTTGGGGCCGTGACTACGACCCCGCAATCGATAGCTACGACATTCGCAGCTATACGCCTTTATCCAAGCCAGCAGAGGGCTGGCGCCACCTTTTTGCCAATACCTCCTGGGGCGCAGGTGGCACTACTACACAAAATGAGCCGTTGCTATTGGTATTGGAAAACCGATCTGAGCCAATCTGGGAATGGGTCAGTAGAGAACAACCTGTTGCGTGGAAACGTATAGGTCGTGGTACAATCGTAGACCCGACTTCATACACTGTCAGAGTTGAAGTTTGTAGCAGTACCTTGCCTGAGGATAATTGTAAGAAGTATCCGGATGGCAATTATAAGCCGACGGGCTTGCTCCATCGTTACGGCGAAACGGACGAGATGCAATTCGGCCTGATTAGCGGCTCTTATCAGAAGAACATCTCCGGCGGCGTGTTACGCAAACCTATTTCCAAGTTTTCAGAAGAGATCGATTCCAATAATGGCCGCTTTAAACGTGGCTTTGCCGGCTATAACGGCATCGTCGAGGCCCTCGATGCTTTTCGTATTCTCGAGTTCCAGTTCGGTAGCGATGGCGGCGGAGGCAATTATTCTGGGTGTGGCCTGATTCTTAATCGCCCTCTCAACCGGGATCAATGCCGTGACTGGGGTAATCCGGTTGCCGAACTAATGTATGAAACGCTGCGCTATTTTTCTGGCGCCAAATCAGCAAGCACTAGTTACGCCTACACTGACAGTGGGTCCAAAGACTCCGAGCTTGGTCTCAAGCAGGCGACTTGGAATGACCCTTACGAGAAGCCATCATGGTGCACTCCATCATACAATATGGTGATATCCGGCATTAACCCATCCTACGATACGGATGAACTGCCCGGCGCCAATTCAAGCTTTCAGACTAACGAAAGCGGTGCAACCACCTACGCGAGTTATTCAGGATCAAACGTCGTCAATCGCAAGACCGGAACAACATTCAATGCAACAACCGCCACTGGGACTGTTAGTGGCGGCGAATTGGATGTGAGTCGCAAGTACTTTATTGGCGAGTCTCTGGACGATTCCAGTAATACCCGAAATGCACCAACACCTAAGGCAGTGAGCAACTTGGCCAATGCCCGCGGGATGTCGCCAGAGGAGCCAACGAAAGGCGGTGGCTTTTATGCAGCCGGAGTTGCTCATTTTGGCCGAACTGCCGATTTGCATGAAAAGGAAGGCGACCAAAAGCTCCATACCTATGTCGTCGCACTCTCTTCGCCATTGCCCCAGTTTCGCATCCCGGTAGCAGGACGGGAGATTACGCTGGTGCCCTATGGAAAATCAGTCAAATATGGCGGCCTAGATGCAACTCAGGGTAAATTTCAGCCAACCCTGAGCATTGTTGACTTCTATATTGAAAGCTGGACGCCCGAGAGCGGTGCAGTGCGCATTAACTTTGAAGATGTTGAGCAGGGTAACGATCATGACATGGACATGATCGTTCGCTATGAGTACGAGGTGAAAGAAGTCACTAAAGTCGTAGATGGTAGGACTGTTACTCGAACAGGGCTTGAAGTCACCTTGCGCCACTTATATGAAGGTGCCGGAATCGAGATGCATGCAGGTTATGTGATCTCTGGCACTGATGCCGACGGCATTTACCTGGAAATAGCCGGGGGCAATGGTAACAAGAGCGAAGTCAGGTACTATCTAGACACCATTGATGGCGATGACAAGCCTTACCCCAACAACTATCGCAACAATAGTACTCACCCGCTCAAAGAAGCTCACTTGAGTGCAGGGGGAACAACTCAGTCTGTTCCATCCGGGGTTCCCAACATTGCACGCTCCCGTAGTTTCTTTACCAGTGATAGCACCGCAGCAGAATTCTTTAAGTCGCCGCTGTGGTACGCGGCCAAGTGGGGCGGTTACAAAGACAGTAACAATAATGGTCTGCCTGACAATGGTGAGTGGGACAGCAAAGTGCCAGGCCAGCCTGACAACTATTTCCCGGTAACCAATGCCAGTGAGCTGGCTCGCCAGTTACGGCAAGCATTTGAGGAGCTTGCTGCTCATGCCGCCAACCAGATCCGCTCGATCGCGGTATCCAGTGGCTCGTTGCAAGAGGATACTTTGCTCTACACTGCCAATTTTGAAAGCGGCAACTGGAGCGGCGAAGTGGCAGCCTATGACATTTCTGGCTATACCGGCCCAGGTGACAATCTGCTCAAAGCACCGGTGTGGAGCACCAACAGTACCTTTGCCAAAAGCCCAAGTGAGCGCCTGATTGCCACGATGAATGGCGATACGCCCGTGGTGTTCAATACCTTGGCATCCACTGCCGATCTGGCCGGCAGAGACGATGGCTTGAGCGCCCAGCAGGTTGAACAGCTGTTGGCCGGCTTTAGCCTGTCGTCGTTGAGTGAGCGCCTGGCAGAGATCAACAAGCGCATCAATTTTTTGCGCGGCGATCGTAGCCTTGAAGGTAATTATTTCCGTGCCCGCTCACCATCGACGGTTTTGGGCGATATCGTGGATTCTGCTGTTGTCGCCAGTACCTTGGCTGATGGCACCAAACTGGTCAGCTTTGGTGCTAACGATGGCATGCTGCATGTGCTTGATGCCAAAACTGGCAAAGAGCGGTTCTCATATGTTCCATCGCCGGTGTTCGCTAACCTCCATGAACTGACTCGCGCCAGCTACGCTGGCCATGCCCACCGCAACTACGTGAACGCTCCACCAGTGGCGCGCCAAATTGCCGGTAGCAGTGGCCCCTATCATCTTCTGGTCGGAGGCTTGGGCAGTGGCGGCCAGGGCATTTACGCGCTTGATTTAAACCAGGTAGCGAATGTCACCCCGGCAACGGTTGATAAAGCGGTTAAATGGGAATTTACCGACAAGCACCATGTTGATCTGGGCTATACCTACGGCCACCCGGTGATCACCAAAGTTAAAGCCGACGATCGCTGGGTAGTTCTGATCGCCAATGGTTATAACAACTCCGTTGCCGACTTCCATGGCGCTGGCAGTGGTAAAGCGGTGCTCTTTGTACTGGATGCCGATAGCGGCGCTCTGCTCAAAGCGATAGACACCGGTGCCGGTAGTACGGCCACCCCCAACGGACTAGCCACACCTTTCGCGACTGACTACGACAGTGATGGTTACGCCGACCTTGTCTATGCCGGTGATATTGAAGGCAATCTATGGGCCTTTGACCTCAGGGGCGGGGTAGCCGACTGGAAAGTGGTGCATAAAGAGGATGGCAAGCCTGCTCCTCTCTTCACTGCTAAAGACCGTGATGGCAAGCGCCAGTCAATCACGACCCAGCCCAGCGCCGCCTACCACCCGGATGGCGGCTTGCTGGTGGTGGTTGGCACCGGCAAGTATCTTGAGAACAGCGATAACACCGTCGATAGCGCCACGCCGGTGGATAGCTTCTACGCTTTGTGGCATCAGATCGATGCCGACGAAGATTCCCCCGTTGCCGGGCGTAGTCTGCTGCAGCAGCAAGAGATCCTCCACCAGCTTGGGGATAAGCGGATCACCTCCAGCAACAGCTTCAGCTACGGTGGCGCCGAGGCCAAACGCGGTTGGTATCTGGATCTGATCGCACCAGCGCTGGATACGGGCGAAGGGGAGCGACTGATCGTTAAGCCACAAGTGCGCTTTGATAAGGTCGGGATCAATACCTTTATCCCCAGCCTGGAGAGCTGCTCGGCGGGTGGCCAGAACTGGTGGATGGAGTTGGATCTGTTCTACGGTAAATCTCGGACGATCTTGCCTGAAGACTTTGATCCAACAGATGTGGATGACTGGAACAAGCTTGGGATTCCTGAGGGTCTGGACCCCGGTCCACCAATTCCTCCTGGGGGAACTATTTATCATAAAGACGGTAATCCACCTGAAACTCCTGTGCCCAACCCTGAAGGGGACAGCGGCGGCGGCGGCGGCGTTGGGACTCGAACTCACGAACAGGAGCCCAAAGGCCGTCAATCCTGGTTGCAGCTGTTCTGAGGCAGGGGATCGCTGAGCTTTTGTGAGCCCAAGGGCGCGGTTGCTACCGCGCCCTTTTCATAGACGGCGGGCGGTGGTAGCTTTGCCCTCCTCCCCTGCCCCACCCTGTTTGCATGAGGCATCCCCATGAAAAAAGTCGAAGCGATCGTCAAACCCTTCAAGCTCGATGACGTGCGCGAAGCGCTGGCCGAGATCGGTATCGCCGGCATGACGGTGACCGAAGTGAAGGGTTTTGGCCGCCAGAAGGGCCATACCGAGCTCTATCGTGGCGCCGAGTACATGGTCGATTTTCTGCCCAAGATGAAAGTTGAGCTGGTTGTCGATGACGATACCGTTGAACGTGTGATCGAGGCGATCACCAACACCGCCCGTACGGGCAAGATCGGTGATGGCAAGATCTTCGTCACCAACGTCGAACGAGCGATCCGCATCCGTACCGGCGAAGAGAACAGCGACGCGCTTTGAAACGTCCTCTCACAGGTGGTGCGTCTAGCACCACCTGGTCCAGATCATCCCCTCCCATCTAGATTCGCCTAGAACACAAGATGTTGTGGTTGATTGCCGACCAAGGCACAGGATCTAGCTGCTTTTCGATTTTCCTCACAAAAGAAAAAATATTTTGGCATGGCCTTGTGGCTTGACTCCGGCGCAGGCCAGAGCCGGCGCGGCTTTCCACGATCTGGCCGAACAAAGCCCCTGAAGAAGTCTGGTTGAATCGGTCCGGGCACAATATCTATACTCTCCCCCCAACGAACACCACTACATCTTGTGTTTGTAGTGCAATAACTGTGTATCGGGTGTGCAAAGCCTGTGAATAACATGGAGAGGAGAGAAACCATGCCTCGTGCCGCGGCCGCCGCAGAACAGCTGCAGACTGAGATTCGCGAGATCCCCCTGCAGCCAGCGTCTGTGGATATCTGGGACAAGAAGTACCGCCTTAAGGACAAGCAGGGCCACGCCCTCGACAAGAGCATCGACGACACCTTCAAGCGGGTGGCCAAGTCCTGCTCCGATGTCGAAGCGACCCCGGAGCTGAAGACGGAGTGGTACGAGAAGTTCCTGTGGGCGCTGCGCCATGGCGCCATTCCGGCTGGTCGCATCACCTCCAATGCCGGTGCCGAGGCCTACAAGCCGGCCACCAGCACCATCAACTGCACCGTCTCCGGTATCGTCCAGGACTCGATGGACGGCATCCTCAAGAAAGCCCACGAGGCTGGTCTGACCCTCAAGGCGGGCTGTGGCATCGGCTACGAGTTCTCGACCCTGCGGCCACGTGGTGCTTACGTCTCCGGTGCCGGTGCCTACACCAGCGGCCCGCTGTCGTTCATGGATATCTTTGACAAGATGTGCTTCACCGTCAGCAGTGCCGGTGGCCGTCGTGGTGCCCAGATGGGTACTTTCGACATCGCCCACCCTGATGTGATGGAGTTCATCCGCGCCAAGCGCGAGTCAGGCCGCCTGCGCCAGTTCAACCTGTCGCTGCTGATCACTGCCGATTTCATCGAAGCGGTCAAAGCTGACGCCAACTGGGCCCTCACCTTCCCGGTCACCGAGAAAGAAGCGCGCACCGATGGCCTGGATCTCAACAATCCGGAACAGGTGGTGTGGCGCAACTGCCCGTTTGACACCAGCTATGCCCGTAGTCAGGGTTATGCGATGGACGAGACCGGCCGCGTTGCCTGCCGCATCTACAAACAGATCCGCGCCCGTCGGCTGTGGGACGTGATCATGTCCTCTACTTACGATTTCGCCGAACCCGGCTTCATCCTCATCGACAAGGTCAATGAGATGAACAACAACTGGTTCTGCGAAACCATTCGCGCCACCAACCCCTGTGGCGAGCAGCCGCTGCCGCCTTATGGCGCCTGCCTGCTCGGCTCGGTCAACCTGACCAAGTTCGTGGTTGACCCCTTCACCGACAAAGCCCGTTTCGACTTCGACACCTACAGCCAGGTAGTGGCGATCTTCACCCGTATGCTCGACAACGTAGTTGAGATCAACGGCCTGCCCCTGCCCCAGCAGCAGCAGGAGATTGTCAGCAAGCGCCGCCACGGCATGGGCTATCTCGGCCTCGGCTCAACGCTAGCGATGCTGCGCATGCGTTATGGCAGCGATGAGGCGGTTGAGTTTACCGAGGCGGTATCGCGCTCCATGGCCGTTACCGGCTGGCAGAGCGCGCTGGATCTGGCCAAGGAAAAAGGCCCGGCGCCGATCATGGTCGAAGAGTTCATCGTCACCCCGGAGATGCTGGTCAAGCGTCCGGAGATGGTGCGCGACGGCATCAAGGCGGGCGACAAACTGCCGGGCAAGGTACTGCATGCCAAATACAGCCGCTACATGCAGCGGGTGGCCGAAGTGGCGCCGGAGCTGGTGGCCGAACTGGCCGAGGTGGGCGCCCGTTTTACCCACCACAGCTCCATCGCCCCGACAGGCACCATCTCGCTGTCGATCGGCAATAACGCCAGCAATGGCATCGAGCCGACCTTCAGCCATAAGTACATCCGCAACGTGATCCGTGAAGGCAAAAAGACCAAGGAACCGGTGGAGGTCTACTCCTTCGAACTGCTCGCCTACCGTACCCTGGTCAACCCCAATGCCAGCCCGGATGCCGGCAACGACGAATCGCTGCCAGGCTATTTCTCGACCACCGACGATGTGTCGCCCAAGGCCCATGTCGACATGCAGGCGGCCGCCCAGAAGTGGATCGACAGCTCCATCTCCAAGACCGTCAACGTGCCGACTGACATCGCTTACGACGAGTTCAAGGATCTTTACCTTTACGCCTACGAGCAGGGGCTCAAGGGTTGCACCACCTTCCGCTTCAATCCTGAAGCTTTCCAGGGAGTACTGGTGAAAGAGAAAGATCTGGCCAACACCGAGTATGAGTTCACCCTGGAGGATGGATCCAAGGTGGTGCTCAAGGGCAACGATCAGGTTGAATACGACGGCGAGATGCATACCGCCGCCAACCTGTTCGATGCCATCAAGGAAGGCTACTACGGCAAGTTCTGACGACGATTGGCTATATTGGGAGTGATGAGACTATGACCATCAAGATCGACAAGAAAATCGTCGGCTACAAGGTTCGTTCTGAAGACGACAAGAACGCAGCCCTGGCGGCCGCCGTCCTGCCAGCCACCAGTGCGAGCAATGTGGTGATGATGCATGAAAAGATCGAGCGCCCTGACGTTCTGATCGGCAGCACCTACAAGATCAAGCCGCCGGTGGGGGAGCATGCCTTCTACATCACCATCAACGACATCGTGCTTAACGAGGGCACCGATCACGAACAGCAGCGGCCATTCGAGATCTTTATCAACTCCAAGAGCATGGACCACTATGCTTGGGTGGTAGCCCTCACCCGTTTGATGTCCGCGGTGTTCCGCAAAGGGGGGGATGCCACCTTCGTGGTCGAGGAGCTGAAAGCGGTATTCGACCCCCAAGGCGGCTATTTCCAGCCCGGTACCGGCGTCTACATGCCCTCCATCATCGCCGAGATCGGTGCCGTGGTTGAGAAGCACATGAAGCGCATCGGCCTGCTCAAAGGGGATGAACTGGATGAACACCAGCGCGCCCTGATCGCCGAGAAGCGCAAGCAGCTGGCAGAAAAAGCCGGCGGTGCCGGTGCCACCGGCTTCCCGGCTGAAGCCACGCTGTGCAACAAGTGCCACCACAAGTCGGTGATCCTGATGGACGGCTGCATGACCTGCCTTAACTGCGGCGACAGCAAGTGCGGTTGAGCCGCCGCTGATCACTCGCCAACCAAAGACGGCCCCATCTGGGGCCGTTTGATTTTATGGACGTCAAAACCGGTTGTGGATCACCACATCAGAAAGTGCCAGCTGGCCAGGTTTGGGCCAAGGTGCCTGGGTGGCTTTGCCGATGGCGACCATCATGGTGATCAGGTGATCGTCCGGCAGGTTGATCAGGCGGGCCACGGCGTCAAAGTCAAAGCCATCCATCGGGCAACTGTCATAGCCCATGGCCCGTGCAGCCAACATCAGGGTCTGGGCCGCAATACCACAGCTGCGCATCGCTTCATCACGCTGCACCTGCTCTCGGCCACGATAATAGCCGTCGATGGCCGGCACCAGAATGTCCTGAACCGGCTGAGGCGCCCCCTGCCAGAAGCGCGCAGGTTCCTTCTGCCAGCTGGCAACATCAGCGCACAACACCAGCAGTAGCGAGGCATCGGTCACCTGTGCCTGGTCCCATGCTACCGCGCGGATCCGCTGGCGAAGCGCCGGATCATCAACAACCACAAAGCGCCAATGCTGGAGATTGAAGGCGGTTGGCGACTGGATGGCCAGACTCAGCAACTGCTCGCGCTCGGCGTCGGTCAGGGGGTGAGTGGAGTCATAATGCTTGACCGATCGGCGACTATTGATGGCATCAAAGGTATCCATGGAAACTCCTGGGAGGTTGGCTGTTAAAGAGAACAACGGCAGATTTACGCATTAAGTCACCGATCAGCCCACAACGGTCGCTGATAAGTTCGCTGCAACTCACCCGAGCTGCTAAGAGTTAATGCATAAATGACCACCAGGGAAGGCTCATGATCCCGACCCGACTCAGTAACAGCGTAGGTAGCGGCGGCCGGAACTTGCCACAAGACGTGCTGCTGGCCCGTGCCCTGCTTAATGTTGCCGCTCGCCACCGCGGCGGCAACCTGCTGACCATGGCACCCGCGGCAGATGACGCACTCGTCCAGCGCATCCATCAGTACCAGCATGACAGCGTGGGGCTAACCGACAGTGATGGCCGTATCGATAGCGATGGCGCCACCCTTGCTGCTCTGCTGAAAACCCTGGGCGACAGTCGCACCCGGCAAGAGCCAGGAGAACCCGACGAAGGACTGGTGACCTGGGAGGCAGAAGGCCAAGAGGGCGGCCCCTTTCACAGCCGAATACTCCATGTGCCGAGCAGTGGCTCCGGACTCACCATCGGTCGCGGTTACGATATGAAGCATCGCACCGCCGTGCAGATCAGCAGCGAACTCAGTGCTGCAGGTGTACCCAGCAGTATCGCTCAGCGGCTGGCCTCGGCCGCAGGCCTTGGTGGCCCTACCGCCCAGCGCTTTGTTATCAGCGCCGATCTGCTCGATTTCGAGATCACCCCGGCGGCCCAACTCAAGCTGTTCGCCGTGGTCTATCAATGGCACGCTCAGGATGTGCAGCGGATCAGTGCTCAGCCGGCGGTGGTGTCGCGCTATGGCAAACTCCACTGGGCCAACATCCACCCGCTGATCCGTCAGCTGCTGGTCGACCTGCGCTATCGCGGCGACTACACACCGGAGAGCCGGGCCTTCCTGCAGCGGCCAGCGGTGCAGAACGATCTGCCCACCTTCTCAGCGCTGGTGCATGATCTGGCGCGCTGGCGCAACGTGCCGCGCGATCGCTTTGAGCGGCGCTGCAAGCTGCTCGATAGCGGCCACTGAGTTGACCAATTAGCAAGAAGCCGGGCAGATGCCCGGCTTCTCGAGATGGCGACAAGTGCGTTTAGGCCTCGGCGTAGTCACTCATCGGCACACAGGCGCAGAACAGGTTGCGATCACCGTAGACATCATCAAGCCGGTTCACCGCCGGCCACACCTTGCTGGCCTTGACCGCCTCGCTGGGGAAGCAGGCCAGTTCACGGCTGTAGGGGTGGTTCCAGTCGCTGTCGGCCAGATCAGCCTGGGTGTGCGGTGCGTTGACCAGCGGGTTGTCGGCCAGCGGCCACTCGCCCGCGATCACCTTGTCGATCTCGCCACGAATGGCCAGCATGGCGTCGATGAAGCGATCCAGCTCCGCCTTGCTCTCCGATTCTGTGGGTTCAATCATCAGCGTGCCGGCTACCGGGAAGCTCATGGTCGGCGCATGGAAGCCGTAATCGATCAGGCGCTTGGCCAGATCCATCTCGCTGATGCCACTGACCGCCTTGAGCGGACGCAGATCGATGATGCACTCGTGGGCCACCCGCCCCTGCTCGCCGGTATAGAGCACCGGGTAAGCCTCAGCCAGACGGCTGGCCACATAGTTGGCGGCCAGAATGGCCACCGCCGTGGCTTTGCGCAGCCCGGTCCCGCCCATCATGCGGATATACATCCACGAGATCGGCAGAATGCTGGCGCTGCCAAAGGGCGCTGCCGACACCGCGTGGTTAGTGCCGTCCAATTCGCCGCCCTGCCAGTGGCCCGGCAGGAAGGGGGCGAGATGAGCCTTGACGCAGATCGGCCCCATGCCGGGGCCGCCACCACCATGGGGAATACAGAAGGTCTTGTGCAGGTTGATGTGGGAGACATCGGCACCGATCAGCCCCGGTGAGGTCACCCCCACCTGAGCGTTGAGGTTGGCGCCATCGAGGTACACCTGGCCGCCATGAGCATGGATGATGGCGCAGATCTCGCTGACCTGAACCTCGAACACCCCATGGGTAGAGGGATAGGTGATCATCACCGCCGCCAGATTGGCGCTGTGCTGCTCGGCCTTGGCGCGCAGATCGGCCAGATCGACGTTACCGCGCTTGTCGCAATCTACCACCACCACCTGCATCCCCATCATCTGGGCAGTGGCTGGGTTGGTGCCATGGGCACTGGAGGGGATGAGGCAGATGGTGCGGTGATGATCGCCACGGCTGGCGTGATAGCGCTGGATCGCCAGCAGCCCGGCGTACTCGCCCTGGGCACCGGAGTTGGGCTGCATGCTCACCGCGTCATACCCGGTGAGCGTGACCAGCCATTGACCCAACTCGTCGATCATCTGGCGATAGCCCTCGGCCTGCTCGGCCGGGCAGAAGGGGTGGAGCTGACCAAAGCCAGGCCAGGTGATCGGGATCATCTCGGCGGTGGCGTTGAGCTTCATGGTGCAAGAGCCCAGCGGGATCATGGCGTGGTTGAGGGCCAGATCCTTGCGCGCCAGCCGCTCAATGTAGCGCAGCATCTCGGTTTCGCTGTGGTAGCGGTTAAACACCGGGTGGCTGAGCACCGCCGACTGACGCAGCAGCGCGGCGGGGATGGCGGTGGCCGAAGTAACCGCGTCCAGCGCGGCGATCTCAAGGCCGTGGCCTGCGCCCAGCACCACCTCAAACAGCTCAACCAGATCGGCGAGTGTCATCGCCTCATGCAGGCTGATGCCCAGCGCAGCCGGATCGTCACAGCGCAGGTTGATACCCGCCGCGCGGGCACGGGCGAGGATCGCCGTGCGCGCCTCACCACTGACAGTCACAGTCAGGGTGTCGAAGAACTGGCCATGACGCAGGCTGAACCCCTTGGCGGCGAGGCCGGCAGCCAGCACGGCGGTCAGGCGATGAACACGCTCGGCAATGGCGCGCAGCCCAGCCGGGCCATGGTAAACGGCATAGAAGCTGGCGACGTTCGCCAGCAGCACCTGGCTGGTACAGATGTTGGAGTTGGCTTTCTCGCGGCGGATATGCTGCTCGCGGGTCTGCATCGCCATACGCAGGGCGACATTGCCACGGCGGTCACGCGACACGCCGATGACGCGGCCCGGCAGGGCCCGCTTGAAGGCATCGCGGGTGGCAAAGAAGGCGGCATGCGGGCCACCGTAGCCCATGGGCACACCAAAGCGCTGGCTGTTGCCCACCACCACATCGGCGCCCATCTCCCCGGGCGGGGTCAACAGCAGCAGCGCCAGCAGATCGGCCGCGACTATGGCCAGCCCCTGCTGAGCCTGCACCGCGGCAATGGCCGGACCCAGATCGGCAATGACGCCTTCGCGCCCCGGATACTGGAACAGGGCGCCAAACACCGGCTGTTTGCCGGCGTCAGCGGCCGGGCCAATCAGCAGTTCAAAGCCGAAACGCTCGGCGCGGGTGCGCACCACATCCAGGGTCTGTGGCAGCACATCATCGGCGACGAAGAAACGGTCAACCTTCTGCTTGGCCACCCGCCGCGCCAGCGCCATCGCTTCGGCAGCCGCCGTGGCTTCATCCAGCAGCGAGGCGTTGGCCAGCTCCATGCCGGTCAGATCCATCACCAACTGCTGGTAGTTGAGCAGCGCCTGCAGCCGCCCCTGGGCCACTTCCGGCTGATAAGGGGTGTAGGCGGTGTACCAGTTGGGATCTTCGAGCACGTTACGCAGGATCACCGGCGGGGTGACGGTGGGGTGATAACCAAGGCCGATATAGCTTTTGGCGATCTGGTTGCGGCCGGCGCGGGCGGCCAGTTCGGCCAGCGCTGTCTGCTCGTCACAGGCGCCATGCATGGCCGGCGGCTCGGGCATCAGAATCGCCGCAGGCACAGTTTCGGCCAGCAGCTGATCGAGGGAGCTGGCGCCGATGGCGCTCAGCATGGCTGCTTCATCCGCAGCACCGGGGCCGATATGGCGGCCGATAAAGGCGTTGTCGGTCGCCAGCTGTGCCAGCGAACGGAGTGTGGAGTTACCCATGATGTGACCCTGCTTGTTGCAACGCCACCGGCCGGCCGATGGCAAACTCAATGGCGGCAAACGCCGCCAGAAACAATGCGGCCCCGTCAGCAGACGGGGCCGGCAATCAGGCTGCGACTGTTATTCTTCGTCGTCAGCGTCGTCGTCCAGCTCTTCCTTGTAGGAGGCAGCATCGAGCAGCTCCAGCAGCTCGTCTGCGTCTTCCGCTTTGATGCGATAGAGCCAGCCATCGCCATAAGGCTCGGCATTGACCAGCTCCGGGGCGTTTTCCAGCGCCTCGTTGACCTCGACAATCTCGCCGGTCAGCGGGGTGTAGACGTCCGAGGCGGCTTTCACCGACTCAACCACGGCTACGTCGTCACCGGCAGTCACGCCGCTGCCCACTTCCGGCAGGTCGACAAACACCATGTCACCAAGCAGCCCCTGGGCGTGATCGGTGATACCCACGGTGTAGGTGCCATCTTCTTCTTTACGCACCCACTCGTGGGTGGTGGTGTACTTCAAATCTTTGGGGATGGAGCTCATGCCACGGTTTCCTTCTTGCAAAACTCAAGCTGCCGGCACAGCGTCACAGCGGCGTCACCACGGGCTGGCCGTGGCGGACGAAGCAGGGTTTGACCGGTTTCACTGTAATCCAGTTTTTGCGCATGTCCACTGCCACAGCGGCCAGTTCGACTGCCGGAATTCGGGCCAGCGCAATGCCTTTGCCAAGGGTCGGCGAGAAGCTGCCGGAGGTGATGATGCCGGCATGTTCACTGCCATCAGCGGCGGTCACCTTGAGGGCCTGACCGGTGCGCAGCACCCCTTTCTCCTCCAGCAGCAGACCGATAAGGCGTGACTTGGGCGCATGGCGCTCCGGCTCAATCTCACTACGGCCGATAAAGTCACGGTCCTCGGGCTGCCAGGCGATGGTCCAGCCCATATTGGCGGCCAGCGGTGACACCTCTTCATCCATCTCCTGACCGTAGAGGTTCATCCCCGCTTCCAGCCGCAGGGTATCGCGAGCGCCCAGGCCACAAGGGGCAACGCCTAGAGCCAGCAATTCCTGCCACAGGGTCGGGGCGCGCTCATTGTCGATCAGGATCTCGCAGCCAGCCTCACCGGTGTAACCGGTGGTGGCGATAAAGGCCGGGCCAAGGGTGGTTTCAAAGTCGGCACCCAAAAACGGCTTCATCGCCGTTAGCCGCCAGCCCGCCTCCTCATTGAGCAGGTGAGTTACTGCAGCCAGCGCCTTGGGGCCCTGCACCGCGATCATCGCCAGCTCGTCGTGCTCGGTCAGGGTGACGCTGAACTTCTGTGCCTGCAGCCCCAGCCAGGCCAGATCTTTCTCGCGGGTGGCGGAGTTGACGATCAGGCGGTAGCTGGTGTCAGTGAAGAAATAGACGATCAGATCATCGATCACCCCGCCATCGTCGTTGAGCATGGCGCTGTAGAGCGCCTTGCCGTGCTCTTTAAGGCGATCAACATCGTTGGCGAGCACCCACTGCAGGAAGGGTTTGGCCTGCTCACCGACAACATCGATCACGGTCATGTGCGAGGTGTCGAACATTCCGGCGCCCTGGCGCACCTTGTGGTGCTCGTCGAGCTGCGAACCGTAATGGAGCGGCATCATCCAGCCGTGAAAGTCGACCATACGGGCGCCACAGGCGAGATGTTGGTCGTAGAGCGGGGTTCGATTCATGGCTTGCCGGTCCTGCAGCAAAAAGTGGCTGAATTATACGGGGCGCCACAGCCAAATCACCTGCAATCTTGAGGTGGATCAACCGCCAACTGTCAGCCCCGCTGAACAGGGGTTTGCACCATCGCCAAGCAAATTGCCCCGCTTCAGATCAGCGGGTCAGCCCCAGATGGATGTAGGCCCGATCAGTGGCAATGCGGCCGCGCGGGGTGCGCTGCAGAAAGCCCTGCTGAATGAGATAGGGCTCAAGCACATCCTCGATCGTCTCTTTCTCTTCGCCAATGGCCGCAGCCAAGTTATCGAGCCCCACCGGGCCGCCACCAAACTTGTCGATCACCGCATGCAGCAGCTTGCGATCCATGATGTCGAAGCCGGCTTCGTCCACATCCACCAATGTCAGGGCGGCGTGGGCCACCGGCTGGCTAACCCGGCCATCGGCTTTGACCTCGGCATAGTCACGCACCCGCCGCAGCAGGCGGTTGGCGATACGCGGCGTACCGCGGGCACGGCGGGCGATCTCAAAGGCGCCATCCACTTCCATGGCCATATTGAGATGGCTGGCCGAGCGCATCACGATGCGCTGCAGCTCCTCGACCGAGTAGAACTCCAGCCGCTGAACGATGCCGAAACGGTCGCGCAGGGGCGACGTTAGGGCGCCGGCGCGAGTGGTGGCGCCGATCAGGGTAAAAGGCGGCAGATCCAGCTTGATCGAACGGGCCGCCGGCCCCTCGCCTATCATGATGTCGAGCTGGTAATCCTCCATCGCCGGATAGAGCACCTCCTCCACCACCGGGCTCAGACGATGGATCTCGTCGATAAAGAGCACATCGTTGGCTTCAAGGTTGGTTAGCAGCGCCGCCAGATCCCCGGCTTTCTCCAGCACCGGGCCAGAGGTGGAGCGAATGTTGACCTTAAGCTCGTTGGCCACGATATGGGCCAGGGTGGTTTTACCCAAGCCCGGAGGGCCGTATACCAGCAGGTGATCGAGGGCCTCGCCACGGCGGCGGGCGGCCTCGATAAAGATGGTCATCTGCTCCACCACATGGGGCTGACCGGTGTAATCGGCCAGCGCCCGCGGCCTGATGGCGCGGTCGAAGAGTTCATCCTCGCGCCCCGCCTTGGGGGCTATCAGTCGATCGGCCTCAATCACCCTCGGGCTCCTACAGCATCGCCTTCAAGGCGTTACGGATCAGCTCTTCACTGCTCATGCCAGCTTTGGCCACCTTCTTGACGGCTGTCGCCGCCTGCGTGTCCTTGTAGCCAAGGGCGATGAGCGCAGCCACCGCATCTTCTTCGGCACTGGGGGCGCGGATAAAGGTCTCCTCAACCGTCTGGGCAATCGCCGGCAGATCGCTGCTCACCGGCAGCTGCCATTGATCGAGGCGGCCACGCAGCTCCAGCAGCAGCCGCTCGGCGGTCTTGCGACCCACGCCGGGCAGCTTGATCAGGGTGGCAACGTCGCCACTTTCGACGCAGCGCAGGAAGCGCTCGACCGACAGCCCGGAGAGAATGGTCAGCGCCAGCTTGGGGCCCACCCCGGTGGCTTTGAGCATCTCGCGGAACAGCGCCCGCTCACTCTTGCTGGCAAAGCCGAACAGATGGTGGCCATCGTCGCGGATCAGCAGCTGAGTGTGCAGAGTCACCTCTTCGCCGGTGGCGGGCAGCTTGTAGAAGCTGCTCATCGGCAGGGATAACTCATAGCCGACGCCATGGACGTCGAGCAGCAGCGTTGGGGGGGTCTTTTCAATGATGATGCCGCGCAGTTGACCGATCACGTTAGCTCTCCTGTTGCGGCTGACACCTTAGCGCAGAAGCGCCCGCACGACGACCGCCAGACATCGACTTTGGGGGTTAACGCCAGCGTCCGCCGCGCCGCCCCTTGACAGCGCCGGCCATGGCCAGCAGCGATTGGGCGGTGTGGCCATGACAGAGGGCCACGGCCAGGGCATCGGCGGCATCGGCTTGGGGGTTGGCTGGCAGCTCCAGCAGCTTGGCCACCATGTGCTGCACTTGGGCTTTATCGGCCGCGCCGGTGCCCACCACGGCCAGCTTGACCGCCCGTGGCAGGTATTCATGCACCTCCAGCCCGGCGCAGGCGGCGGCCACTATGGCAGCGCCACGTGCCTGCCCCAGCTTGAGCGAGGCATCACCGCTGCGGGCGTAGAACACCTGCTCGATAACAAACGCCGTGGGTTGGAACTGCTGGATCAGCTCGCGCACCCCGTCGTGGATAATACGCAGCCGTTCGGCCAGCGGCACCTGGCTTTCGCTCTTGCTGCCAAGGGTGCGGATGCAGCCACTGCCGAGGTAGTGGAACTTGCTGCCCTGCTGGCGAATGACGCCATAGCCAGTGATGCGACTGCCGGGATCGATGCCAAGGATAATCGCCATCAGTGGTCCAGCTGGGCGAGCACAGCGTCGCTCAGCTCGGCGTTGGTATAAACCTCCTGCACGTCGTCCAGATCCTCGAGCAGATCGATGGTCTTGAGGAAGGCGGTGGCCACCTCGACCTCGGTCAGCTCGGCCTTGGTTGACGGCAGCAGCGCCACTTCGTTCTTGCTGGCGACAAAACCGGCAGCCGCCAGCGCATCGACCACCGGCCACAGCGCCTCGGGGGTGGTCAGCACCTCCAGCTGGCCATCGTCATGACTGACCAGATCCTCGGCGCCGGCCTCCAGCGCCAGCTCCAGTAGCCGTTCTTCATCGACAGCGCCGCTGAAACTGATCACCCCTAGCTTGCGAAACAGGTAGCCGACCGAGCCCTCGCTACCGAGGTTGCCGCCAAACTTGCCAAAGGCGTGGCGCACATCAGCAGCGGTGCGGTTGCGGTTGTCGGAGAGCGCAGTGACCATCACCGCCACCCCGCCGGGACCGTACCCTTCGTAGGTCAGTTCCTCCAGATTGGCACCGTCCCCTTCGCCACTGGCCCGGGCGATGGCGCGGTTGACGGTGTCGCGGGTCATGTTGCTGACCAGCGCCTTGTCGACCACTGCCCGCAACCGCGGATTGGTGCTGATATCGGCGCCATAGAGGCGCACCGCCGCACCGATCTCGCGGATCAGCTTGGTGAAAATCTTGCCGCGGCGCGCATCCTGCGCCGCCTTACGGTGCTTGGTATTGGCCCATTTGGAGTGACCGGCCATCAGCTCTGCCTCTTTACTGCAGGTACGCCGCCGCTCAGCCGCGTGCCTTGATTCTCAGATAACCCGCCCTTGCGGCGAAGGTGGCTAGCATGCAAGCGAAGCGCGCGCATCGCAACCTCTCCAAGCAATCACTATCTCAACTTTTAATTTTATTGAGACATAAATCGGCGCCATCGGTTAACCTCTGGTCACCCGTTGCCGAGGCTGTCTGTCGATGATCAAGGTGCCGCCCACCGAGCTTCCCGCCAATCCGCTGATTGCCCTGATGCAATCGGGCCCCGAGCAGCTGGAGCTGTATCTGCCGTTCTTTGCCCCTCTCGATAACAAGGGTCGCTATCTGCCCTTTGATGAGTTTCGCCACCGCATCAGCCGCAAGCTCGATCTCAATGTCGCCTGGGCGCTGACCAAACTGGCCCGCCACAACGCCCTGCAGCCGCTGCTACCGCTGGGCGAGCCAGCGCAACTGTGCCGCTTTGTCCTCACCCCGACGCTGCAGGCAGCGATCTCGGAGGTCGACCGCCACACCACCACCCCGGCACTGGAGTGGATGTGCACCACCATCGGTGAGGCCCGCCATCTGCAGTATCTGCTCGGCGATCTGATCGAGGATGAGGCGATCAGCAGCAGCCAGCTCGAAGGGGCAGCCACCACCACGCTGGTGGCCAAGGATCTGCTCAAGCGCCAGCGCAAACCGCGCACCCCAGACGAGAAGATGATCCTCGGCAACTTCCGCATGATGAAGTTTGCCTGGGAGCAGCGCAGCTCGCCGCTGTCGGTGGCACTGCTGGAGGAGATGCACCAGATCGGCGTCAGCGGCATTGATGACGACAAGTACCGCCCCGGCAACCTGCGCGACAGCGATGATGTGGTCGTTCAGGATGGCGATGGCCAGGTGGTGCACCAGCCGCCACCGGCCGCCGGCCTGCGCGAACGGCTACAGCGGCTGGCCGACTGGGCCAACAGCGAAGAGCACCACAGCGTGGCCAGCGCCGGCTATCTGCACCCGCTGGTCAAGGCGATCACCCTGCATTTCGCCATCGGCTATGAGCACCCCTTCCATGATGGCAATGGCCGGGTCGCCCGCTCGCTCTTTTACTGGCATCTGTTTCGCCACAACTTCGGCGCCTTCCGCTATATCGCCATCAGCCTGCTGCTGAAAGAAGCCGCGGTGCAGTACGGCAAGAGCTACCTCTACTGCGAAACCGACGGCATGGACCTGACCTATTTCATCGACTATCAGGCCAGCATCATCGCCCGTGCCGTTTCCCGCTTTAAGCAGGCCTACGACCAGGCACTGGCAGAAATCCAGCAGTTCGATCTGTGGCTGCGTCAGTCGGGGCTACTGCGTCAGCTCAGCCCCAACCAGCGCACCATCCTGCAGGTGGCCCACAAAGGGGCGGTGCCGCACTTCACCGCTGCCGCCGTCAGCGCCAACCTGGGCTGCTCCTACAACACCGCCAACAGCGCCCTCAACGGGCTGGTGGAGCTGAAGCTGTTCAGCAAGGAGAAAGCGGGACGGGAGTGGGTGTTCTCGATGCTCAAGCGCGGCGACATCGTGCGCGAATGGCGGGGATAGCGGGCAGCAGTCAGGGATAGAGGCTGTTTATGCCGGGGGTTGCCCGGCATAAACAGCGGCGCTCCGGCGCTTAGCCCTGGGCGGCAGGCGGTGCCGGCGGGGTGACGCGAATGCCCAGCTCGGCCACCTGATCCGGGTTGGCTTCGCTCGGCGCATCGGTCAGCGGGCAGGCAGCGGTGGTGGTCTTGGGGAAGGCCATCACGTCGCGGATCGAGCTGGCGCCGGTCATCAGCATCACCAGCCGGTCGAGGCCGAAGGCGAGGCCAGCATGGGGCGGCGCACCGTAGCGCAGCGCTTCGAGCAGGAAGCCGAACTTGCGCTCCGCCTCTTCGGCGTCGATGCCGAGAATACGGAACACCGTGGACTGCATCTGCGGATCGTAGATACGCACCGAGCCCCCGCCCACTTCACAGCCATTGAGCACCATGTCGTAAGCGTTGGAGTTGGCCGCATAGGGGTCCGCTTCCAGCTGCTCGGCGGTGACGTGGATTGGTGCGGTGAATGGGTGGTGCAGCGCTGCCGGGCGGCCATCGGCCTCCTCGAACATCGGGAACTCAACTACCCACAGCGGCGCCCAGCCTGGAGCGATCAGATTGAGCATTTCGCCCAGCTTGAGGCGCAGCGCGCCCATGCTGTCGGCCACCACCCGCGACTTGTCGGCACCGAAGAAGACGATATCGCCCGGTTTGGCGTCGATGGTCGCGAGGATCTGGCCCACCAGCTCAGCGCCCAAGAACTTGGCCACCGGCGAGGTAAAGGGTTCAGCGGCATCGACCGGGTTGACCTTGAGCCAGGCCAGCCCTTTGGCGCCATAGACGCCGACAAACTTGGTCAGTTCATCGATGGTTTTGCGCGAGATCTGCTCGGCCGCGCCCGGCACCTTGAGCGCCACCACCCGGCTGACGCTATCGGCAGCGGCGTCGGCAAACACCTTGAAACCGCAGCTAGCGACCAGCTCAGCGATATCAACAAACTCGAGCGGGATCCGCAGATCCGGCTTATCGGAACCAAAGCGGCGCATCGCCTCGGCGTAGGTCATGCGCGGGAACTGCGGCAGCTCCTCACCGAGCATTTCGCGGAACAGGCTGCGGATCATCCCTTCAGTCACCGCCATCACCTCGTCGGAACTCATGAACGAGGTTTCGATATCGATCTGGGTGAACTCCGGCTGACGGTCGGCGCGCAGGTCCTCGTCGCGGAAGCATTTGACGATCTGATAGTAGCGATCCATACCGGCCATCATCAGCAGCTGCTTGAACAGCTGCGGCGACTGCGGCAGGGCGAAGAACTTGCCCTTGTGGGTGCGGCTCGGCACCAGATAGTCGCGTGCCCCTTCCGGCGTGGCCTTGGTCAACATCGGTGTTTCGATGTCGAGAAAGCCATGCTCGTCGAGGTAGCGGCGCACGGCGCTGGTGACCCGGGCGCGGAACTTGAGGCGCTGGGTCATCTCCACCCGGCGCAGGTCGAGGTAACGGAAACGCAGCCGCTGCTCTTCGCTGTTCTTCAGGTTTTCATCCAGCGACAGTGGCAGTGGCGCTGCTTCGCTAAGGATCTCCAGCTGTTTGCCGAGGATCTCGATGGCGCCGGTCGCCATGTCACGATTGACCTGACCGGCCGGGCGAGGCCGCACCTTGCCGTGAATGCGGATGCAGAACTCGGCGCGCAGACGGTTGGCACGCTCAAACACCTCGGCGGTATCCGGGTCATAGACCACCTGCACCAGGCCGCTGCGATCGCGCAGATCGACGAACACCACACCCCCGAGATCGCGGCGACGGTTGACCCAACCGCACAACACCACGTCCTGACCGATCTGGCTTTCGCCCACTTCGCCACAGTAGTGGCTGCGCATCACAATTTGCATAGAGGTTCTGCTTATGTTGATTGGCGTTTGATATCAAGTTCAGTGGCAGGCGCAGCCGCCGCCACAACCGCCGCTTTTCGGCGCATCGCTGCTGGCACTACTGGCGCTGCTGCCGCCATCGGCGGCAAGATTCTTTTTGCTGTCAGAGCTTTTCTTGAAATCGGTCTCGTACCAGCCACCACCTTTGAGGCGGAAGCCAGCGGCCGATATCAGTTTGGTCAGCGCCGGCGTCTGACAGGCTGGACAGTCGACCAGCGGCGCATCACTGAGGCGCTGCAGCTTTTCCATCTCATGACCGCAGGACTGGCAACGGTATTCGTAGATTGGCATGGGCATCCCCCTGTTTCTGGCAACAGGTGCCGGCCGCAATGGCCGCCAGCACACAAAAAATGCCGGGGAATTATATTCAAACCAGTGCGCCTGTCACCCCGACAGCGCCCACCACCACCCCCTGTTCGCCAAAACCACGGCGGGCCGCGTCAACGTGTGCTTCCGCCGCCGCCAACAGGGCATCCGCATGAGTGGCATCGAGAGGGAACAGTGCCGCCCCAACCAGTACATCCGGCATGAGGCTGTGGCGCGCCACCACCAGTGGCTGGCGCCCACGCTGGGCCAGTTTCAGGGCCAGCTCATTGACCTGTTGACGGTGGCTGAGATTACAGACCACCAGCGCCAGCTGACGGGTACCAATGCGGGCAATGCAGTCGGCGCGACGAACCAACGCCCCAAGACGTTCGGCTTGGGCCACCATCACCGCTTCCTGCAGCGCCTCAGCACTCATTTCCTCCGTCGCTTCCAGCGGTCGCAGCTCCACCACCACCATCGCCAGCATCTGGCCTGAACGAGCATGGATGGCCATCGCCTGCCCCAGATAAAGATCCAAGCCACGGCGATTGAGCACCCCGGTGGAGGGATCGCTGTGGGTCATCTGCAGCAGCTCCTGCAACAGCTGCTGACGCCATTGGCGCTCGCGCCGCCATGCCCACAGCAGTGCTGCAATAACCAGTAGCGCTAACAGCAATGACAATCGCAGTAGCCGACTGCTCAGGGGTTGAGCCTTGGCATCGTCCTCACCAGCGACGCCACCGATAATCTCTTCACGCTCACGGCCACCAAGACTGAACAACTGCTTGCTGACGATGGCCTGCAACTGGGGCTGATCGCTGCTGACACTGACCACCATGGTCACATCTGGCACGCCACTCAGAGGCGAAAGCCCTAGGGCAGCGTCCAAGTCGGCGAGCGCCGCCATCACCACTGGTCGAGCATCGATATAGCCATCGACATCGCCGTTGGCGACCGCTAGCGCGGCGGCATGACTGGTAGCAAAAAGCCGCACGTCGACCGCCGGGTGGACCGTCGGCAGCCAACCTTGGAGCGGATCGCCCAGACGGATCGCCACTGTTTTACCGGCTAGTGCTGCCCAGTCGCTGCTGCTGCCGTCACGGTTGAGTATCACCCGGGGCAGCTGCCAGAAAGGCACCACACCTGACTGCTGAGTGCTGGCGCCAGGTTCTTGCAACTCAATGGCCAAGTCCAGCTGGTTACGCCGTACCGCATCGGCCAGTAGCTGGGGGTGATCATAAACCACCCATTCAAACTCGACCTTGAGACGCTGCTGCAGGTGGCCAACCAGACGCGCCACCACACCCTCAGGAATGCCATCAGCCAGACGGAACAAGGGTGGCAAGTCACGCAACACCCCAACACGCAATCGCGGATGTTGGGTCAGCCACAGCGTCTCATCCGCTGCCAGCGCCAACTGAACCGGCTGGTTATCGAAATAGCGGTCCCGTGGGTCAGGCAGCCAACGTGCTTCCATTTCGGCCAACGCTGCGGGAGGAATCTGCTCATAAGCGGTGGCCAGACGTTCGGCCAGCACCTGATTGTTACGGCCAACAACGGCCTGGATTTCGGCACTGAAGGTAGGCTCAGCCAAAGCCACCAGTGGCATCTCGCCATGGCGGGCAATCAGCGGGCGCAATAGCGCACTTTCAGCGATCACCGCGCCAAACTGGCCACTCTGCAGACCACGAACCAACTGCTCGGGGGACGATACGAGGCGGATGCGCATGCGCGGAAACTGATCACGCAACTGTGGCAGATAGGCTGAAGTAGCCAAGGCGCCAACGTCAGCCTGTTCCAGATCGGCACCACGCTTGATTTTTCCCTCGGCATGCACAAAAAACTGAGCGCGAGCCGCAAACAGTGACACCGCAGGCTGTGACGCCGAGTAAACGGCATCGGCCGCCGGTATGCCAACGATGCTATCCAGCTCTCCTTGCTCCAGCCGGGCCAGCATCAACTCCGGTGCCACCTCAACAAACTCGATATGATGGCCGCTGCGTCGCCCGAGTTCCTGCCACAGATCAACCAGCAAGCCGCGCGGCAACCCTTGATCGTCGACGCTGCTGTAGGGCGGAAAATCGGCAAACAGACCGACCCGTAACCGTTGAGAGTCCAGTGGCGTGCCCAGCCAACGGCGCTTGGCATCGGCAAACACCCGCTCCGGCAACTGCACCATGCCATCATCGATCTGCTGCAACAGTGCGCGCGCGCGCGGCCCTTTGGCCACTGCCGGCAAAATGGCGTTACGGGCATAGGTCAAGCGACCATAGTAGGGGAAAAGCACCTCCAACGCCTGACGCTCGGGGTGATCGTCGGTAAACCGCTCCAGCGCAGCAAAGACCATGATTTCGCCGCTGAGTGCAGCGTCATACAGCGCTTCACGCGTGGCATAGGTCTGCAGGGCAAAACGAGGCTCCAGCAGCGCCAACTGCACCTGATGATGAGAACCGGCCAATACCCCGAGGCGATAAGGCAGCAACTGCTCCAGCCGCTCAATGGGCAGTAGATCACGATGGATAAAGAGATTGCTGTCGACCTGCAGCAGGGACTTGCCGAACTCTAGGTATTCACTGCGTTCAGGGTTGAAACTGAGCCCAGCATGGATATCGGCCCGACCGTCGCGAATCGCCGTCAGGGTTTCGCTCCACGGCAGCGGCAGAAACCCGACCGGCTGACCGCTGACCCTTGACCAAGCCTTCCAAACATCCACCAGCACTCCAGCTGGTTGACTGTCAGCATCAACAAAATGGTAAGGGGCAGAATCGGGACTGATGGCGACGGTCAAAACCCTAGGTGATGGCTCTGAGGCCTGTCCCAAAGAAGTCAGGGCCAGCCACAACAGCAGCGATATCAGCCACTGTGCGCCCTGTCCTTGCCTTCCCTGACCGCCATTCATGGTTACAACCTTCCACCTGTCGTCTGGGTCGCGCCACCGCTGCAAATGCGCATCGGCTGAACTCAGACTCTACGCCGGTGGCGCTGGCCGACGCAAGCTGCGGCATGACCGATGGGACCGAGTTCGCATAGAATGTACCATCCCCCACCGTGGAGCCCCCATGTCCAGTTCCAGCCGCGATCGCATCTACCGCACGCCGCAACCAAAGTTGGTGAATTTCTCCTTCGACAACCAAGTGGCGGAAGTATTTGACGACATGGCCCGTCGCTCCATTCCCGGCTATGAACTGATCCTCGCCACCCTTGCCGATCTGGCGCCCAAGGTGGTGACCTCAGGCAGCCATGTTTATGATCTTGGCTGTGCCTTGGGCGCCGCGACCCATGCCATCCGCCAAGGACTAGGCAAAGCTGACGCCCGGCTGTTTGCAGTAGATAACTCGCCAGCAATGGTCGAGCGCTGCCAGCGACATTTGGCCAGCTGGCGTAGCCCGCTGGCCGTTGAGGTACGCTGTGAAGATATCCGCAGCAGTGAGCTGAGCAACGCCTCGCTGGTGGCTATGAACTTCACCCTGCAGTTTCTCGAACCCGATGAGCGGCTGGCCCTGCTTGAGCGCATTCATGCCGCCCTCAACCCCGGTGGCGTGCTGCTGCTGGCGGAAAAGATCCGCATCGAACCGGCCGCCGCCGATCAACTGATTAGCGATCTGCACCTGCAGTTCAAGCGCCGCAACGGCTACAGCGAACTGGAGATCAGTCAGAAACGCAGCGCACTGGAGAAGGTGATGCGCATTGACAGCCTGAGTACGCATCAGCAACGGCTCAGCGCCGCAGGCTTCAGCAGTGTTGTGCCCTGCATTCAGGCGCTCAACTTCGTCGCCCTGCTGGCGTTCAAGGCATGACGCCGTTTCAGCCGCTACTGGCCGCCATTACCACCACCCCAAATCACCCGCTGCTGGCCCAGCTGGGTGCCCTGGCCCACCTGCTGGGCGACTGGCAACAGCGGGCCCATGGCGACTGGCCCCAATGGCAAAAGGCGGTGGCTCAGCTGCCCGAGTTGACCACCGAACAGATCGACTGCCAGACAGCTGTCCGCCTCGACGGCGCCATCAGCAGCGGCGAGCAACAGAAGCTACACAATCTGCTGCGTAAGCTCTGCCCGTGGAAGAAAGGGCCTTTCTCACTATTCGGCGTCGACATCGACTGCGAGTGGCGCTCGGATTGGAAGTGGGAGCGCTTAATACCTCATATCAGCCCGCTCGAAGGCCGCCGGGTGCTGGATGTGGGCTGTGGCAGTGGCTACCACCTGTGGCGGATGTGGGGCGCCGGCGCTACTGAAGTGGTGGGCATCGACCCGACATCGCTGTTCTTTGCCCAGTTTCTGGCGGTGCGCCGCTATCTTGGCCACGCCCCGGTTCACTTTTTACCTCTACCGCTGGAAGCCCTGCCAGCCACCAACGCCTTCGACACTGTGTTTGCTATGGGGGTTCTTTACCACCGCCGAGAGCCACTGGAGCACCTGCGCCAACTGTGGTGCCAGCTGCGCCCCGGGGGAGAGCTGGTGTTGGAGACGCTGGTGGTGGAAGGCGGGGAGACAACGGTGTTAATGCCGGCCGACCGCTACGCGCGCATGGCCAATGTCTGGTTCATTCCATCGGTAGCGGCCCTCTGCCTGTGGCTGCAGCGGCTGGGCTTTGTTGAGGTGCGCTGCGTCGATGTTAACGCCACCACCAGCGGCGAACAGCGGGCGACCGACTGGTGTGGCGGCGAATCCCTGACCGATTTTCTCGATCCCGCCGACCCCACCCGCACCGTCGAGGGTTATCCGGCGCCGCTGCGCGCCATCCTCATCGCCCGCAAGCCGGGCTGAGCAGGGACCGGGTGCGCCTGCTATTGCTCGCCCTGGTTGGCTGGCCGCTGTTGGTCAGGGCTGACTGGTGGTGGCCCGCCACCAACGCCCGCGATCTGGCGCAGCGCTGCGAGCAACTGGCAACCCGCCTGGCCGAGGCACCGCCGACTGTTCAGGGTCCGGCCATCGCCGATGCCCAGAGCGCCATCGCCCAAGGCCAGTGGTTGACACTTAACCACCATCAAACGCAGTGGCGACAAGCCGGCGCCGATTGCGAACTGCAGCTGACCTTGGCGCTAACCACACTCGACAGCCGTCTTGCCAGCGATCGGAGTCATCCTCTGGTGGCAGCCAGGGGGGCCAGCGCACCAACCAACAGCGCTGTGGAAAGTGCCCGCAGCGATCTCAATAGCGCGGTGAGCGCCTACGCTCGTCAGCTCAGTAGCGCTAACCAGCAACCTTTGCTGTTGCCAGACGAATGCCCGCCAGTCACCAGCGCGTCATTGGCTGAATACCTTGATCATGCCCTGCCCGCCAGCTGCCGCAACCTGGCCCGGCAACGCTGGCAGCAGCGGGCCAGCCACCTCGGTGGCGGCACCTACACCGCGCTGATCTACGCCAGGCAACAGCTGGCCGAGGCCGAGGGCGAGCCTTCATGGCGCCACTGGCGGGCCCGCGATGCCCTGCTCTCGCCGCTTGATGTGGATCGCCTGCTAATCGGCATTGGCCGCCGTAACTGCCCACAGCCCGAGGCAGAGCGCCCGCCCTTAGCCGCCGAAACCGTTATTGCTGACCAGCTGACGCTGCTGGAACAGCGTCTCGGCCTGACCATGAGCCAGCAACCACTGACAGAGCCTGCCTTCTCAGCGCTACCACTTATTGCCCTGCAGTTGCAGTGGCGCGGCGATCAACCCGGGCCGCGCTGGCTGTTACTCGACCTCTTTGCCCGGCCCGGCAAGGCGGTGAAACGGGTACAGGCAATGCCAATCGCCTGGAATGAACAAGGGCAGATTCTGGCCGTGGCGGTCAGTGCCGGGCTGCCGCCAGCACAGTGGTCCGCGCCACAGCAACGACAGCTGATTGAGGGGCTGGCCAATGCCCTGATGGTCCACCGCTCACCGCAGGCTAGCGATCTCAAAGGGCTATGGGGGGCTTTGGCTCAGCGCTGGTGGCAACCGCTGCAGCCACTGCAGCTGGGGCCGGAACAGGCGGTGGCCGCTGCCCTGGTCGCCCGCAGCCACCGCCTGCCACTGGCCCGCGACGGTGGTGCGGCGCTGATCAGCAACAGTCTGCGCACCCTGCAACTGGCTGAAGGCGCTGTGGTTGCGGCGCAGCTGTGGGCATCACCCGGCATGATCAGCGATGATGCGCTAGCTTATCGCCCGCTATGGCTGGCACTGCTGGCTGGGCAGTTGACCGCATTGCCTGAAGAGCGGCTAGCACCTTTGCTGACAGCTCTGGGTGGGGCAACAGAACAAAAAACGCTGCTTGAAGTAATGGCCGTGCCAAACCCTCAAGCAGCGCTCAATCAATTGCTGGCGGGCGCCAGCTGCACGGGCGGCTAGACGCCGTAGTAGCCGCGATACCAGTCGACGAAACGCTGAACCCCAACCTCAATCGGCGTTGATGGCTGAAAACCGACGGCCGCATTCAGGTCCTGAATATCCGCATATGTGGCTGGCACATCGCCCGGCTGGATCGGCATGTAGTTACGCTTGGCGCTCATCCCCAACGACTTCTCGATGCACTGGATGAAGTACTCCAGCTCCACCGGCTGGTGATTGCCGATGTTGAACACCTTGTAGGGCGCCGAGCTGGAGTCGGGTGACGGCTTGGCGCCGCTCCAATCCGGATTTCGGCTGGCCAGCTTGTCCTGGATGCGCACAATACCTTCGACGATATCGTCGATGTAGGTAAAGTCGCGCTGCATCTTGCCGTGGTTGAACACGTCGATGCTCTTGCCTTCCAGAATCGCCTTGGTGAACAGGAACATCGCCATGTCGGGGCGGCCCCATGGGCCATACACGGTAAAGAAGCGCAAGCCGGTGGTGGGCAAGCCATAAAGATGGCTGTAGGTGTGCGCCATCAATTCGTTGGCCTTCTTGGTAGCGGCATAGAGCGACACCGGATGGTCAACATTGTGGCTGGTTGAAAACGGCATATTGGTGTTGAGACCATACACCGAACTCGACGAGGCATAAACCAGATGCTCCACTTCGTTGTGGCGACAACCCTCAAGGATGGTGAGCATGCCAACCAGATTGGAGTCGGCATAGGCGAAGGGGTTCTTGAGCGAATAACGCACCCCGGCCTGGGCGGCCAGATGGATCACCCGCTGGAACTTCTCGGCAGCAAACAGCGCAGCCATCCCCTCACGGTCAGCCAGATCCAGCTTGGCGAAACGATAGCCTGGCTTGCCTTCAAGCAATGCCAATCGCGACTGTTTGAGGTTGACATCGTAATAGTCGTTGACGACATCCAGACCGACCACTTCATGGCCTTCGGCCAGCAGCCGCTGGGCCACATAAAAGCCGATAAAGCCAGCAACACCGGTGACCAGAAATTTCATGGTTTCTCCTGCACGATCGAAAAACGGCGGGCCAGAGCCCGCCGCTTTGCGTGGTTGCCGGGGCTCAGATCACCGGCTGGATGCTATCACCACGGCCAATGGCGTAATAGCTGAAGCCGCGCTCTTTCATCCGCTCCGGCTCATACAGGTTACGGCCGTCAAACACCACCGGATAGGTGAGGCTCTGCTTGATCACGTCAAAGTTGGGAGCACGGAACGGCTTCCACTCGGTACAGATGACCAGTACGTCGGCACCGTTGAGGGCCGCTTCCTTGGTGCCGACCAGCAGCAGGTCCTCACGCTGACCGTAGATACGCTGGGTCTCTTCCATCGCTTCCGGATCATAGGCCTGAACCTTGGCGCCAGCTTCCCACAGCGACTCCATCAAGACGCGGGCCGAGGCTTCACGCATGTCGTCGGTGTTGGGTTTGAACGACAGTCCCCACAGGGCGATGGTCTTGCCCTTGAGGTCGCCCTTGAAGTGGTTGTTGATGCGGGTGAACAGCACCTCTTTCTGCTTGTCGTTGACCTCTTCCACCGCCTTGAGCAACGCCGGCTCGTAGCCGATGCTCTGGGCGGTACGCACCAGCGCCTGCACGTCTTTGGGGAAACAGCTGCCGCCGTAACCACAACCCGGATAGATGAAGTGATAGCCGATACGCGGGTCGGAACCGATCCCCTGACGTACTTTTTCGATATCGGCACCCAGTTTCTCGGCCAGATTGGCCATCTCGTTCATAAAGCTGATCTTGGTGGCCAGCATGCAGTTGGCTGCGTACTTGGTCAGCTCGGCACTACGGATATCCATGACAATGACTTTGTCGTGGTTGCGGTTAAAGGGGGCGTAAAGCTCGCGCATCTTGTCCGCCGCCTCATCGCTATCAGTACCAATAACGATACGATCCGGCTTCTGGCAGTCGGCCACCGCCGCCCCTTCCTTGAGAAACTCAGGGTTAGAGACCACATCAAAGGCGATATTGACGCCACGGGCAGCCAGACGGGCCGCAACCTTGGCCGCAACCTTGTCACCGGTACCCACCGGCACCGTCGACTTGTCGATGATGATCTTGGGGCTGTCCATGTAAGTGGCGATGGTGTCAGCCACGGTCAGTACATATTTGAGGTCTGCCGAACCATCTTCATCGGGCGGGGTGCCGACCGCGATGAACTGGAATTCCCCAAAGGCAACGCCGGCGGCGGCGTCAGTGGTGAACTGCAAACGCCCCTGCGCATAGTTTTGTTCTACCAGCGGGGTCAAGCCCGGCTCATAGATTGGGATGATCCCTTTCTTGAGGTTGTCGACGCGATTGTGATCGACATCGATACACATTACTTCGTGACCGGCGTCCGCCAGCACCGCGGCCTGCACCAGACCGACATAGCCAATACCAAAGACAGTTACTTTCATGAGCTGCTCTCGTCCTTAACCACGATATCCATTGGGATTTTGCGACTGCCAGCGCCAAGCATCGGCCGTCATTTCAGCAATACCGCGCTCCGCCTGCCAGCCCAGTTCGCTGAGAGCCAATGCCGGATCGGCAAAACACTCGGCAATATCACCGGGGCGACGGGCCACCACCTCAAAAGCGATGCTCTTGCCGGTCGCGAGCTCAAACGCCTTGACCATTTCCAACACCGAATAGCCACTGCCGGTGCCCAGGTTGTAGGTCACCACCCCCGGGTTGACAGCAAGGCGATCCAGCGCGCGCAGATGACCGATGGCCAGATCGACGACATGGATGTAATCACGTACGCCGGTGCCATCGCAGGTCGGGTAATCATTACCAAACACCCTTAAGCGCGGCAGTTTGCCAACTGCCACCTGAGTGATAAAGGGGGTCAGATTATTGGGCAAACCATTGGGATCTTCACCAATGCGGCCCGACGGATGGGCACCCACTGGATTGAAATAGCGCAATAGGGCGATGTTCCAGCGCGGCTCAGCCACGTTGAGATCGCGCAGAATCTCCTCGACCATCAGCTTGGAGCGACCATAGGGGTTGGTGGCACCCGTCGGAAAATCTTCGCGGATCGGTACCGACGCCGGATCCCCATAAACGGTGGCCGATGAGCTGAACACCAGGTTGAACACCCCATGCTCAGCCATCACTTCGGCCAGCACCATGGTGCCGGTAACGTTGTTCTGGTAATAGCGCAGCGGTTGCTGTACCGACTCACCCACTGCCTTGAGACCGGCAAAATGGATCACCGACGAAATGGTCGGATGCGCCTTAAAGACCGCAGAGAGACCAGCGCGGTCAAGAACATCACAGCGATAGAACTGCGGCGCCCGGCCGCAGATCTCAGCCACCCGCGCCAGCGATTCCTCGCTGGCGTTGCTCAGGTTGTCGACCACGATCACCTCGTGGCCGGCATTGAGCAGTTCGACCACGGTGTGGCTGCCGATATAGCCAGCGCCACCCGTGACCAGCACCGTTGTTTTAGTACTCATGGCTTAGAGGTCTTTGATGCGGGTTTTCAGGAACTCGGCGAACTCGTCACCCAGCTTGGGATGGCGCAGCGCGTACTCGATGTTAGCCTTCATGTAACCGATCTTGCTGCCACAGTCATGGCTGAAGCCTTTCATGTAGTACGCGTTGACCTGCTGCTCTTTCATCAGCACAGCAATCGCATCGGTTAGCTGGATTTCATCACCCGCGCCCGGCGGGGTGAACTCCAAAATGTCCCAGATCTCGCGTGACAGCACATACCGGCCAACCACCGCCAGGTTGGACGGCGCGTCGTGAAGATCCGGCTTCTCGACAATGGCAGTCATCGGCATGGTCTGGCCGGGCTTCATCTGCTCGCCACCCACATCGACAATACCGAACTTGTCGACATCCGCATCCGGCACCTTCTCAACCATCACCTGGCTGGCGCCGGTGTTAGTGAACAGACGCACCATCTCGGCAAGGTTGTCCTTGCGCGGATCGCTGGCGACTTCATCAATGAGCACATCAGGCAAGACCACCGCAAACGGCTGATCACCAACCATCGGCCGGGCGCAGAGAATGGCATGGCCAAGACCACGCGCCGATCCCTGGCGGACATGCATGATGGTCACCCCTTTGGGGCAGATGGTCTGGATCTCTTCGAGTAGCTGGCGCTTAACGCGTTTCTCGAGGGTAGATTCCAGCTCAAAAGAGGTATCAAAGTGGTTTTCGATGGCATTTTTGCTGCCATGGGTCACCAATACAATCTCCTTGATACCAGCCGCAGCGCACTCGTTGACCACGTACTGGATCAACGGCTTGTCGACGATCGGTAACATCTCTTTGGGGATGGCCTTGGTGGCGGGAAGCATACGGGTGCCGAGACCGGCAACGGGGATGACAGCTTTACGGACCATCCAATTCGCTCCTTGGGGCGGATGTTGACTCGGGTCGATTATATGACGCACCGCACAAATTTATGCAACAGCCTCGGCGCTAAAAGGGAAAAAACCATGGCAAAAATAGGCAGACCACGGTGCCGTGGGTCACTGAGACCGGCACACCCACCCGCCAAAAGTCGCCAATGGTGTAACGGGCGGCGTTAAACACCATCAGGTTGGTCTGGTAGCCAAAGGGCAAAATGAAACTGGCACTGGCCGCATAAGCCACCGCCAGCACGAACGGCATCGGGTTAGCACCCAGCCCTTCGGCCAGCCCCCAGGCCAGCGGGAATACCAGCGCCGCAGCAGCATTGTTGGTCATGGTCTCGGTCAGTACTGCGGTGACCAGATAAACCCCAATAAACGCCAGCCAGATCCCCTTGTCTGCCAGCGTCGCGCTCAACCAGCCCGCCAGCGCCTGGGCCACACCACTATTTTCCAGGGCTTGAGCCAAGACCAGCGCAGAACAAACGATCAACCACAGATCAAAAGGAAAACGGCGGGCGATCTCCTCCTTGCGCAACACGCCAGTGAGTAGCATCGCCCCAAGCAGAAACAGGCTACCGGTCATCAGCGATACCAGTTCCAGCGCTGACAGCGCAATGACCGCGCCAAAACCCAGCAGACTGATCCACTCCTGACGCCGACTGAGCTGATGGGGGAGTTCCACCTCGCTGAGCATGAAAAAGTTTTTGCGAAGATTCGAACGAGAGGCGAAATCGGGGCCCACCGCTAGCACCAGACAGTCGCCAGCCTGCAGCCGGATCTCACCGAGCTTGCCGGAGAGCGGCTCCCCTTCGCGGCGCATCGCCACCACCGCCGCATCAAACAGCGAACGGAAACCAGCCTGTTTGAGGGTTTTACCGGCAATGCTGGCATTGGGGGTGATCATCACCTCGGCCAGGTTCTGTTGCAGCAGGCCGTTATTGTCGGCAAATAGGTTAAGGCCGGGATAGCGCTGCAGCTGACTCACCTGCTTGACGTCACCGGCGAAAATCAGCCGGTCACCCGCTTCGATCACCTCCTGCGGTGCCACCGGCGAAATCAGCCGCCCGCCGCGCACCAGCTCGACCAGAAACAACGCCTCCATATTGCGCAACCCGGCCTCGATCACCGATTTGCCCACCAGCGGTGAATCGGCCGCCACCTTGGCATCCAGCAGATACTGCTGCACCTCATGAGGATCGCTGTCACGGCTTTGCAACCGTCTGGAAAACCACCAAAGCACCAGGCCACAGCAAAGGGTGACGATGATGCCCACCGGCAAGAAGTCAAAAAAGCGGAATCCGGGATGGCCGGTATCCATCAGCAGGCTGTTGACCACCAGATTGGTGGAGGTACCAATCAGGGTCATGGTGCCACCAAAAATAGCGGCGAACGACAGCGGCAGCAGCAGCTTGCCAGGAGCAAAACGACCGTTACGGCGCAGTAATGGCAGCAAGGTTGCGACCACCGCCGTATTGTTGAGAAAGGCCGAGGTGACTGCTCCCACGCCGATCACCCGCCACAGGGTGCCATCCAGCGTCTTGCCAATCAGGGTGTGGGCAATACGCCCCAGCCACTGGGTCTTCTCCAGCCCCAATGACACCGCCAGCAGCAGCAGCAGAGTGACGATGCCCGGATTGGCCGCACTCTTGATCACCTCAGTGGTGGTGACGAGGCCCGTGCCAACCACGATCAGCAGTACCACGCCAAAAGCGCTGGTAGCACCGACCCGACCGCTGATCAAAGCGGCCAGCAGCCCGACAAACAGGCCGATGGTCAGCCAGGCCTCGACACCCAGGATCATTTCAGCAGCTCGCGCAGGTCCTTGGCTTCCCAATGGGGAAAGTGCTTGCGGATGAGCGCATTGAGATCCAGTTCAAACTCGCTGAAACGCGCGACTTCGGCACTGCCGCTGGTGCGGCCGCTACCGATGATCATGCCGGCTCCGACAGTGACGTTGGTCAGGCGGTCGATGATGACAAATGCGCCAGTCCCACGGTTGACGCTGTAAGGGTCAAACGCCACCACCTGATTGAAACGGACCTGGCAGCGGGCAATCTCATTCAGCTCCAGACGCACCGCCTGATGCTGGCTCAGGTTATTAACGTCGATGCGGTAATCGATGGCGCTAATCGAACCGGGAGTGGCGCGGGTGGCGATTTTGAAGTCGTACTGCTTGTTGGGCAGCATCGGCTCTTCCGCCATCCAGACGATAGTGGCCTCGACGTTTTCTCCGACCTGTGGCTGATTATTGCTGTGCACCAGCATGTCGCCACGGCTGACATCCACCTCATCACTCAGGGTCAGGGTCACCGACTGCGGGGCAAAGGCTTCATCCAGATCACCATCAAAGGTGACGATACGGGCGATGGTCGAACGCTTGCCAGAAGGCAGCACTGTCACGTCGTCGCCCACCCGCACCACGCCGCTGGCCAAGGTGCCGGCAAAGCCTCGGAAATCGAGGTTAGGGCGATTCACGTATTGCACCGGGAAACGAAAATCCTGATGGTTGAGGGTGGTGGTATCAGCATCCTCAAGCAGGGTCAGCAAGGGTTCGCCGTGATACCAGCCCATCGCCTCGCTGCGGCTGACGACGTTGTCGCCACGCAGCGCCGACATCGGCACAAACTGGATGTTGGGAATGTTCAGGTGAGCGGCAAAGGCCAGATAGTCGTCGCGGATCTGGTTGAAGGTCTGCTCGCTAAAGTCCATCAAATCCATCTTGTTGACGGCCACGATCACCTGGCGAATGCCCAGCAGCGACACAATGAAACTGTGGCGGCGGGTCTGGGTCTGCACCCCATAACGGGCATCGATGAGGATGATCGCCAGATCGCAGGTGGAGGCGCCGGTCGCCATGTTACGGGTGTACTGCTCATGCCCCGGGCAGTCAGCAATGATGAATTTGCGCTTGCTGGTCGAGAAGTAGCGGTAGGCCACGTCGATGGTGATCCCCTGCTCGCGCTCGGACTGCAGGCCATCCACCAGCAGCGCCAGATCGATCTCCTGATCGGTGGTATTGAACTTCTTGGAGTCTTTTTTCAGCGATGCCAGCTGATCGTCGTAGATCATCTGGGTGTCGTGCAGCAGGCGGCCGATCAGGGTGCTCTTGCCGTCATCGACATTGCCACAGGTGAGAAAGCGCAGCAGCCGCTTCTGCTCATGCTGGGCGAGGTAGGCTTCGACATCCTGTTCAATCAGGGTGTTGCTCTGGTTCATCGTTAACTCTCCTACCTCAGAAATAACCTTCGCGTTTCTTCTGCTCCATCGAGCCGGCCTGATCGTGATCGATCATCCGCCCCTGGCGCTCACTGGTGCGGGCCAGCAACATCTCCTGAATGATCTCGGTCAGGGTGCTGGCGCTGGACTCCACCGCGCCGGTCAGCGGGTAACAGCCGAGGGTACGGAAACGCACCATCCTCATCTCGGGCTGCTCACCGGGGTTAAGCGGCATGCGCTCGTCATCGACCATGATCAGGGTGCCGTCGCGCTCCACCACCGGCCGCTCGGCAGCCAGATACAGCGGCACAATGTCGATGTTTTCCAGATAGATGTATTGCCAGATATCCAGCTCAGTCCAGTTGGAGAGAGGGAAGACACGGATGCTCTCGCCCTTGTTGACCTTGCCGTTGTAGAGGGTCCACAGCTCGGGGCGTTGGTTCTTCGGGTCCCAGCGGTGGTTCTTGTCGCGGAAGCTGTAGACGCGCTCTTTGGCGCGGCTCTTCTCTTCATCACGGCGGGCGCCACCGAACGCAGCGTCAAACCCATACTGATTCAGCGCCTGCTTGAGTGCCTGGGTTTTCATGATGTCGGTGTGCTTGGCACTACCGTGAGTAAAGGGGCCAACGCCAGCCGCCAAACCTTCCTGGTTGGTATGCACCAGGAGATCGAAACCATATTTCTTGGCTGTTTCATCGCGAAATTTGATCATTTCGCGGAATTTCCAGGTGGTATCGACGTGCAGTAACGGGAAGGGGATCTTGCCGGGGAAGAACGCCTTGCGGGTCAGGTGCAACATCACCGACGAGTCCTTGCCGATGGAATAGAGCATCACCGGGTTCTCAAACTCGGCCGCCACCTCACGAATGATCTGGATACTCTCCGCTTCCAGCTGTTTGAGATGAGTCAGGGTGTACTTGTCGAGCATGGTCCGGGTCCTCATCAAGCTAGAGCGGCCAGCGCAGCAGGGCTGGCGGCCAGAAAATGGGGGTTGAGCAGCGAATCCTGCTGGTTGTAGCGCAGCGGCTGACGGCTGGCGGCATCCACCACCAGCCCGCCGGCAGCGGCCAGCACCGCATGGGCAGCGGCCGTGTCCCAGGCCATGGTCGGCCCCAGACGCGGGTAGAGATCGGCGCGACCGTCAGCCACCAGACAGATCTTGAGCGAACTGCCCATAGCCACCAGTTCGTGGGCCGGCAGCCGGGCGCAGAAGGCTTCCACCTCGGCCCCGGCATGCGAGCGCGAACCCACCACCTGCCAAGGCTCAGCCAACGCGCGCGGGCTGATGGTCGTGATCCCGGCCTCATCCAGGCGCCAAGCGCCCACCCCGACCTCAGCCAGATAGCCGAAACCGAGGGCTGGCGCATAAACCACCCCCAGCAGCGGCTGGCCGTGATCGACAAGGGCGATATTGACGGTGAATTCGCCGTTACGCTTGATGAATTCTTTGGTGCCATCGAGCGGATCGACCAGCCAGAAACGCTGCCAATGGCTGCGCTCGGCCCAAGGGATCTCGGCCCCCTCCTCCGACAGCAGCGGCAACTCGGGGGAGAGCCGGGCCAAGCCAGCGGCGATCACCGCGTGGGCGGCACGATCGGCGGCAGTCAGGGGCGACTGGTCGGCCTTGTGCTCCACCGCGATCGGCTGGTCGTAGACCGCCATGATGGCGCGACCGGCCTCCAGCGCCAGCTGATGCAAGGCCTGCAACAGAGGGGAGGGCTGCTGGCTCATGCTTGCCCCACCTGCAGATAGCCGTTAGCGGCGAGATACTCGACCACCTGCTGAGCCGCCTCGGCAATTCCGAGCGCTCCGCTGTCGAGGCTGATCTCGGCATTGAGCGGCGCCTCATAGGCGGAATCGATACCGGTGAAGTTGCGGATCTCGCCGGCCCGCGCCTTCTTGTACAGCCCCTTGGGATCGCGCGCTTCACAGGTTTCCAGCGAGGCGTTGATGTGGATCTCGATGAACTCGCCAGCCTCAACCAACTGGCGCACCATGGCGCGGTCAGCGCGGAACGGCGAGATAAAGGCGGTCAGTACCACCACCCCGGCATCGACAAACAGCTTGGCCAACTCACCGATGCGGCGGATGTTTTCCACCCGGTCGCGGTCGCTGAAACCGAGGTCGCCGCACAGACCATGGCGGACGTTGTCGCCATCAAGCAGATAGGTGCGTACGCCGCGGGCGTGCAGCAGCTCCTCCACCGCACCGGCGATGGTCGACTTGCCGGCACCAGAGAGGCCGGTAAACCAGAGGATGGCTGGACGGTGGCCGTTGAGGCGGCTGCGGGCCAGTTTGTCTACGCGGTGGGCATGCCAGACGATGTTGCTCAAGGGAAACCTCCATGGCCGTCGTGACCGGCACATTAGCGGCTTTTATATTCCAAAAAAATACTAAAAACTAATTTGATATTTCCGGATGGAATTAAAGATCAAGATGAGGGCAGCAAGGCTGCGACAGAGGCGGAGCTGGCATAGAATAGCCGCCTTTCGTTCGCAGCCGAGCACAGATCATGACCGTCCGCACCCGCGTTGCCCCCTCGCCCACCGGCGATCCCCATGTCGGCACCGCCTACATCGCCCTGTTCAACTACTGCTTTGCCCGCCAGCACGGTGGCCAGTTCATCCTGCGCATTGAGGACACCGATCAGGAGCGCAGCTCGCGCCAGTCGGAACAGATGATCCTCGACGCCCTGCACTGGCTTGGCCTGTCGTGGGATGAAGGCCCCGATATCGGCGGCCCGGCCGGCCCCTATCGCCAGAGCGAACGTGCCGCCCTCTATCAGCAGTATGCCGAGCAGCTGGTGGCCGCTGGCCACGCCTTCCGCTGCTTCGCCACCCCCGAAGAGCTGGACCAGATGCGCAAGGAGCAGGAAGCGCGCGGCGAACGCCCCCAATATGATGGCCGCGGCCTCAAGCTGAGCGCCGATGACGTAGCCGCCCGCCTCGCCGCTGGCGAGCCCCATGTGATCCGCATGAAAGTGCCGACGGAGGGCAGCTTCCGCTTCAATGACCACCTGCGTGGCGAGGTGGAGATCCCGTGGGAGACGGTCGACATGCAGGTGCTGATGAAGCGCGACGGCCTGCCCACCTACTTCCTGGCCAACGTGGTCGACGATCACCTGATGGGCATCACCCATGTATTCCGTGGCGAAGAGTGGCTGCCGTCGGCGCCCAAACTCTATCTGCTTTATCAGTACTTCGGTTGGACGCCGCCGGTGCTCGGCCACATGCCGCTGCTGCGTAACCCCGACAAATCCAAGCTGTCCAAGCGCAAGAACCCGACCTCGATCCTCTATTACCAGCGCATGGGCTACCTGCCGGAGGCGCTGCTGAACTACCTCGGCCGCATGGGCTGGTCGATGCCGGATGAGCGCGAAAAGTTCGGTCTCGATGAGATGATCGCCCACTTCGACATCAGCCGGGTGTCGCTCGGCGGGCCGATCTTCGATCCGGTCAAGCTCGATTGGCTCAACGGCCTGTGGATCCGCGAAAACCTGAGCGACGATCAGCTGATCGCGCGTCTGAAAGACTGGGCCTTCAACGAGGATTACCTGCGTCAGCTGCTGCCCCATGCCCGCGCCCGCATCGAGCGCTTCAGCCAGCTGGCCCCGCTGCTTAACTTTATGTACAGCGGCCTGATCCCGATCGAGCGCAGCATGTTTGAGGCTTTGGGCATTGATGGCGAACAGCTGCGTAAGCAGCTGCAGTTCATCGCCTGGGACATGGACCAGCTGCGCGACTGGAACAAGGAGGTGATCTTCAATCGCCTCAAGGGGCTGGCCAAAGGGATGAACATCAAGATGAAGGAGTTCATGCCCGCCATCTTCCTGGCCATTGCCGGCACCACCAGCACCCTGTCGATCACCGATGCGATGCAGATCCTGGGGCCGGATCTGAGCCGCGCCCGGCTGCGCGCCGCCGCCGAGCTGATGGGCGGCTGCAGCAAAAACGAACGCAAGGTATGGGAAAAGGAATACGCGGCCATCGCCGCCACCCTGTAACCACCAAGGGGTCATCACGAGGGCGCCTGCGGGCGCCTTTGTTGTTGATTGTCCAAATTGTGACCAGCCTCGCTGCCCCGGGCGCGGCGGCTGTTTATCGTGTCATCGCCGCGAGGGATGCAGTGCGGCAAAGGAAAAACGGTCTACACGGAAAAGGATGGACCTCTATGGAAAGACGACTCTTTGCGCTTATGCGCCATGCCGCGTTGCTGCTCTGTTTTTTCGCCATGTCAGCCCTGGCTGAACCGGCGCCAATCAGTAGCAGTGACAAGGTCTACATCAACCAGGCCTCAGTCACGGAGATTGCCGATTACCTTGACGGGATCGGCATGGCCAAAGCAGAGGCGATTGTCGCTTACCGCGACGCCCATGGCCCGTTTGCCGATCTGCAAGCACTCGGTGAGGTCAAGGGGGTTGGTGACAAAACCCTGGAGAAAAATGCGGAGCGTCTGGCATTCGACGTACCGCAGCAGCAGGACAAGGGGGCAGCCGCACCCGTAACTGCCGCCAAAAAATAACCATAATGCCGGGGCGGCCCCACTGGGGCCGTCTTTTTTGTGCGCTTTTTCCCCTTTCCCGAGCCTTACCATTGCCTCGCCAATAAGGCTCGCGCATCATGCCGCTAATTAATGCGGCGCCACATGGCCGTGGCCGTGCAATACTCAAACAGGATCTCTTCTGGAGTATCTTTCCATGGCATTCTCCGGCCGTTCCCTCGCCATTGCCTGCGCTTTCATTTCCGCTATTAGCTTGGCCAGCCCGCAACCAACCAAAGGCCCGTCCCTTGACCCTCAAAAGCTGCAATTGGCATCTGTCAGTGCCTTGGTGATTGATGTCACCAATGGCCGCACTCTGTATGAAAAAAATCCACAGGCCGTAGTGCCTATTGCCTCGGTCACTAAATTAATGACCGCAGTCGTGGTACTGGATGCCAAACAGAATCTTGATGAGATGCTCACCGTCGACGAGCACGACCGTGACACCCTCAAAAACACTTGGTCACGGATCCGTTTTGGTACCCAGGTAACTCGCCGCGATGCACTGCTGCTGGCCCTGATGTCATCAGAGAACCGCATGGCCTCGGCACTAGGCCGCCACTACCCCGGTGGCCACAGCGCTTTTATCGCCGCCATGAATCGTAAAGCGAAAAAACTCGGCATGAACGACAGCCGCTTTGCCGACGCCACCGGCTTGTCGAGCGCCAATGTATCTACCGCCCGCGATCTGGCATTGCTGGTTGGTCATGCCTCCGGTTACCCGCAGATCCGTGATTTTTCAACCCGCGACCAGCGCGCCATCCGTTTTGCCAAACCCAATTACGGGCTGCAGTTTTTCACCACCAACCCCTTGGTCAAGAATGAAAACTGGCAAGTCAGCTTGCAGAAAACCGGTTACACATCGGAAGCTGGCCGCTGTGTGGTGATGCTGGCCAAACCGGGCAATCGGCAATTGGCCATCGTTCTGCTCGACTCTCATGGCAAGCGCTCACCCTTGGGTGATGCCGGCCGCATCCGCAAATGGTTGGAGGGGCTAAATCCAGGGGCTGTGCCCGCAGAAGCGGCAGCCTATGCCAAACAGCGCCAGCGCCAGCTGGATGGCCTGACCGCCTCGCGTTAATTGGCTAGCGAATAAACAACAACGCCCGCATTTTGCGGGCGTTGTTGTTGGTGCATATCGCAGGAACTTGAGTTGTCGCTCAGCCGCTGCTAGCCTCCTCTGCCTAAACTCTGACCAGCAAGGATCGCTGATGTCTCACGCTGCCCTGTCTATGGCGTCTATCACCGCCGCTGCCACCCAACTGCTCAGCTGGGATCAGGCCTGCACAAAACCCGAACTGAACCAGCTGCTTGCCAAGGGCGATCCGCGCCACAGTCAGCTTCACGGCAAGCTCCAGTTAACCCATCAAGCCTGCCAGATGCTGTGCAGCCTGAACGACTTTGATCGCAAGCAGGTGATCAACGAACTGGTCCAGATCTGCCGCGATCCCAACGCCCCGGATATCGCCCGCGAACGCACCCGCGGCTGGCGCCGCCTGCTGCGCACCCGTTATCCCTTTGGCGGGTATCACTACCTGATTAAGTTTGCCGTTGTTGGCGGCAGTCTGGTCGTTGACGAGATCTACTTCGACTACAAGCTGCTAGGCGCGCGTGGTGTCGGGCAAGAGCGTAATGCGCTTTATAACGTCGAGAGAGCCGGATCTGTGAGGATGACCGAGAGCGTCGACGCCAATATTGTTGCAAAATTGATGGCCGATTGGGGAGGAACCGCACCTCGGCCTATCCACCGGATCGAGACCCTCCATGCCGCCGTCAACGGCATGCTGAATGATCTGAACAAGGCGGCCTGGCTAATGGGCACTCATGTGGATGTCGCCTACGCCCAGGATCAGATCAGCAGCTACAGCCTGTTCCATAACCCCAGCGACGGCTTATACGAAGATGCCTTCGAGTCGGCTTGGGACAAGGGCTATCTGCCCCGCCGCCGTAGCTACAGCCACAATGTCAACCATCTGGCTGCCGTGCTGCGGGATACCCAGCAGCGCGGCCACCAGACCCGCTGGGTGGTCCACAGCCAAGGGGCGATCATCTTCAGCAAGGCGGTGAGACTGGCCAGCCAGATCTATGGTGGCAGTTTTGCCTGCCATAAGGTCAGTGTGCATGGCAGCGGCGCCAGCATTTTCTCACTGCGCCAGGCCTGCCAGTTAGCCGGCATTGAGGTGGTGGCGGTGCGCAACAATCCCTTTGATCCAGTGCCCAATGTTTTCGGCTGTAGTGGCCTGCTGGGCAGTGGCTTGGCGCGGTCACTCATGTGCGTTGATCTGGTTGCGGGCAATAACCCGCTGGCCAGCCCCCATACCCTGCCGTTTTTGGGGTTACGCACCTACTATCACCAGCTCAAGGCCAGCGGCAACCATGTACGTGCCGGGGTGGTGAAAGGCTATCTGGTGATTGACGAGTTTCGCAGCGGTTACGGACCAGTGGGGCAAGCGGCTGCCAAGGCGGCCAGCAGCCGTATGGGGCAGGCGGTGGCCAAGGTGGTGAATGTGGCGGGAGCATTGGGTCTGTGAGAGCGCTGAAAAACCTTGTAAAGACCCGGGGCGGACCCGATTTTGGGGAGTGTAGGCAGGTGTCCGTAGACTGCGGTTGCGCTGACATTGAGTTTTTTGTGCCGCGCAGTCATATCGGGGCCGATACACCCTGGACATGGCCATCGGCAGTGGACCTGCTCAATCCATCAACGCTCATTTATCAGGAGCCCGACGTCAAAAACGATCAACGAACGCATCATCAACACATCTTGCTGGGTATTGGCTCTTGGGGTTACTGGCCACCCGCGCTGGCGTTCTTGCTTCGCGAACCCTATGTCTGGGCAACG
>JAFOOX010000058.1 GCA_017425245.1 Gammaproteobacteria bacterium
CCCCTCTGCCCCAGCGCGAGGTGGGCAACCTCGCATCCGGGCGGCGTAGCCGCATCTGCCGCCACGCAGTGGATTGCCAACGCAGTAGGCGCATCTGCAGCCACGCAGTGGCATCGCCAACGCAGTTGGCACCACCTCCGCCGTCAGCGAGTCGCCAACATAAAGCTGCGCAGCAACCGCTCCTCGCGGATCACCGCCAGAATCAGCACTGAATCATCCTGTTCACGGTAGAAAACCCGGCAGGGTGACGCGACCAGCTCGCGGTAAACCGAATCAGGTAGCTCCGGCGGGATACGGCCGGATTGCGGGAACTGTTGCAGGCGCTCGGTCACATCAAAAACCCTGGCCACCAGTTGGCAGGCGCCGGCCGGGTTATCCAAGGCAATGTAGTCGGCGACGGCATCCAGCTGCTGCAGTGCCGGCTAACCAGATTACTTCAGCCATCGGCCCATCTTTTCGCGGGCGGCGGCCTGACTGCAGCTTCTGCCTTCCACCACTGCTCGTTCGCCCCGAGAGAGCGCCTCGAGCAGTGCCAGCCGCCGCTGCATGAACTCGTAGTCATCCACATCCACCAGATAGGCAGAGGGCTGACCATGCTCGGTGATCAACACCGGCTCTTTGGAGACATGCAGATCCGCCAGGATCTTGGTGGCTTGACGCTTAAGATTCGTAACCAGTTCAACCTTCATCATGATCGCCCCGCAGGAAGCATGAGTGCCACTATAGTGTCACTCGCCCAGCCACACCAGCAGCGCCAGCTCCGTCTGCTCACCCCTCGATCGCCACCTGTTACTAGCCCAGCCACACAGCGGCGCCATCCCCGTCTACTCACCCCTCGATCACCACCCGCACTGAGTCAGCCGAAGCACGGCCAGCCGGGAGTAGGGGTTGAGTCGCCTGGACGGCGACGAAAGCCACTAAGGCACATGGATGTGACTTTGTGGCGACCCCGCAGGCCGGCATTACTCGCGGCTAGCAACTGGACGAGGGGATGTTGAAGCTGCGCAGCCACTGGCCTTTAGTGGGCCCATCCAACGCTCATCGGTTGACCACCTTCTGGCCGCAAAAGCTTGCTGCTATGCTGGCCGGCCTGTCGGTCTGCAGGAATGCTGGACTGGCAGGGTTGTTAACTATCCACGCCCACAGGAGCGCTGCAATGGATGACAGTGACTACAAACAGGCAGAGATCGACGATGGCGATGCCATCACCGCCTTTACCCGCGATATCAGTGCCCAAGCTCAGGAGTTGGTGCTAACCCACAACGGCGCTACGGTGGGGGCGATCCTTACCCAAGCGCAGTATCAATGGTTTCTGGACCAGCTGGATCAGGCCGATATTCCAGACTATCTGGCAGATCGCGCCAATGACGAGGCTGACGCCATCAGCCTGGATGCGCTGAAAAAGGAGCTCGGTCAATGACCCTCAAGGACGACAAGCAGCTGAATACAGCCGAACTCGCCAAGATCCGCTGCCGTCAGGCGGAACTGGCTCAGGAAGCTGCCAGCGGCACCCCATGCACTCTGCAAACGCTCAAGGCTGAGCTTAACTACGGCAAGGAACGCCACCATGACCTACCGCGTCATCATTCATCGTGAAGCCAGCAAAGACATTAAAAAGCTTCATCCCCAAATCCGCGATCGGGTGATTGAGGCGCTGGAAAAAATTGCAGAAAACCCACGGCTTGTCGGAGCGATCCAGCTAACAGGTTACAGCGACCTGTATCGCTACCGCGTGGGTCACCATCGCGTTGTCTACCGCATCAAGGATGCAGAGCTGGAAGTACTGATCCTCGACGCCAAACCACGTGGCGAGGTCTACAAGAAGTACTGACCTTCACTGCGCACGGCCAGCCGGAAGGCCTCCCCCGATTGAGCAGCGACGAGATCACGCAGCACTTGGCCACGGCATAGGGGCTGGTGGTGGGTCGAGGCAACAGGAAGTTGCCGAGAGCGAGCCCGGCACAGGGACGTGCCGTCGAGCGGCCCAGCAACAGCACCGGAACAGGCCACAGATCTAGATTGCGCTGCTCTACCGGGCCGCCGGTGGGTGCAGGGAGGCCGTGCGGAAACGGTCTTCCTGCTCGTCGTGGAGGGGGCGAAACCCCTCCATCTGCTGCCACGCAGTGGCATCACCGCCGCGTAGCGGCACAAACATCCGGCGCCGCAGCCGCAATCTGATGCCAACCATTTGGCCTTACGCAGAAAATCCCCCTGTTATCCCCCTGTGCCAAAGGGGGAACGGAGACCTGCGCCGCGCAGTGGCAATCCGGGCGCCGCAGGCGCATCGCCAACGCAGTTGGCACACGCATTCCCGCTGCGCAGCAGCGCTAAATACCAGTAACCAGCAGATCCAGCGCAGCGATGATGAGATCACGTTGGTCGCTCAGATCCGCCACCGGGGGGCCGAGCAGCTTGTGGGCAACGCCTGCCAGTTGCGGCGTCACCATCACCAGCGGCTGACCATCAATGACCAAGGTCGGCATCAGCGTCCGCACCACCTTCCCAGCCATGACCTCGGCGCGATAGAGCGGTACCACCACCCGGGTAGCCAGATCTGCCAGCAGATCGGTCTGCACATCAAGGAGATAGGGAATATCCCCAGCGGTGTGTGGATTGCCATTGAGGTGGACCGAGAACTGGGCCATCAGAAACTGCGCTGGCCATCGCTGAACACGCCATGCTGCTCAACCTGTGCGTTGTAGCCAGCGATAGCATCGCGGTTTTCGGCCAGCCATTGAGCCCGCTGTTGCTCCTGAACGGCACGGCTCAGCGCCTGCTCCAGCGTGGCCGAGAGGTTAACGCCAAGGCTTTTCGCCTTGGCCAGCAGATCGCCATTGACGCTCAGGTTGGCCGACCGCTTTGGGGCGTGGATGTCATAGCAAGCAGGCATGGGCTGCTCTCCAACAGTCGTTATGCGCACAGCTTATGCGCAGCCCCTCCCGCATACAAAGACCCGCTAGCAATAACCACAACACCGGCGGCATAAACAGCGCGTGGCTTAGCTCCCGTAGATCACCACCCGCACGGCCATGCCCAACGCAGAGCCAGCCGTAGCGTTCCCCCCGATTGAGCAGCGCCGAAACCACACCGCAAGGCACCAACAGCGCATGGCTTTACCCCCCTCGATCACCACCAGCACGGCGATAAACACCGCACGGCCAGCCGGGCGAAGGGGTTGAGTCGCCTGGACGGCGACGAAAGCCACTAAGGCACATGGATGTGACTTTGTGGCGACCCCGCAGGCCGGCAGAACGACAGCCATATATCAATGGTGGTGATCGTTGGGGGCCGCCGGTGGGTGCAGGGAGGCCGTGCGGAAACGGCCTTCCTGCTCGTCGTGGAGGGGGCGAAACCCCTCCATCTGCTGCCACGCAGTGGCAAATCTGTCGCGCCGCAGGCGCTTCTGCCGGCTGCAGGGGCATGGCCACCGCAGTTAGCCGTACTCAGAAAATCCCCCTGTTATCCCCCTTTGCCAAAGGGGGAAACGGAGAGCTGCACCACGCAGTGGCATGTCTGCAGCAAAGCCGCAATCTGACGCCGCCACGGAGTGGCACCAACCAATCAGCGGCGCAGGCGCATCGCCAACGCAGTTGCCCGCACCGGCAACCAAAGCCCTTCGACAAGCTCAGGGCGAACGGCCCGAGCAGCGGTCAGCCACCGCCCCCCGGCAAGGGGCAGATCAAGGCGCCAGCCGGTCAATCTGCCAGCCCTCAGCCGTGCGGCTGTACAGGAACCGATCGTGCAGCCGGTGCGACCCACCCTGCCAAAACTCGATACTGTCGATACTGATGCGGTAGCCACCCCAGAACGACGGCAGCGGCACCTCGCCGCTGGCGAACTTCTGCTTCAGTTCGGCGAACTTGGCTTCGAGCAGGGCGCGGGTGCTGATGCGCGCGCTCTGCTGCGACACCCAGGCGGCGATCTGACTCTCTTTGGGGCGGGTGACGAAGTACTTAAGCACCTCGGCAGTAGGCAGCTTTTCGGCGGTGCCGATCACCACTACCTGACGGTCGAGCATGTGCCACGGAAAGAGCAACGACACCTTGCTGTTGGCGGCGATATGGGCGGCCTTGCGGCTGCCGAGGTTGGTGAAAAACACCAGCCCCTGATCGTCATAGCGCTTGAGCAGCACCGTGCGCTGGGTGGGAAAACCCTGCTCATCGACGGTGGCCAGCACCATGGCGGTGGGATCGGAGAGCTGGGCGTCGCCGGCCTGGGCCATCCATTTTTCAAACAGCGCCATGGGGGCCGCAGGCAGATCCTGACGGCGCAGGCCACCTTGGGTGTACTCGCGGCGGATATCGGTCAAATCACGCATGGCCAATCCTGATTGCGGGGGTCAGACCTCAGTACGGCCCGCCCCGGGCGATGGATGCAAGACGGCCATGTTAACGCAGCACCAGCCAGAACAGCAGCCGGTGATACCAGCGCTGATAGGGCGCCTGCACCATGATGGTGGCCGCCAGCCGCCGCTGGCGCACCACCGGCTTGAGCTTGGAGAAGGTGAAGAACCCTTCGGGGCCATGGTAGTGACCCATGCCGGAAGGGCCGATGCCGCCAAACGGCAGATCATCCATGGCCACATGCAGCAGGGTGTCGTTGACCACCAGCGCCCCGGCGTGCAGTTCATGGCTGACCCGGCTGATCAGCGCTTCGTCATTGCTGAACAGATAGCTGGCCAGCGGCCGTGGCCGCGCGCGGACATAGGCCAGCGCCTCGTCGATCTGGTCGTAGGGCACCAGCGGCAGCAGCGGGCCGAAGATCTCCTGCTGCATCACCTGCATCTCGTCGCTGACCTGCCACAGCAGATGCAGGGCCATGCGCCTGGGCCAGACGCTGTCACCGGTTAGCAGCTGACAGGCGCGCAGCTCGGCACCATGGCTGAGGGCGTCGGCCAGCAGCGCCTGCAGCCGCTGGTAATGGCCCTCATGGATGATGCTGGCCATATCCGGGTTGCGGGCGACATCGGGGTAGCGCTGGTTATAGACCGCCACCAGCTGCTCTACCATGTGCTGCAGCTGCGCCCGTGACACCAGCAGGTAATCGGGGGCGACGCAGATCTGACCCGCATTGACGCACTTGCCAAACAGCAGCCGCTCGGCGGCGAACCGCAGGTCAGCATCGGGGGCAATGATCGCCGGTGATTTGCCGCCCAGCTCCAGGGTCAGCGGCGTCAGGTTGGCGGCGGCGGCGGCCATCACCTTGCGGCCGACGGCGGTGGAGCCAGTAAACAGCAGATGGTCGAACGGCAGGCCGGCGAAAGCGGCGGCGACCGCGCCATCCCCCTCCACCACCGTCACCCACTCCGTCAACCCGGCGTCAGCCAGCAGCTCGCGGATCTGCTGGTTGGTGGCGGGGGTGAACTCGGAGAGCTTGAGCATCACCCGGTTGCCGGCGGCCAACGCGCAGGCCAGCGGTGCCATGGCCAGATTGAGCGGGAAATTCCACGGGCTGATGATCCCCACCACCCCCAAGGGTTGGGGCAGCAGGCGGGCACTGGCCGGCCAGAAGATCCAGCCCACCCGCCGCCAGCGGGGGCGCATCAGGGGACGCAGGCGACGCTGATAGTAGTGGATCAGCCGCAGCGATGGCACCAGGTCGGTGAGCAGGCTCTCATGGCGCGGGCGATGGCCAAAGTCACTACTAATGGCCGTGGCCAGTGCCTCGCGCCGGGCCAGCAGCGCTGTATGCAACTGGCCGAGCTGCGCCCGCCGCAGCGCCAAAGGGGGGTAAGGCAAGGCCTCGGCATGGGCCCGCAAACGGGCCAGTTCGGCATCCAGCGACAGGGCGCTCATGGTTGGCACTCCACAAAGCCACAACTCGCCATCACCTTAGCCTGCCACTACCGCCTTGCCAGCCCCGCCCATCACAAAGCTGAACTGGCGCATGGTTCAACCGTGCTATTCGGCAGACAGGGGCACCAAGGCAAAACCGGACTGATGAGCGCCCGTGTCAACCAGCCGCAGCTGACCCAGATCGGTGATGGCAGGCAAGGTGGTATGGCCGGCGTACAGCCGCAGGATGGTGGTGGAGTGCCAGGGAAGGCCAGCTTTCACCCGCCGCCGTGACCACAGGCAATGGGTTTGCGCCAGCGGGTCATCGGCGATCTTCGCCAGCTCTGCCAGTTCCGTGACCGGCAGATCGGCGTGGACAATGGCCACCGGCCCGGCACTGGTGGCCACCACCCGAATAAGCGGCCAGCGGGCGATCTGTGGCGCCAGCTGCTCCAGAGCGTGCCGACACGCCAACCCCCATTCGCCACCATTGACCGGCTGGTACCAGAAGTGGCCAGGATCATGGCGGTGGTTGATCACCGCATCAAGCAGCAGATCCTCATGGTTGCCGCGCAGCGGATAGATCGGAAACTCGCCGCTGCAGGCCCACTGCAGGCAGCGCAGGCTGTCGGGGCCACGATCCGCCAGATCGCCGACGCTAAACAGCCGATCACGGGCCGGGTCAAACGCCACGTCGCCCAGCGCCCGTTGCAGGGCCTGCCATTGGCCGTGCAGATCACCCATGACATAATCACGCCCGTGCCGGTTAAGTAGGTGATAGGCGACCAGCGTGGTCACCGGAAAGGGCTGCCAGTTGCACTTGGGGTCAAGGAGCATGACAGCCCTCCTCCACTCAGCTTTGGGTCAGCTGCGCCGCCCAGCTCTCCATCGCCGCCAGTTCGCGCTTGAGCTGGCTGCTCAGCACTGGGAAACGGCGGTAGCTCTTGGGATCGGCGCTGTCGGCTTCAATGTGAAAGCCAACGGCCAGCCGCTCGCGCTTCCACTGGTTGCGGCAATAAAGTTCAAAGTAACGGCGTAGCCACTGACACAGCTGGTCGACGCCGTACTGTTCGGCCAAAGGCTCGCGCACCAGCACCTTGAGAATGCCCTTGGGGCCGAGATGCTGAGTTTGGGCGATGCGGCGAATGCGGTCGAGAACCACAAAGGGCATCAGATCGCTCTCGTCCGTCTGCGCGCCGGGGCGCAGTTCCGCCGTCGGCTGCTGATTGACCACCGCCGCCAGGGCCGGCAGGCGCAGGCGCTGACCGCCGACCAGCTCCACCCCCTCATCGAGCAGATAGCGAAGCAACTGCAGCACCCTTGATTTGGAGACCCCGCCGATGGGCGACAGCACGCCAGCCGTATCGCCATCCATGGTGCAGTAGCCAACACTGGCTTCCGACAGATTGGAGGTGGCGATCAGCAGCTTGCCCTCACGGTTGGCCAGCAGCCAGATCCCCGGTGCCCGCACCCGCGCCTGAATGTTCTGCAGGGCCAGATCATCTTGCTGCCAGTTAAGTGGCCGCTCTGGGGTCAGGGCGTTAGCCCTGCCGACATAGCCATCGACCAGTTCGGCGATCGACCAGTCGTGATGGCTGGCGCCGATGGCTGCCGCCAGCGTCGCTGCCGCACTGCGGGTGACGCTGCCGCTTAAAGCCGAGCCCTGATAGAGGGTGGTCAGCAGGGCAGCCATGGCCGCCTGCAGCAGTGGCTCGCCATCTAGCGCCTCATCGACCACCACGCCACAGCGCGCCAGCTGCTGACGATAGGCGGTTGAGCCCAGAGTCCGCAGCGCCTGCTGCTGAGCCAGATACACCAGCGATGCGCAGAGTGCCGAATCGGCACCACCACTCAGGCTGATGGCAAAGCCGGCAGTTGCAGTCTTGCGCTGCCAGTCCCACAGCCCGAGGGCAATGGCCAGACAGGCATCGCGCTGTTGATCATCCTTTGGCGCCGCCAACTGCGGTGACAAGGGCCGCTGCAGGGCCTCGGCCGCCCAGCGGAAATCAACGCTGACCACCCCGTCACCAGCCCCGGGGCGCAGGGGCTGGCTGCTGATCAGCCGCTGGGCGCGATTGAGCTGCAGATCGATGGTGGCACTCTCCACCACCAGCGCCTCAAAGCCCAGCCGGCGACCGCTCATCACCAGTTCGCCATTGCTGGCGATCAGGGCGCCGCCGTCGAAGATCGCCCGACCAGCCTCGCACCCCAGCAGGTTGGCATAACCGTAAGCGACGCCGAAGGCGCGCGAACCCTCGCACACAAACTGGCAACGGATCGGGTGCTTACCGAGGGCAAAATGGCTGGCCGAGGGGTTGAGGATCAGGTCAACTTGGCGCTGATAGAGCGAGCGGCCGGGGCGTGAGGCGACCCAGGAATCCTCACAGATCTCAAAGCCAATGCGTACCCCCTCCACGTCGATCACCAGATCGCCAAAGGGCACCCGCTGCTCGCCGATGGTCAGCTCGCTTTGCTCGCCGGCCAGCCAAGGGGTAAACCAGCGCGGCTCATAGTGAATGCCGTTGCGGGCCAAATGCTGTTTGGCCACCACCCCCAGCACCCGGTTACGCGCCAGCAGCGCTACGCAGTTGAACAGCTGGCCGCCGTTGACCAGCAGCGGCACACCGCAGGCCACCACCATGCTCGGCGGCACCATGGCGGCCACCGCCAGCAGGTGGTCGGGCATCTCCTCCAGCCAGTCGCTGGCGAAAAACATGTCTTCACAGCCATAGCCGCTGATCGCCAGTTCCGGCAACAGCAGCAGGTCAGCCTGTTGCTGCCAGGCGGCGGTGATCGCTTGGCCAATCAAGTCGAGGTTACCGTCGATATCGAGCGGCGTGGTGTTGAGGCAGGCGGTGGCTAGGGTCAGGGTGTGGCGCATGATTCTGGTTCCTTATACCGCAACCGGCAGGTTATCGAGCACCTGGGCACGCACGCTGGCATCCACCGCAAACACCTCCATCAGATAGGTGATGAAATTGCGGTCGCGGCACATGGTCTTGCCCGGGCTGTCGGAGATCTTGGCCACCGGCTGACCGCCGAGGCTGACCATTTTCATCACGATATTGAGGGGTTTATTGACCCCGAAATCGCCCATCAGCCAGGTGCCGATGCCAAAGCTGGTGCGCACCCGGCCACGGAAATGGTTGTGGATCGCCACTGCCCGAGTGAAGTCGAGCCCGTCGGAGAACACCAGCGTCTTGCTGGTGGGATCGACGCGCAGCTGTTCGAGACGGTTCAGGATCTTCTCACCCCACAGAATGGGATCACCGCTGTCGTGGCGGAAACCGTCATAGAGCTTGGCAAAGTAGCGGTCGAGATCGCGGCAGAAAGCATCCACGCCGATGATATCGGTGAGGGCGATGCCCAGATCGGCGCGGTACTCCTTGACCCAGTTCTCCAGCGCCGCCTTCTGGCTGTCCACCAGACGGTAGTTGAGCCCCTGATGGGTCTGCAGCCACTCGTGGGCCATGGTGCCGATACAGGGCAGATTGAATTCACGCGCCAGCAGCGGGTTGCTGGTGCCGCTGAAATGGTCAGGCAGGCCAGCTTTGAGCATCTCCACCACTTGCTTATGGGCGGCAAAACTAAAACGGCGCCGGGTACCGAAATCGGTAAAGCGAAAATCGCTCAGATCATGCTGGTCAGCCAGCTGCTGCAACTGCTGGATCTTGCCGTAGGTGCTCTTGCGCACCTGCTCATCGGTGACTTCCGGGTAGCGGTGACGGTTACGGATCTCGCTGACACAGGCCATCACCGGGATCTCAAAGGGCGAAATGTGCAGCTGCGGCCCACGGGCGCGGATCATCAGTTGGCCACGTTCAACCCCCACCTCCAGCATGGCCGGGTTAAGGCGAAAGAGTTTAAGAAACTGGAGATAGTCACTCGACAGATAGGGGGCGCGACGGCGCAGATAGGCGAGCTGATCATCGGTGACATAGAGCTCGGCCAGAGACTCCAGTTCGGCGCGGATCGCCGGCACATAGACGCTCAGATCCTCGTCGTTGCGGCAGCGAAACTCCCATACCCCTTCGGCCGTTGGCAGCTGGTGCAGATAGGCCTGCTGCATGGTCAGTTTGTAAAAATCGGTGTCGATCAAGGATTGAACGCAGGTACGGCCAAACATGGGGCTACTCCTTCAGCTCAGGCGGCGCGGGCCGCACACAGGGATTTAATGGCCTGTTCATCGGCCACGATGTGGATGCCGGCGGCGGTCATCTCGTGAATGGCGGTAGAAATCGAGTCAGCGGCGATACCGCGGCTGGCAGCCAAATTGACCACCACCTCAAAACCGGCACGGCGCAGCTGCAAAGCAGAGGTCTTGACGCAGTAATCAAGGGCCAGACCACCGACCAGCACCAGCTCTACCTGCTGCTGGCGCAGCCATTCGATCAGGCCGGTTGACAGCCGCTCCGCCAGATCGTGGTAACAAGCGCCGTAGGGGTGCAGCTCCGGCTCTATTCCCTTGTAGACCACAAAGTCGTAATCGAGCACCGATGGCAGGCCATCGATCAACTCAAAACCTTTGGTGCCCGGCACTGCATGGGCCACCCAGGTCAGATCGGCATTGGCCAGCGGCAACGGTTGCAGCATCTGGGCGTGGCTTGGCACCACCCAGGGGGCCTGCGGGGTGTGAGCGTCCTTGGTCATCACCCGCAGATCGGCCAGTGCCGCTTGGGCATTGAGCGCGCCGGCGATTAGGTGGCCCTCGGCCACCGGCAGTTCATCCGGGCAGACCGGGGTAAAGCAGTTCTGAACATCCACATCAATGGCGGCAATCCGTTTCATCGTGTCTCTCCTATTGGTTCCTGACGGGAACGTTAGGCAAAAGGTATTGCAGAGGAACCAATTGGTCAACTACCATCACCACAGTTTTTTTGCAGGACGCAAACCATGACTTCGACCATCCGCATCGCTGTCGTCGGCTCGGCATACAACCCCCCCACCCTCGGCCACGCCGACGTTATCCAGCAGGCACTGGCGCAGGCCGACGCGGTCTGGCTGGTGCCGGCCTATCACCACGCCTGGGGCAAAGCGATGGCTCCTTACGAACAGCGCTGCGCCATGACCGAAGCGCTGCTGGCCGATCTGGCCGAACCACGCGTGCAGCTGATGGCAGTGGAGCATCTGCTCGGCGATGATGGCCAACCGGTCTACAGTTACGATCTGCTCGACTATCTGCAACGCGAACATGCCGCAGGGCAGCAGCTACTGCTGGTCCTCGGTCCGGACAACATCGCCGCCATCGATAAGTTCCATCGCAGCGCGGAACTTCGTCAGCGCTGGGCGATCCTGGAAACCAGAGAACGGGTGAAGGTACGCAGCACGCTCATTCGTGAGCGGCTGGCCAAAGGGCTGCCGATAAACGACATGACGACACCATCCGTGGTTACCTATCTCGCGGCTCATCAGCTCTACCCGCTGGCCGCACCAGCGGCGGAAGAGGGTAGTGCATGATCAGCACCGTCGACGCGGTGGTCCTGCGCGCCGGCCATGATGGCCTTGAACTGCTGCTGTGGCAACGGCCAACGACGGCCAACGCCTTCCCCGGTGTCTGGGCCCTGCCCGGTGGCTGGGTGTTTGAAGATCAGGATGCCGATCTGGCGGCCACTGTCAGCCGGCTGCTGGCCACCAAGGTCGGCTTTACCCCGGACTATCTGGAGCAGGTAGAAACCGTCGGTAGCCGTGAGCGCGACCCACGCGGCTGGTCGATAACCGTGCTCCATCTGGCGCTGGTACGGCTGAGCGCTTCGCAGATCAACCGACCCGATGTCTGTTGGCGGCCAGTTGCCGCGCTGCGCGCCAAGCCGCAGTTGCCCTTTGACCATGATCTGCTGCTGGTCAAGGCGCTCAACCGGCTGGCGGCCCGCGCCAGCTACAGTACCCTGCCGCTCTATCTGGCCGAGCACGAACTCAAGCTGCCGGAGCTGCAGCGCATCTATGAACTGGCGTTGGGCAACCCGTTGCACAAGCGCGCCTTCCGCGACCGGCTGCTGGCCGCGGGCATACTGGAAGACACCGGCCAACGGGTCCATGGCCGTGGTTCACCCGCCGTGATTTATCGCTACCGCGCCAACCAGCCGGTGTGTATGTTCGACCGCGTCATGCAAGGCGCAACAGGAGACAGGGATGATGATTGAAATTGTGAGCAGGGAGCAGGTCTACCGTGGTTACGCCAAGGTGGAGCGCTGGCAGGTAAAACAGGACGGCCAGCAGCGGCCGGTGGAGTGCGTACTGCGTGGCCAGTCGGTGGCTTTGCTGCCCTATGATCCGGCCAGCGACACGGTGCTGCTGGTGCGCCAGTTCCGCCCCGGCGCCTACCCTGAGTATCAGCAGCTGCTGGAGCTGATCGCCGGCATGATCGACCCGGAAGAGAGCCCACTGACAGCCGCCGTGCGTGAAGCGGCAGAGGAAACCGGACTCAGCATCAGTGAGCAGGATCTGGTCCATATCGGCCGCTTTTACTTAAGCCCCGGCATCATGACCGAGACCACGGACATCTTTCTCTGCTTTACCTCGCTGGCCCAGATTGATCTGGCCAGCCAAGGCGGCCTGGCCAGTGAGGGGGAGAGCATCGTCAAGGTACGGATGCCGCTGGCCGAACTGGCACGCCAGCTGGCCAGCCCCGGCGGCCACAGTGTCACTCTGGCATTGGCCTGTGCCCAGCTGCAGGTACAACTCGCCATCAACCGCTAACCTGGCAACCAGGGCTGCCGCCGAGCGGTGAACCCTGTTCGCCCTAAGCGGCTGCCTGCGGCGTCATCTGCAGTAGAATGGCGACCACCTGAGCGAACCGGAAACTGCCTATGCTTGCCCTGTCGCTAGCGGCCCTGCTGGCTGCTGCTCCTGCCCCTGCGGCCGCCCCCAGCGGTGGCCTGAGTGTCGAACAACTGGTGGAACTCAACCGCCTCGGCGAGTTTGTCCCCTCCCCCGATGGCCGGCTGCTGGCCTATACCGTCAAACAGCCGGGCCCCGGCGGGGTTGGCGGCAGCAGCGATATCTGGCTGCAGGACCTGCACCAGCCCGACAGCGCACCACGCCAGCTGACCAACCACCCGGCGGCGGAGGGCAACCTGCAGTGGAGCCGCGATGGCCGCCAACTGCTGTTTCTTGCCGCCCGTGGCGACAAGGCGCAGATCTGGGCCCTGCCACTGGATGGTGGCGAGCCGGCGGCGGTCAGTGATCTGCCGGTAGATGTCGAGGGCTTTGTGCTGGCGCCCGATGGCCAGACGCTGGCGCTGTCACTAACCACCCGCGCCGGCTGCCCCGATCTGGCCTGTGGCGTGGCCGCCGCCACCGCCCTCAGCGAGCCTAAAAGCACAGGCCGGCTCTATGACAAACTGATGGTGCGCCACTGGGACAGCTGGCTGACCCCGCTGAATCGCCACCTGTTCGTCGCCAGCTGGCAGGGTGAGGCGATCCGCGATGCCCGCGATCTGACCCCGGATCTGACCAGCGACATCCCCTCACGTCCCTTTGGTGGCTTTGAGGAGATTCAGTTCAGCCCTGACAGCCGAACCCTGATCTACGCCGCCAAGGCCAACGGCCCCGAGCAGGCTTGGCAGACCAATTTCGACCTTTATCAGGTGAGTGTGGACGGCGGCCCGGCCACCAACCTCACTGTCACCAACCCGGCCTGGGACAACCAGCCGCAGTTCAGCCCCGATGGCAAGCAGCTCTACTGGCTGGCGATGAAGCGCCCCGGTTTCGAGGCTGACCGCCATGCCCTGATGGTGCGCGATCTGGCCACGGGCACTAGCCGTGAACTGCTGGCCAACTGGGATCGATCGGTCGCCCAGTTTGCTTTCAGCCGGGATGGCCTCAGCCTCTATCTGCTGGTGCAGGATGTCGGCCAAAGCGGCCTTTACCGCTATGAGCTGGCCAGCGGCAAGCTGCAGCGGGTAATGCGCGACGGCACCATCAGCCACTTTGCGCTCACTAACGAGCGGCTGCTGGTGGCCCGCCATGCCCTGAACGCCCCCAGCGATCTTTACCAACTGCCATTGGCTGGCGGTGCACCGGTGGCGTTGACCAAGCTGAACAAGGAGAAACTGGCCAACGTCACCATGGCCGAGTTCCAGCAGTTTGATTTTGCCGGCTGGAACGATGAAACCGTGTATGGCTACTGGCTGAAGCCAGTGGGTTATCAGAAGGGCAAGAAATACCCGGTCGCCTTTATTGTCCACGGTGGACCGCAAGGGTCGTTCGGCAACATGTTCCACTACCGCTGGAACGCCCAGCTGTGGGCCGCCCAGGGCTATGGGGTGGTGATGATCGACTTCCACGGGTCCACCGGTTATGGCCAAGCCTTCACCGATTCGATCAGCCGCGACTGGGGCGGCAAGCCGCTGGAAGATCTGAAAAAAGGGATGGCGGCCATCACCGCCGCCGAACCCTGGCTGGATGGCAGCAACGCCTGTGCCCTGGGCGCCTCTTACGGCGGTTACATGGTCAACTGGATCGCCGGCAACTGGAGCGATGGCTTCAAGTGTCTGGTCAACCACGCCGGGCTGTTCGACATGCCGGGCTTTTACGCCACCACTGAAGAGCTGTGGTTTCCCGAATATGAGTGGGGTGGCCCGGTGTGGCAGGGCAGCGACGATTACCAGAAGTTCAATCCGGCCAGCTTCGTCAACAACTGGCGCACGCCGATGATGGTGATCCATGGCGAGAAGGATTTCCGCGTGCCCTACGATCAGGGGCTGGCGGCTTTCACCACCCTGCAGCGCAAGGGGATTCCGTCACGGCTGCTGATGTTCCCCGACGAGAACCACTGGATCCTCAAACCAGCCAACCTGATCCAGTGGTACAACGAGGTGTTCCGCTGGCAGGCAGAGTGGACCAAAGGCTGATCGCCCAAGCCTGAAAACAGCAAGGCCCCGCACTGCGGGGCCTTGGTTGTTCGGTACCTGCGCGCTTAGGGCTTGGTTTGCGGCTCGCGGGCAGTGGCCTGCCAGACTGACGTTTGGCCGTCGCCGCTGGTCACCGTCAGCCGTTCACCGTCGAGCGTGAAACCGCGGGCATCCTGCAGCAACCGGGCCACGGTCATCTCCGTCTCCATGCCGTCGGCACAGGCCATGCGGGTCATGCCCATGGGCCCCAGCTTCAGCTCATCGCCCTCGGCAAAACCACCAAAGAAGCGGTTGCAGCCGCTAAAGCCATAGATCTGGCGCTTCTCGGCATCGGCTTCAAACCAGATGGGGCCACGTTCACTGGTCAGGGCCGGCTCTACCAGCACCCAGCGCGACTGCCACAGCAGTTGTTGCTCGGCATCGCTGCCCGAGCAGGCGGTGGTCAGCATCAGGGCCGCAGTGGCGGCCATCAGGACATTACGCATAGCATCCTCCATGGTGGTACCGGCAATGGACCCCACCGGCGCCCCAAAGTTCCGTCAGCGGCTTAGTGCTGTTAGTTAAGACCAAAGGAGTCGCGCATCTCTTCGAAGCGCTGGGTAAAGATCTCGGAGGCCAGTTCATCGGGCCCGGCGATCAGCCTTTTGGCCACCGCCCGTTCGATGATCTGATCGCGGTATGGCTCAAGCAGGCCGGCATGCAGAGCACCGAGACGGATGAAATCGAGGTAACTGACCATTTCCGGCACAAAATCAAACTGGTCCCACTTGGCCACCACCACCGCATAGTCTTTATCAAACTCCCAGGTGCGGATGATGGCCACACCAATATGCTTGGACAGCTTGGCGATGGCATGATCGAGGAAGGCGGCGTTGGCAAACTTGCCTTCATGTTTCTCGGCTTCGGCCAGAATCGGCAACACCCCGATGTTATGCACCAGCCCCATCAGGGTCAGGGTGTCGGCCTCAACCGGGCTGTGAGGGTGACGTTCACGATAAGCAGTGAGGACGGTCGTGGCAGCACTGGCCACATGAATCGACTGAATCCAGGCGCGATCGAAGTAGTCGAAGACCACATCGTTCTGGCACAGAAACAGCTGCTCCATGGCCATGGAGATGGCGATGTTCTTGATCGCCGCCAGGCCGATACGGTTGACCGCCTGCGACAGGTTGGCAGCCTTGACCGCGCGTGCATAGTAAGCGCTATTAGCCACCTTGATCATGCGCGCCGTGAGCGCCGGATCTTTGCCGATGACATCGGCAATGCTATGCAGGCTGGCTTCAGCTGAATCACAGGCATCTTTAACCCGAAGCGCGATCTCCGGCAGGGTCGGCAGCACCAATTTGTCGTTTTTGATCTGGTCGAGGAGGATCGCCAGCAGCGCATTTTCTTGAGTCGACATGGTAAAGAGGTCTCATGACGGGGGTTGAAGCACTCAGCCAATCGACAGCAGAGCGCCACGCTGGGCCAAGCTTAACCCATTCGTGGCGACCGGGGCGTGGCCTCTTTCACATCACTCAAAGGCAGTCAGCATGTCATGGAAGAATTTCATCACCGCCGGCTGGCGGAACGGGTCCTGCTCACCAATGATGTCACGCTCACGGGCGACAGCCAGCACCCGCGCCGCATCCTCGCCACTAAAATAACCGGCATGCAGTACCCCGAGGCGCAGGTAGTCCACATGGTCAGGCAAACGATCCGGTTGTTGGGTCAGGTCTGCCCACAGGGCCGCTGCATCAACCATCGCTGGTTCAAACTCCCAAGCAGCCAGGATGGCGCTACCGATGGCGCAGCCATGCAGGCGGAACGCCCGCTCCAAAAAGGTGGGGTTGGCAAAGATGTCGTCGTGACGCTCAGCTTCGGCCAGAATCGGCAGCATGCCGATGTTGTGGGTTAACGCCAGCAGGGCAACGATGTCGCAGTCCAGGCCTCGCCGCAGCTGCGGTTCGGCACAGTTAAACAGCGCCGAGGCGGCACAACAGGCCACCACCGCCTGGTGCCAGCTCTTGTGCAGGTACTGCCGTACCACCGGGTTATGGACCATGAACAACTGTTCAAGGGCCATAGCAATAGCGATGTTACGGATGGATCGCATACCGATGCGATGGACCGCCGCGTGCACATTGTTAACCCGCGTCGCCCGCGCATAGTGGGCGGTGTTGGCCAGCCGTACCAAGCGCAGCGACAGCGCCGGATCACGGGCCACCACCTCAGCAATCTGGTTGAGATTGCTGCGCGGGTCGTCAGCCACATCACGCACCCGTAGCGCCACATCGGGCAACGAAGGCAATTTGAGACTATTGTTGCGGAGTTGGTCCGCGATAATGGCAAATAAAATGTGTTCTGCGCCCATCGGGCCGCTACTGCTGTACAACGGGTAAAGCAGACTAACACAGTGCTGGCTTTTTAAACGTTAGCCGAAGCTAATCTTTAGTTACAACGTGGCGACCGGTCACGCTCAACCCAAATCCCCGCAAGTAGAGTGGTCATTTTTTGCCCACATCAAATTGCCCGCCTCCGTCCCGGCCTGTACAATCGCCGCCCGCTCGCGCAACCGCGCCGCATTTCGAGGCTGTTACCCATGTTCGTTCCTGAGCTGCTCTCCCCTGCCGGCACCCTAAAAGCGATGCGCTATGCCTTCGCCTACGGCGCCGATGCCGTCTATGCCGGCCAGCCGCGCTACAGCCTGCGGGTGCGCAACAACGAATTTTCCATCGACGCTCTGCAGCAGGGGATCGACGAGGCCCACAGCCTGGGCAAGAAGCTCTATGTGGTCAGCAACATCTCGCCCCACAACGGCAAGGTGCGTACCTACCTGCGCGATATGGCGCCGGTGATTGAGATGAAGCCGGATGCGCTGATCATGTCCGATCCGGGCCTGATCATGCTGGTGCGTGAGCAGTGGCCTGATACGCCCATCCACCTGTCAGTGCAGGCCAACGCCATCAACTTCGCCACCGTGCGCTTCTGGCAGAAGCAGGGGGTGAGCCGGGTGATCCTATCGCGCGAGCTGTCGCTGGAGGAGATCGCCGAGATCCGCGCTGAAGTGCCAGAGATGGAGCTGGAGGTGTTTGTCCACGGCGCCCTGTGCATGGCCTATTCCGGCCGCTGCCTGCTGTCGGGCTATATCAACAAGCGCGATCCCAACCAGGGCACCTGTACCAACGCCTGCCGCTGGAAATACACCGCCCACGAAGCCCATGAGAACAGCAACGGCGATGCCGTGGCCTTCGACCCCAAGGTCGAGGCGCGCATCGACCCGACCCTCGGTATCGGCGCCCCCACCAGCAAACTCTACCTGCTGGAAGAGGAAAACCGCCCCGGCGAGCTGATGCCCACCTTCGAGGATGAACACGGCACCTACATCATGAACAGCCGCGATCTGCGCGCCATTCAGCACATCGAACAGCTGACCCGCCTCGGCGTCCACAGCCTCAAGATCGAGGGGCGGACCAAGAGCTTCTATTACGTCGCCCGCACCGCCCAGACCTACCGTCAGGCGATCGACGACGCCGTCAATGGCAAGAGCTTTAACCCGGCGCTGCTGCGCGATCTGGAGCATCTCGCCCACCGTGGCTACACCGAGGGCTTCCTGCGCCGCCACACCCACGATGCCTACCAGCACTATGACGCCGGCAGCTCCAGCAGCAGCGTGTCGCAGTTTGTCGGCGAAGTGAAGGGTCAGCGCGAGGATGGCATGGTCGAGATCGAAGTGAAGAACCGCTTCGCCATCGGCCAGCCGCTGCAGCTGATGACCACCCGTGGCAATATCGATCTGCGCCTCGATCACATGGAGAACGCCGAAGGCACGGCGATGATGGTGGCACCGGGCGCCGGCTATACCGTCTACGCCCATCTGCCCGATGGCGTTGCCCCCGAGCAGGCGCTGCTGGTGCGGCTGTTTGACGAAGCCGATGCGCCGCGTACCGCTGCTGGCGGCTGCGCCTGATGGAGCTTTAAGCGGTGGCCCTGCGCATTCTGGAGAGCTGCGCTAGCAGCTGCTAGTATTCACAAAAAATACAGTTGGTTATCACATTTCAGGCCGGCTCGCGGTCCTCGTCTACTTACCCACTCTCAACGAGGACCATAAGACCTCCCTTTCTGCACAATTATTGAGCATAAAATTCTTGAGGTGGACCGCGACCCCACTTAGAATCTCGCCAACCTTCGTCCATGGCCGGACACTCAATACAAGGATGGGCGCGCTCAAGTTTGAACTGCAACACCTGACTCGAAAACGAGTTAAGGTGTCAGCATGCATACCAAATTCAGTCAGTTAGGTCAGACCGAACGAGATGACATTCACCGGGGCTTGCTGGCCGGTCAGTCGCTTCGATCGA
>JAFOOX010000006.1 GCA_017425245.1 Gammaproteobacteria bacterium
CAATGGATCCTCAACATCCTCAAGCAGAACACATCGCGCAAGCTGTCGATGGCCAACAAGCGAAAGCTGTGCTGCTTGAATGAGGACTACCTGTTTGAATGCATGGGCATGTTCAATTTATGAACATGCGTTAGCCCTGAACGAGTAGCCGACAAACAGATGAAAATCAAAGCCAATATGTTACGCAGCCACAACATGATCGCATCCTTAACGGATTTAGTCCGTGCTTCAAGAATCGCGGAGGAACTAACACCAGCGAAGCAACCTGAATAATTAGGTCATCTAAAATCCGGTACACTCATTGCGCCATCTATTTTTCATGCAAGACCAAAAATACGCTCACAACCGGCATAAATATTGGGATCACAGCCAACAATTCATACCGCTCAAGCACAAAAAACAGGCGTGCCATCCAAGATGTTGCCACACCAATCCCGCTCAACAACCCCACAATAACAATCAGCCGTTCGCTAGCGCTGGTGAAACCAAATCTTCCCTTGACAATAAAAACCCATAACGCATACAGGCCATAACCGCCAAAAACAAGAAGCGAGAATTGCAATGCCGACAACGATAACAGCTCAGCCAGCATGCCAAAAAGAACAGCCAGATACCCGATGGTAGCCGGAAGCGCCAAATAGGCAGCGAGATATCTCACGGACGCCTCCCCTAAAATCGCCAGTATCTATATAGCCTTCCAGTCCGCGACTTCATCGCTAACTCCCCAATGAGATCGCGCTCGAGCGGAAATGGCACACTGAGAACAGACACGTTTCAACTCAGACACAAAAGCATCGACGGCATCTCGCTGCCTATCTGGGACACCAAAGGATTCGAATTCAAGAACCGATTGTCGCATATCTGTGGTCAACTCCCTAAACTGACCCGCGATCTTCTTTTTACAGTAAGTTTTACTATCACCAAGATCCGGACAAAGAGAGTAACTTAGATTATACGCCGTCATCACAACAACCTCGCGCACATCCATTTCAGAATCTGCCGCTACAATTCGAACATCGGTATAGAAAACCGCCTCACCCAGAAGCATACACCCTGACGAGCATGAACCAACAAGCACCAATAGTGCCCACTTTAAAAAAGTCATAGCATTACTCCCACGCCACTGCAAAGGCTGACAGACATCAATTCGATGGAATCACCATAACCCAGTCCATGTGAGGAAGTAAGTAATAAGGCGTGAGGAAACGGACATTTTTATGGCTGGTCACGAATCGAGCTACGGCTCCAGCACTTCGTCAAATCATAAACGGCAGCACGGTAGTTCTTCACCCCGTTTGAGCAGTGCCCAGATCGCCCATCAGCCCACACTAGCCTTGGTGCGGCTGGCAGGTCGAGGCGACAGGATGTCGGCGAGAGCGAGCCCAGTGCATGGATGCACTGTCGAGCGGCCTGACAGCCGTACCGGAACAGGCCACAAGTGTTGAAAGCACTGCTCTACCGGGCCGGCTGGTGGTGCAGGAGGAGGGTCCGGCCACCCTCCTCCTGCCCGTCACGCGGGCGCGGAAGCCCGCATCCGGGCGCCGCAGGCGCAACGGCCTGCGCAGCAGGCATCTCAACCACGCAGTGGCACGGGCAGCGGCGCAGCCGCAAAGGCTACCGCCCACTCACAGCGCTGTGCGATTATGCCAACTACCCAGAACCAAAGGGTTCCAAGAGGCGCAATCTGCTGCACGCCACCCGCCATTTGCCTGACTTTCCACACAGTGGCAGGCCCATGCCAGAAGCCAATGATCCCGGCATCCGCGAACTGATCTATCAGGGTTATCGCATCATCTAACGGCTTAGGCCCGACGCCATCGAGATCGTGATCGTCGCCCATGGCAGCCGTAACTTCGGCGCCGCACCAAGCCACCCCGGCGAATAACCCCGAACAGACATAGCTGGGCATCAACGTTACAGCTAACCGCATCCCCACCCCGTTTGAGCAGTGCCCAGATCGCCCATCAACAAACGCCAGCCTTGGTGCGGCTGGCAGGTCGAGGCGACAGGATGTCGGCGAGAGCGAGCCCGGCACAAGGATGTGCCGTCGAGCGGCCTGACAGCAGCACCAGAACAGGCCACAAGCGTTGATGGCACTGCTCTACCGGGCCGCCGGGATTGGTAAGGGCCGGGCGGGTCCGGCCCTTACCTGACCAGCGCCGGCCAGTCGGCGCTCTTACCCAAATCGCCACGCGATTTGTCTTGGCTGCAGCGCAGCTGCATTTGCCGCCACGCAGTGGCATAAAAACAAAAAGCCCCGCAATCGCGGGGCCTCCGTTTCAACGCATCAAGGCGTTACGCCATCGCTGGTGCTGGCGCCGTAGCGGCGGCTGGGGTGGCCACCGGGGCCGGGGTGCGGATCAGGTGATCAAAAGCCGACAGTGCCGCTTTCGCCCCCTCGCCCATGGCGATGATGATCTGCTTGTAGGGCACAGTGGTGCAGTCACCCGCCGCCAATACCCCCGGCAGATTGGTTTCGCCACGGTCGTTGACCAGGATCTCGCCACGCGGCGACAGCGCCACTGTGCCTTTGAGCCAGTCGGTGTTGGGCACCAGGCCAATCTGCACAAACACGCCGGCCAGTTCGAGGCTGTGAACCTCGCCACTGACCCGGTCTTTGTAGATAAGGCCGGTCATCTTCTGGCCGTCACCGGTGACCTCGGTGGTCTGGGCCGAGACGATCACCTTGACGTTGGGCAGGCTGTGCAGTTTCTTCTGCAGCACCGCATCGGCGCGCAGCTGGCTGTCGAACTCGATCAGGGTGACATGCTCGACGATGCCGGCCAGATCGATGGCGGCCTCGACCCCGGAGTTACCACCGCCGATCACCGCCACCTTCTTGCCCTTGAACAGCGGGCCGTCGCAGTGGGGGCAGTAAGCAACACCGCGCGAACGGTACTCCTGTTCGCCCGGCACCCCCATGTTGCGCCAGCGGGCGCCGGTGGAGAGGATCACGCTACGGCTGCGCAGGATGGCGCCGTTTTCAAAGGTGACATGCACCAGGCCATCGTCGGTCTGATCGGCAGGCACCAGGCCGGTGGCGCGCTGGCCGTTGACCACATCGACGTCGTACTGCTTTACATGGGCTTCAAGAGCGCTGACCAGCTTCGGCCCTTCGGTCTCTTTGACCGAGATAAAGTTCTCGATGGCCATGGTATCGAGCACCTGACCGCCAAAGCGCTCAGCGGCCACGCCAGTACGAATGCCTTTGCGGGCAGCATAGATGGCGGCGGCAGAGCCGGCCGGGCCACCGCCCACCACCAGCACCTCAAAGGGGGCGCGGGCGTTCATCTTGGCGGCATCGCGGGCACCGGCATTGGTGTCGACCTTGGCCAGAATCTCTTCGATGGTCATGCGGCCATCGCCAAAGTGCTGGCCGTTCAGCTGCACGCTGGGCACCGCCATGATCTGCTTTTCGGTCACCTCATCCTGGAACAGGGCGCCGTCGATCATGGTGTGGCTGATGCCGGGATTAAGCACCGCCATCACGTTCAGCGCCTGCACTACGTCCGGGCAGTTGTGGCAGGAGAGCGAGATATAGGTTTCAAACTGGAGCCCCGCCGGCAGCGCCTTGATCTGTTCGATCAACTCGGCGTCGAGCTTGGGCGCATAGCCGCTGACCTGCAGCAGGGCCAGCACCAGCGAGGTAAATTCATGGCCGAGCGGGATGCCGGCAAAGCGCACACCGCTGTCGCCACCACCGACGCGGTTGACCGCGAACGAGGGTTTGCGCAGGGCGGCGTTATGGTCCTCACGCACGCTGATGCGGTCGGAGAGCTCAGCCACTTCCACCACCAGTTCACGCAGCTCCTGCGAGGCGGCGCTGTCATCCAGGGTAGTGACGAGCTCAATCGGGGTCACAAGGCGTTCGAGGTAGGCCTTGAGCTGGGTTTTGAGTTCGGTGTCGAGCATGGGAATCTCCTTCGGCATTCGGTCAATGAGGCTATTTCAGGCAATAAAAACCCGGAGCCAAAACCCCGGGTTGGGGGTGCCACGCTGGCACTGGGTCAGTGGGCGGCAGCGGAGACTGCCGCCGGGTGCTGCCTTAGATCTTGCCGACCAGATCCAGCGACGGAGCCAGGGTCTTGGCGCCTTCTTTCCACTTGGCCGGGCAGACTTGGCCAGGATGAGAGGCGGTGTACTGGGCTGCCTTGAGCTTGCGCAGGGTTTCTGACACATCGCGGGCAATTTCGTTGCTGTGCACTTCAGCGGTCTTGATCACGCCATCCGGATTGATGACGAAGGTGCCACGCAGGGCCAGACCTTCTTCGTCGATGTGCACACCAAAGGCGCGGGTCAGGACGTGGGTCGGATCGCCAACCAGCGGGAACTTGGCTTTGCCCACAGCCGGTGAGGTTTCGTGCCACACCTTGTGCGAGAAGTGGGTGTCGGTGGTGACGATGTAGACTTCGGCACCGGCCTTCTGGAACTCGGCGTAGTTGTCGGCGGCGTCTTCGATCTCGGTCGGGCAGTTAAAGGTGAAGGCTGCCGGCATGAAGATCAGCACCGACCATTTGCCCTTGAGGCTGTCGTCAGTAACGGTGATGAACTCGCCCTTGTCGCCACGGTTGACGAAGGCCTGGGTTTTGAACGGCTGCACTTGGCTATTGATCAGACTGGACATGCGTCTCTCCTTGGAGTGGTTGGAGCGGGTTGTGAGTCAACGAGAGCGATACTAGCGATGACAGGGTAGATGGGATAATCGATTATTTCTAATGAGCTGATAGTCGGAACCTATGAGATGGGGTTGCGGCCGAAACCGAGATGCGAGATGCGAGATGCGAGATGCGAGATGCGAGATGCGAGATGCGGTCATTGAAGGCGTCGGCAGCTCGGCTGTCAGCTTTTGCTTAGCCATTTGAGGGCCACGGCGGCGGCGCTGGTGCGGTTCTCCACCCCCAGCTTGCGGAAGATCTGCTCAAGGTGCTTGTTCACTGTGCGCGGGCTCATTTCGAGGATTTGACCGATTTCACGGTTGGTTTTACCCCGAGCGATCCACAGCAGCACATCGCCCTCGCGCAAGGTTAACCCAAGCTTTTGGCGCAGCAGGGCGCTGTCGTCGTCATCATTGTGGCTATGACCGAGGCGCAACAAATACTCTTTGCCATCCATCACAGTCAGCAATTCCAGTTGCAGCACCCCACCCGCCACCGTCACGCGCAACTGCTGGCCGCTCTCTGGCCGTTGCCGTAGCCAGTCAGCCAGCCGCTGGCTGAGGGCTGGCTGCAGGCTGGTGGCATCGATGCTGGCCTCAGCCTGTTCCAGCAGTTGGCACACCTGTGGCGTCGCCCAGCGCAAACGCCCATCACCATCCACCGTCAGCAGAAACTGACCAGCGCCATCCAGCGCTCGCCGTGCCTGGCGGGTGATACGGGCGTTGTTCAGGTGAGCGCGCATCCGCGCCAGCAGTTCATGCATGTTGATCGGCTTGGTCACGTAATCAACGCCACCCGCCTCAAAGCCCATCACCACATGATCGGTATCGGTCAGCCCGGTCATAAACAGGATCGGTACATCGGCCAGCTGCGCCCGGCGTTTGAGCTGGCGACAGGTCTCGAAGCCATCCATGTGCGGCATGATGGCGTCGAGCAGAATGATATCCGGCCGGATGTTATGGGTAATGGTCAACGCCTGGCTCCCTTCCAGCGCCACCAGCACAGTAAAGCCCGCCTCTTCCAGCGCATCATTGAGCATCTGCATGCACTCCAGCGAATCATCCACCACCAGGGCTACTGGCTTGCTGTTGCTGTTATCAGCTGGGGTATTGCTCATTGCTTCTCCACGTCAGGCTGCTTGCTCATCGAGCAACTGCAGCAGCCGCTCAAACTGAAAACTACTGGTGAGTGCCTGCAGCTGCTGCAACCACTGCGAGTCATGCGTCTCTTGCTGCTGCAATTCGGTCAGCTTGAGCTGCAACCCCTTGCGGTGGCCAATACGGGCCAGATGGGCCAGCTCCGCCAAGAGTTGCGCACTGACAGCCGACACCGGCGATACGGCTGGTATCTCGCCCGCACTATCGCTTTGATGGCGATAGCACCACTGAAGCTCCAGCAGAGCGCCGATCTGTTCAAGCAGCTGGCCAACATGCACCGGTTTGAACAGATAGGCCTGATGCAATGTGGTTTCAGCACTATCGGCCACGGCCCCCTGCACCACTCCATCGCTGGCATCGGCCGACACCATCACCAGCGGCAAGCTTGGGGCAAGGCTGCGAATGTGGCGAGCCAACTGCCAGCCATCCATGCCCGGCATGGCCACATCCAGCATCACCAGATCGGGTAACCGCCCCTCACCTTGCCAGTGTTGCAACAACGCCAGGGCTTCCAGCGGATTGGCAAAATCCAGCAGCTCAAATCCGAGTGGACCAAGCAGTTCACGCATCAGCCGGCGGTGGGAATCATCATCGTCCACCACCAACAGCTGACGGCGCGGGCCGTGATAGCCATCGATGATCTGGGCGGCAGCTGCAGGCACCGCCTGCTGCAGATGCAGATCATCGACGCGCGACAGCATCAGCATCGCCTTGAAGGTGCTGCCCTTGCCGGGCGTACTGCTAACGGCGATATCGCCGCCCATGATCTCGCACAGCAGGCGGGTGATGGTCAGCCCCAGGCCGGTCCCCGTGGCCGTCGAGCCCGGTTGGCGCAAGCGCTCGAAGGGGCGGAAGATGCGCTCCAGATCATCTGCCGCGATCCCCTCGCCGCTATCGCTAACAGTGAACTCGGCCACCTGATTGCGGTAACTGGCGGTAAAGCGGATCTGCCCCTCACGGGTGTATTTCACCGCATTGGAGAGCAGGTTGATCAGGATCTGGCGCAGCCGTTTCTCGTCGGTTTTGACCAGCAACGGAAAGTGGCCCAGGTATTCAAAGTGAAAGCGCAGCCCTTTGGCCTGGGCCTGTAGCCGGAACATGTGGGCCAACTGCTCCAGCAGCAGGCGGATCTGCACCTGCTGTTGATGCAGATCCAGCCGCCCGGCTTCGATCTTGGAGATATCAAGCAGCCCTTCGATCAGATCAGCCAGATGCTCGCCGCTTTGGCGGATCACCCCCAGCGCCTGGCGCCGCTGCGGCGGAATATCCCGATCACGCTCCAGCAGCTGGGCATAGCCCAGCACCGCATTGAGCGGTGAACGTAACTCATGGCTGATGCCGGTGAGATAACGGCTCTTGGCCAGATTGGCCGCTTCGGCATGCTCTTTGGCCTGCTGCAACGCTTTATCCGTGCGCTCGTGGGCCTCAATCTCCTCCAGCAGCAAGCGGGTCTGGCGCTGGGATTCCTCTTGGGCCACCAGCCGGCTCTCATGGGCCAGTACAAACAGCCAGCAGATCACGCCGGTAACAATCAAAAGCAGGAAAAACACCTGCCACAAAGTGGCGGCCAGCAACCCGGCACTGGCGCCGGCATGATGCACACTCTGGTGGTAGATCAGCGCCAATAGCAGTGCCGACAAGCCGTTAAGCGCCGTCACCAACACCAGGAAGTGGCCGAGCCGGGCACTGATGTTAGAGGTGATCCAGACCGGCAGCACCTTACGGAAAAAGGCTGCGAGCTGGCTTGCGTAATTCGCGCCCGGCTTGCAGTAGTCCTGACAGCGGGCATCGAGCGAGCAGCACAGGCTGCAGATCTGGCCGGCATAGGCCGGGCAATGGGTAACATCCTCCTGCTCAAAGTGATGCTCGCAGATACAGCAGGTGACCATGGCCGGCGCCTGACCCGGCTGAAACACCGGGATCTGGTTGGGGCGGGCCAGGTAATAGCGCCCCTTGGTTGCCCAGGCGATGGCCGGCGCCAGCAGCAGCGCCGCGCCAAGGGTGATGAAATGTGACAGTGCCTGGGCCAGCTCACCCAACTGGCCACTGTGGCAGAGAATGCCCAGTACCGAGGCGACCAGCATCGCCCCCACCCCGACCGGGTTGATGTCAAACAGATGGGCGCGTTTGAACTCGATATGGGCCGGGCTTAAACCCAGTGGTTTGTTGATCACCAGATCAGCCACCAGAGCCCCCACCCAGGCCACCGCTACCACCGCGTAAAAGCCGAGGGTCTGCTCTAGCGCCCTGTAGATCCCCAGCTCCATCAACAGCAAGGCGATGGCCACGTTGAACACCAGCCACACCACGCGGCCGGGGTGGCTGTGGGTCAGGCGCGAAAAGAAGTTCGACCAGGCGATAGAGCCAGCGTAGGCGTTGGTGACGTTGATCTTGAGCTGGCTGAGCACCACAAAGATGCCGGTCAGGGCCAGTACCACATCGGGATTGCTGCTGACATAGCCAAAGGCGATGCGATACATCTGGGTGGGATCACTGGCTTGATCCAGGTCCAGCCCATGGTTGAGCGCCAGCACCAGCAAAAACGAGCCGGCCAGGATCTTGACCGCGCCGATCAGGATCCAGCCCGGCCCACCGGCCAGCAGCGCCGCCCACCAGCGCCAGCGCCGTTGCTGCTCGGGTGGCGGCATAAAGCGCAGCAAGTCCACCTGTTCGCCGATCTGGGCAATCAGTGAGAACAGCACCGCCGAGGCACTGCCAATGGCCAGCAGGCTCAACCCTTCGTTACCGCGCTCCGCGCCGGCGTAACTGGCCCAATCGCTGACGGCGCTAGCATTGGCGTAGAGGATGTAGCCGAACGGCAGCAACTGCAACAGCAGCCACAGCGGCTGGCTCCACAGCTGAAAACGGCTGATCAGGGTGATGCCAAAGGTCACCAGCGGGATCACCACCAGCGAGCTGATCAGGTAACCCCAGGCCAGCGGCAGGCCGATGATCAGCTCCAACGCCATGGCCATGATCGCCGCCTCAAGGGCGAAAAAGATAAAGGTGAAAGAGGCGTAGATCAGCGAGCTGATGGTCGAGCCGATGTAGCCAAAACCGGCGCCACGGGTGAGCAGATCGATATCCACCCCATAGCGGGCTGCGTAATAGCTGATCGGCAAGGCGGTGAGAAAGATCAGGGCGCTGACCAGCAGCACCGCAAACAGGGCGTTATCAAAACCGTGGTGCAGGGTGATGGCGGCGCCAATGGCTTCCAGCGCCAGAAAGGAGATCGCCCCCAAGGCGGTAGTGGCGACCCGCCCGGCTGACCAGCGGCGCGCCCCTTTGGCGGTAAAACGCAGGGCGTAATCTTCCAGCGTCTGGTTGGCCACCCACTGGTTGTAATTACGCCGAACGCGAAAAATCTGCTGCTTGGCGACGATGCTCATACTGGCCTTGTTCCTGCTGCAAAACGGGCCAATAGCGCGAGGCCAATGCTAAAAAGATGCATCTGCAACTTACCCCAAAAGCGTTAGCCAGTGCCAGCCTTAGCGATTCAGGTCTCCCCTCATGCCTTTGGCATGCCGGGCGGATGACCGGACTCTAAGCTGGCCCCCCGCCTGCCGCCCATGCGTCAAATGACGTAGCCGCCTGAGTCGTTTATCGAATGGTGGTGCAGGCCGCCCGTCCCTAGATTGCTCACAGGCCACCACAGCAGCGCCAACCGATGCTGCCGGAGCCCGCCATTGGCCGCCACCGCTTAGCGGCTATTCAAGCAACGAGGGGGATGATCATGACAACGACCGTGCGACACACACACCAGCCCAAGCGCTGGGCCAAGAGCCTGCTCGGGCTGGCAGCTTCCCTGGCGTTCTCCGCCACGCTACAGGCCGAGGTCAATACCACCGGCCTGGCGGTGACCGACACCACCGTCAAGGTGGGCATTCTGCATTCGGTCACCGGCACCATGGCGATCAGCGAAACCGGCTCGGTACAGGCCGAGATGCTGGCCATTGAACAGATCAACGCCATGGGTGGCGTGCTCGGTCGCCAGATCGAATACATCCAGGAAGATGGCGCCAGCGACTGGCCAACCTTCGCCGAAAAGTCGAAGAAGCTGCTGGTCAACGACAAGGTGGCGGCGGTGTTCGGCTGCTGGACCTCCGCCTCGCGCAAGGCGGTGCTGCCGATCTTCGAGCAGTACAACGGCATGCTCTACTACCCCACCTTCTATGAGGGGCTGGAGCAGTCACCCAACGTCATCTACACCGGCCAGGAAGCCACCCAGCAGATCATCGCTGGCATCGACTGGGTGGTGAAAAACAAGGGGGCCAAGAGCTTCTACCTGCTCGGCTCCGACTACATCTGGCCACGTACCTCCAACAAGATCGCACGCAAGCACATCGAAAAACTGGGGCTAAGCGTGGTGGGTGAAGAGTACTACCCCCTCGGCCACACCCAGTTCAACTCGGTGATCAACAAGATCAAACTGAAGAAACCGGACGTGATCTACGCCATCGTGGTCGGCGGCTCCAACGTCGCCTTCTACAAGCAGCTCAAAGCCGCTGGCATCGACATGACCAAAGAGAAGCCGCTGGTGCTGACCATCTCGGTCACCGAAGACGAAGTGCTGGGGATCGGTGGTGAAAATATGGTTGGTGCCTACGCCGCCATGAAGTACTTCCAGAGCCTGCCGAATGACAACAACAAAGCCTTTGTCGAAGCGTTCAAAGCGCGCTGGGGTAAAGACACCGTGATCGGCGACGTCACCCAGGCCGCCTACCTTGGCCCCTGGCTGTGGAAAGCCGCAGTTGAAAAAGCCGGCTCCTTCGATATCGACAAGGTCCGTGCCGCCTCACCGGGGATTGAGCTGACCACCGCCCCTGAGGGTTACGTCAAGATCCACCCCAACCACCACCTGTGGTCCAAGACCCGCATCGGCCATGCCCGCGCTGACGGCCAGTACGATGTGGTGTTTGAAACCGAACAGCTGATCGAACCCAACCCCTTCCCGGAAGGCTACCAGTAACAGCACTGCCTCCTGCTGCTGGCCTCGGCCGGCAGCAGGAGCAACCCCAGGCGCGGCTGATGACACCGCACATGACTGACCACCAGGCTGTAAGGGGATAGCGCCATGTTCGCTGAATACACCACATCGGAACTGCTTTCGATTTTTGCCATGCAGGGGGTTGCCGGGCTGATCCTGTTCTCGGTATTTGTGCTGATGGCCCTCGGGCTGGCGATCATTTTCGGCCAGATGGGGGTCATCAACATGGCTCACGGCGAGTTCATGATCCTCGGCGCCTACGTTACCTACCTCACCTCCGAACTGTTCTCGGCCTACCTGCCCGATTACTTCAGCAGCTACTTTATTCTGGCGATGATCCTGGCCTTTATCGCCGCCGGGCTACTGGGCGCACTGGTGGAATGGCTGATGCTGCGCCACCTCTACCAACGGCCACTCGACACCCTGCTCGCCACCTGGGGGCTTAGCCTCATTCTGCAGCAGGCCTACCGCACCATCTTTGGCGCCCGTGAAGTGGGGGTAACCCTGCCCGACTGGCTGATGGGCTCCTACCCGCTTACCGACACCATCGAACTGCCGATCAACGGCCTGTTTGTAATGTGTCTGGCCCTTGGCATTTCGCTCACCGTCGGCATCTTGATGTACCGCTCGCGCTGGGGCACCCAGGTGCGCGCCGTGGTCCAGAACCGGCCGATGGCTGGCGCCGTGGGCATCAACACCGCACGGGTTGACCGCCTCACCTTCGCCCTGGGCTGTGGCATTGCCGGGGTGGCAGGGAGCGCCTTCACCATGATCGGCTCCACCGGCCCCACCTCCGGCCAGCTCTACATCGTCGACACCTTCCTGGTGGTGGTGTTCGGCGGCGCCGCCAGTCTGCTCGGCACCATCGCCTCGGCCTTCACCATCTCCCAGGCGCAATCGACCATGGAGTTCTTCCTGAGCGGCTCCATGTCCAAGGTGCTCACCCTGCTGTTCGTTGTTTTCATCCTGATGCTGCGCCCCCAAGGGTTGTTCAGCCTCAAAGTCCGGCGCTGAACAGGAGTAGCCACCATGACCATTAAACCTGCTTCGCTACTGCCCGGCGGCAACCTGATGGGCTATGCCCTGCTCGCCCTGCTGCTGTTGCTGGTGCTGCCGCTGGCCCTCGATCTGTTCCGCCTGAACCTCATCGGCAAATACCTCACCTACGCCTTTGTCGCCGTCGGGCTGGTGCTGTGCTGGGGCTACGGCGGCATTCTCAGCCTCGGCCAAGGGGTGTTCTTTGGCCTGGGCGGTTATGCCATGGCGATGTTCCTGAAGCTGGAAGCCTCAGATCCGGAGAGCACCAAAATTCAGTCCACCCCCGGCATCCCGGATTTTATGGACTGGAACCAGCTGACCGAACTGCCTTGGTTCTGGCAGCCCTTTCACAGCTTCAGCTTTACCCTGCTGGCGATTGTGCTGGTACCGGCGATCATCGCCATGGTGATCGGCCTGGCAATGTTCACCCGGCGGGTGGGCGGCGTTTACTTCGCCATCATCACCCAGGCGCTGGCGGCCATCCTCACCATCCTCATCATCGGCCAGCAAGGCTACACCGGCGGCGTGAACGGCATGACCGATCTGCGCACCCTGATGGGTTTTGATATCCGCACCGACGGCGCCAAATACCTGTTCTATTACCTGTGTGTGCTGCTGCTGTTCGGCTGCCTTGGGCTGGCCCACTACATCAGCAAAAGCAAACTGGGGCGGCTGCTGGTGGCAATGCGCGACAAAGAGGACCGGGTGCGCTTCTCCGGTTACGACGTCGCCGCTTTCAAGATCTTTGTGTTCTGCATGGCCGGGGTGTTCTCCGCCATTGGCGGGGCGATGTTCACCCTGCAGGTGGGCTTTATGTCGCCGACGCTGGTGGGCATTGTCCCCTCCATCGAGATGGTGATCTTCTGCGCCGTCGGTGGCCGCCTGTCGCTGATTGGCGCGGTCTATGGCGCACTGTTGGTCAACTTCGCAAAAACCTCCTTCTCCGAAAGCTTCCCCGAGCTATGGCTGTTTGCCATGGGCGGGCTGTTTATCGCCGTGGTGATGGCCTTCCCCAACGGTCTGGCCGGCCTTTACAACAGCTACGTCGCCCCGCATCTGGCCCGGCTGATCGCACGCTGGCTGCCAGCGACAACCGAACCCGCCGCAGTCCCCGCCATTGAGGCCAAACAGCCACAAGGAGCACAGCCATGAGCAACACCGATTTTGTGCTGGCCGTAGAGGGGCTGACGGTCTCCTTCGATGGCTTCAAGGCGGTCAACGATCTGAGCTTCTACGTCGATGAGAACGAGATCCGCGTGATCATCGGCCCCAATGGCGCCGGCAAAACCACGGTGCTGGATCTGATCTGTGGCCGTACCAAAGCCACCGAAGGCTCCATCCGCTTCCGCAACCGCGAGATCACCCGCATGCGCGAGCATGAGATTGTGCGCACCGGCATCGGCCGCAAGTTCCAGAACCCGTCAATCTACGGCGATCTGACAGTGTTTGAGAACCTCGAGATCTCCTACCCCAAGGGCCGCTCAGTGTGGGGCGCCCTCACCTTCAAGCGCGATGCCGAGGTGATCAAACGGGTGCAGGAGGTGGCCGAAATGATCTTCCTCGCCGACCTCTTGGACAAGCAGGCCGAACTGCTCAGCCACGGCCAAAAGCAGTGGCTGGAGATCGGCATGCTGCTGATCCAGGACCCGGAGCTGCTGATGCTCGATGAGCCGGTGGCCGGCATGTCGGTGGTGGAGCGGGAAAAAACCGCCGAGCTGTTACGCCGCATCAGCCAAGGGCGGTCGGTGATCGTCATCGAACACGACATGCAGTTTGTCGCCCGCATCGCCGACAAAGTGACAGTGCTGCACCAGGGCAAAATTCTCTCTGAAGGCAGCATCGACAAGGTGAAGAACGATCCCAAAGTGATCGAAGTCTATCTCGGCCATTAAGGAGCACGCAGTATGTTGAACGTCACCGATTACCGCGTCAGTTATGGCCAGAGCGAAGTGCTGCACGGCCTTAATTTTCAGGTCAAACCGCGCGAAATTGTCGCCATCATGGGCCGTAACGGCATGGGCAAAACCACCCTGATGAAATCGCTGATGGGGGTGATCCCCAGCTCCGGCGGCAGCGTGCAGCTGGAGGATAAAGAGGTCAGCCGGTTAAAAAGCTTCGAACGGGTGAAAAGCGGTTTTGGCTTTGTGCCCCAGGGACGGATGATCTTCTCCACCATGACGGTGCGCGAAAACATCGAAACCGGCCTGACCACCACCAACCGCCGCTCCATCCCCAGCGAGCTGTTTGATCTCTTTCCGGTACTGCGCGAAATGCGCAACCGCCGCGGCGGCAACCTCTCCGGCGGCCAACAGCAACAACTGGCCATCGCCCGCGCCTTGGCCAGCGACCCCAAACTGCTGCTGCTCGACGAACCCACCGAAGGGATCCAGCCGTCGATCATCCGCGAAATCGGCCGCACCCTGAAACTGATCCGCGACCAGCGCGGCCTGTCGATCATCGTCTCGGAACAGGTCCTCAGCTTCGCCCTCGACATCGCCGACCGCATCCTGGTAATCGAAAAAGGCGAAATCGTCCACGAAGAACTACGCAGCAGCGTTAACGAAAGCAAGATTGCAGGTTATTTGGCGGTGTAAACGAAACAACCCCACCACTGATGGCTGTGAATAGCGGGCGTGAGTGGTGGGGGAAGCGACAGCGTTAATAAAAGGCTGGCTTTGCCAGCTACGGCCAAGTGAAACGAGGGCCAACGAACGAAGAGAGCGATGCTGGCTGGCCTTGTTAGTTTTTATTGACTTGTTTGTGAGCGAGAGACCTTGCAAAACCTTCAATTCCAGGAAACAAACTTTCTGAAGTAATGTTCATTGCTTTTAAGTGCCCCAAAGCGCTGCTAAACACTTTCTTTTTCAATATTATCTTTTTTATCTGTTCACGCTCTGAGCCCACAAATGGCTCAAGGTTTTCAATAAGACCACTCCTTATATCAAGAGGCATCATGAAAATCCCCTGCTGGATACTAAGCCGTGTGTGCATTTTATATGGCTGAATGGCAATTACCCCCATTGATTGTTCTTCGTGTGAAGCTTTTTCCGCAGTGGCAAGGATTTTGTTTAAATACTCATTTCCACATTTGGTAGATAAATCGTCCCACTCATCCCTTAATCCCGAAAGCGAAACTTTAAATACCTTTTTAGCAATATCAAATGTTAAAAATGGATCGATAGCCCAAACCGCCGCATCATCTTCAGCACCTGACAATGCAAAATAGCACGCAACATAGAATGATTGTGTGAAGTCAATCAATCTGGTTGGTGCGCCATAATGCTGCATTAAAGATAGCCATGAAACCAAATCACTCTCAGCTGGCAAATCATTTAAATATAAACCAGCACCTCTTTTGAAATCTCGGAGTAACCAAAATTCAGTATTTGAGGGGTCTTCCTCATAATCAGTGCCCTTCAGAAGACGCTGAAGTGAAGATGTTATGTCCCAATCAGCGCTTGATTGCCCCCTAAAATAATCCAATGGAAAGTTGATCTCGAGATCAAATATTTCCGACCAGTCATTTATGATTATTTCTTTCATGTGGCCAATCTCTATTTAAGGCTAACGCTACATTCAACAGTTCGTCCGCAGCAATGCTTTATTAAAACTTATCCCGGATGTTTCGTATCTGCTGAATCATTGCATCCATAGTCTGCTGCAGCTCGTGCAAAGCATCTCCTGTAGAAGCCTCTTTACTTTCAATGGCTTCGATGAAGTCTTTGAATGCATCTATGCGATTAAAAACAGACTTATGATTTACTAACTGCTCTTCTAATGCGTTTAAGTATTCTTGATCATTACTATATGCAACCTTGCTAGGAACATGCATCTCACGTTTTCTGCTTTTCAGATAACTGGTAACCTCATTGTATTCTCGCCAAGATCTTACGAATGCAATATTGTTTGAGCAATCTCCTAAAACGAGTCGAATTTCTTCTTCCTCGCCTTCTGGGCAACATACGATTTTGATCGCCGAATAAGGGAATACTAAACCACCATATTCTGCATTTTCATATCGCCACTCTCTTTCCCACATAAATCCTTGGCTTGCTTTGTTTTCTAGAAGAGGCATTATCAGTGGGTATGCTCGATTAATAAGTGACGGGAGTCGCTCTCTAAGAACTTGGTCTTGCAATTCAATCTCTTCAAGCCGATGCTTTATGACTATAAGATCGTTCTTTAGCTGTTCATCGGCATAAATACAAGGCCTAGCGCCAAGTTCCGCCAGCTCACTTTTATCCAGTCCAATTCCAAATAGTTGATTTTTTCGCCACCTTTTAAAACTACGATAACGAAAGAAGTCTAAACAGAAAGTAGGTGACTCGGTTAAACAAACGACTTCTGCAGCATAATTTCTATCCTCTCCTTGCGCATCAGGGATGGCTGATTTCAGAAAGCCGCTATTTTTTGGAAAACCATCTATAGCAGGAGACAAGATAGAACGTATTTCTTTTTGGCCAGTCATGTGAAATAGAAATGGCGACATATCCGGTTTTTCGACAGGGGTGAGCCGAAAAGTCGGAGTGTCGATTCTATACTCGCCCCACCTAACATCTCGAGAATACGGTGGCAATGCCATTGCCTACTCCTAAGTTATAACAGTGTGATTAATAGGCGCGCTCGCTTTCACCCAATTGTAATCAGCGGCCGTCGGGTTCCATCTGGCTGATTTCTATACCGTATCAACATAGAAGTCCAGCATGCGGCGCGTGAAAAGCGAGCGCATTAACACCAAAAGCCCTGTGCTTGTTTCGTCTGGGTAGCTCTGGCACTAGAATACTGGCGAAAACGGAGCAGTCAGTAGCGCCATCTTCGTCTGCCCCACCCGTTGATCACCCCCCCCACGGCGGCAAACCGCGCACGGCCAGCCGGGCGTAGGGGGTGAGTCGCCTGGACGGCGACGAAAGCCACTAAGGCACAGGGAGGTGACTTTGTGGCGACCCCGTAGCCCGGCAGACCATCAGCCAGATACCGATGGTGGTGATCTGCGGGGCCGACAGGGTTCGCCAAGGGAGGGTTCGGCGACCCTCCCTTGGCTCGTCGTGTGGGCGCGAAAGCCCACTCCGGCCGCCGCAGGCGCAACTGCCGCGTAGCGGCATTCTCAGAAAATCCCCCTGGTATCCCCCTTTGCCAAAGGGGGAACAAAAACCAGGCCGCCGCGCAGCGGCTAATCAACATCGACCGCCGAAGCCGCATTCAAGGCCGGTTAACGGCCACCCACCAATGTGGCTTCGGAGTCATCAACCATAGTGGAACACTGATCACCCAACTCACCATGGCTTGGTGCCCGATCTGCCACCATCGGCCCAAGGGTCATCTCAGTCAAAATCCGCTGCTCTGCAGCTAGCGCCGCCTGCTGAATGCGCTTGCTGCAGGCCATCACATCATGGCGGAAACGCAATTGCAGGTAATAACGGCGGGTTAACGGCAGGCTGTAAGTGCGGTCATACTGATTCCGCCCGCGCCCTTCGATGTAAAACACAAAGCGGCGACCGGCGACCTCGCGCACCTCGGGGTGAATGGCTGGATAGCCACACCCGGAAATACATTCGTCGATATAGGCCTCCAGCGAAGGATAGAAAGACTGATAACGGTGGAAATCTTCCTGGCATTCGCGTTTTAACTTGGTGTTTCTACCCTGCCACTCCTTTTTATCCGCACACTCCTTGGGTACTGGCTCACCCCAAAAGTGAGCCTCGCGGCTTAAAAACTCCAGCTGCCCCAGCCGTTCCAGATCAAAGGCGTCCATTTTGGCCTGTTCCGGCACCTGTTTGATGCGCGCCTGAAAGGTCAGTTGCCCCACCTCTTGAACGGCCCCCGGAAACGGGATCGGGATCGCGTAACCAAAAGGCCAGATTTCGGTGATGAGATGTACGAAATGGTGCTGATGAAATTGCTCTTGATGCCTCTCAAACCAGCCAGCTTCATCAATGGGGTAACACTCGGGTGGTGGGGCCTCCGGCGTGTAGAACGGGGTGGCAGGCAGGTACAGCTGCAACAGCTGGTCACCAATGATAAAGGACTGCCACTGGGCAAACGCAAAGTTCGGCCCACCGCGATAGCCACGCCACAGGTTGCGGATCAGGCCCATCTGTACTGCTCCTTCATGTGATGATGCCCTTTTTGATCTGCTGCTCGATATAGCGGCCAACTTGCCGGGCTTTGTCATGGTTGCCGAGAAGCTGCAACTGGGTGTGATAGGTTTCAGCGCCCAGATAGGGCAAGGTATGAGGGCTGGCACCGATGTCATTGCCGAACACCAACCCCCGAAACGCCATACTGCGGCGCAAGCCACTGAGAGAGCGGTCAACGTTGCCAAACAGATTGGGCACCAGATCAAAGGGGTTGTTAGCCACGCGTACAATCTCCATGCCCACCGCTGTGGCTTTATTGTGCAGCCGCTCAATGTTGGCGCCAGAGCCATGAATGGCCAGTAGTTGGCCGGGAATGCGCATGCCGCGCTTGTGCAGCTCTTCCAGCGCGGCACAGACAATAATCGCCCCCTGGCTGTGTGCCGTCCATTTCACTCGCCGCCCCTGCTGCTGGCATTGCTGCATGACTGCAGCCAACTGCTGGGCATTGTGCGATTTTTGCCCCTGACGCTTGTCAAAGGCCGACTCGATGCCATCCAGTAACCCACCGTCAGTGGGGTTATGCACCAGGGTGTACTCGCGCACCTGGTCAGCCGAGTAGGCAGCCTGGCTGTGCACCCCCATCAGCCACACCGCCTTTTCAAAGTCGTTCTGCATGCCATTGACCGCCGCATGGGCGGTGGTGACTTGGTGCTGAGGCGCTCTGGGGATCTCCCATGCTGCGGCTAACGCATCAATCTCCTTTCGCCCTTTGGGGCCATCGTAGGGTACGTATGCCTTCGCTTCGACGTGATAGAGCATCGGTCGCTGAGTGGCCGGGGCGCACCAGCCGTCACGGTGAGGCTGGCAGTTGCCGGGCAGCCTGTGGTCATAGAAGATTTCATCAATGACCACCTCACCAAGGCCGGTGCGTTTGTACTTGATCAGGTAGTGGTAGTTGCGAAAGGGGTAGCGGGTGCGCCACAAGTAGGTGAACGGATTGCGTGAGTGCTTAAGGCTTGAGGGGTGGGTTGGGTTGGCGATGAGGTAATAGATCTCCTTCATCACCTGCTCTTGGTCGTAGCTGTTCAGGCTGCCCAGCATCACTACCGCCTGATGGTTCAGGCACACCGGGCCACGCAGAAACAGCTTCGGGTCCAGCCCGTAGTCGAGGGCGCAGTTGGAGCGATGGTCAAATTTGAGGTGGGCAAACGCAGAGGTTTTACCCTCGTACTTCCATGTCATTGTGGTGTCCTTACCATGCACATTGGGCAGAAAAATGGTAACAGCACCGTTTCAGATTGCCGACCACGTGATCTGTTACCCGGATCTCATTTTGACGCTTTCATAACAGGCCCGTGACAGCCACGCGATTGGGTCACGATCCCGGCAATTACGCCCTTCGACAGGCTCAGGGCGAACGGGCCACGCAGCGGCGCCATCTCCGCCCTACC
>JAFOOX010000059.1 GCA_017425245.1 Gammaproteobacteria bacterium
ACGATTACATTCACTTGGATCACAGCGGCAGCGCTGTAACTCCAACCCCGTTTGAGCAGTGCCCAGATCGCCCATCAGCCCACGCCAGCCTTGGTGCGGCTGGCAGGTCGAGGCGACAGGATGTCGGCGAGAGCGAGCTCGGCACAAGGATGTGCCGTCGAGCGGCCTGACAGCGGCACCAGAACAGGCCACAGAACTAATAGCACTGCTCTACCGGGCCGGCTGGTGGTGCAGGAGGAGGGTCCGGCTACCCTCCTCCTGCCCGTCGCGCGGGGGCGGCACCCCGCATCCGGGCGCCGCAGGCGCATCGCCAACGCAGTTGGCTTCTCAATACCTGGCCTGCGCCGGCCAGTCGGCGCTCTTACCCAAATCGCCACGCGATTTGTCTTAAAGCCTGCCACGCAGTGGCATCTCAATGCCACACCGCCGCCACGCAGTGGCATTCTCAGAAAATCCCCCTGGTATCCCCCTTTGCCAAAGGGGGAACAAAAACCCAGGCCGCCGCGTATCGGCTAATCAACATCGACCGCCGAAGCCGCATTCAAGGCCGGTTAACGGCCATCCACCAACGAGGCCTCGGAGCCATCAGGCATAGTGGAACGCTGCTCACCCAACTCACCATGGCTTGGTACCCGGTCTGCCACCATCGGCCCAAGGGTCATCTCAGTCAAAATCCGCTGCTCTGCAGCTAGCGCCGCCTGCTGAATGCGCTTGCTGCAGCCCATCACGTCGTGACGGAAACGCAATTGCAGGTAGTAGCGACTGGTGAGCGGCAGGCTATAAGTGCGGTCATATTGATTCCGCCCGCGTCCTTCGATATAGAACACAAACCGGCGACCGGCCACCTCGCGCACCTCGGGGTGAATGGGCGGATAGCCATAGACGGCCACAGAATCGTCAATATAGGCCTGCAGCGATGGATAGTCTGAACGGCGGCGGTAAACATCCGCCTCACATTTGCGCTTAAGCTTGGTATTGGCCCCCCTCCATCCCCCTTGGCTCTTGGCATCCTCCGGTGGTGGCTCACCCCAGTAGTGAGCCTCGCGGCTTAAAAACTCCAGCTGCCCCAGCCGCTCCAGATCAAAGGCGTCCATCTTTGCCTGTTCGGGCACCTGCTTGATACGCGCCTGAAAGGTCAGTTCGCCGATCGCCTGCCCCCCCCCTGGAAGGGGGAGGACAACAGAGAAGCCAAAGGGCCAAATCTCGGTAACGAGATGGACAAAGTGATGGTGAAGGCACTGCTCCTGATGTGCCTCAAACCAGCCCGGATCTTCGAGGGGGTAACGCTCCGGCGGGGGCGCTTCCGGCGTGTAAAACGGGGTGGCAGGCAGATAGAGCTGCAACAGCTGGTCACCGATGATAAAGGACTGCCACTGGGCAGAATCGAAGTTCGGCCCACCGCGATAGCCCCGCCACAGGTTGCGGATCAGGCCCATCTGTACTGCTCCTTCATGTGCTGATGCCCTTGTTGATCTGCTGTTCGATATAGCGACCCACCAGTTCCGCCTTTTTATGACAACCCAATATCTGCAGCTGGGTGCGATAGGTTTCGGCCCCGAGATAGGGCAAGGTATGGGGGCTAGCGCCGATGTCGTCGCCGAACACCAATCCACAAAACTTCATACTGCGGCGCAGGCCGCTGGTGGAACGGTCGACGTTGCCAAACAGATTGGGCACCAGATCAAAGGGGTTGTTGGCCACGCCCACAATCTCCATGCCCACCGCTTTGGCTTTATTGTGTACCCGCTCAATGTTGGCGCCAGAGCCATGAATGGCCAGTAGTTGGCCAGGAATGCGTATGCCGCGCTTGTGCAGCTCTTCCAGCGCGGCGCAACAGATAATCGCGCCCTGGCTGTGTACTGTCCACTTCACCCGTCGCCCCTGCTGCTGGCATTGCTGCATCACCGCCGCCAACTGCTGGGCATTGTGCGATTTTTGCCCTTGGCGCTTATCAAAGGCCGACTCGACGCCATCCAGCAGCACGCCATCGCTGGGGTTGTGCACCAAGGTGTACTCGCGCACTTGGTCGGCCGGGTAGGCCGCTTGACTATGCACCCCCATTAACCACACCGCCTTGTCGAAGCCATTCATCATGCCGTTGACCGCCGCATGCTGAGTGGTGACCTGATGGTGCGGCTCTTCAGCGGCTTTCCAAACACCAGCTATCGCGGCAATCTCTTTACGAGCCTTTGGACCATCATAGGGCAGGTATTCATCCGCTTTAACGTAATAGCATTGGCCGTTGCGTGGAACGGGTCGCCCAGCTATCCCGGTGGGGCTGATGATGGCCGCTTAACGTGTGGTCGTAGAAGATTTCGTCAATCACCACCTCACCATTGCCCTGGCGCTTATAGCAAATCAGGTAGTGGTAGTTGCGAAAGGGGTAGCGGGTGCGCCACAGACAGGTGAACGGGTTGCGTGAGTGCTTAAGGCTTGAGGGGTTGGTCGGGTTGGCGATGAGGTAATAGATCTCCTTCATCACCTGCTCTTGGTCGTAGCTGTTCAGGCTGCCCAGCATCACCACCGCCTGATGGTTCAGGCACACCGGGCCACGCAGAAACAGCTTCGGGTCCAGCCCGTAGTCGAGGGCGCAGTTGGAGCGATGGTCAAATTTGAGGTGCGCAAACGCAGAGGTTTTACCCTCGTACTTCCATGTCATTGTGGTGTCCTTACCATGCACATTGGGCAGAACGAGGGTAGCAGCACCGTTTCAGATTGCCGACCGCATGATCTGTTACCCGGATCTCATTTTGACGCTTTCATAACAGGCCCGTGACAGCCACGCGATTGGGTCACGATCCCGGCAATTACGCCCTTCGACAGGCTCAGGGCGAACGGGCCACGCAGCGGCGCCATCTCCGCCCTACC
>JAFOOX010000060.1 GCA_017425245.1 Gammaproteobacteria bacterium
TCATGGATGGATGTCTACTGTTCAGATCGCCACCATTTGCCCGACCTTAATCGAAAATTCAACCAAAATCGCATCTCCGACCTGTCGTTCGATCACTTCTTGATCAGATTGCTCAACGATTGATCATGCGTTAGCCCTGCGCCATTACCCCCATACTGATCGCTGCGATCACGCCTAAATGGAACCAGTTAACTGAGTCCGTGCTTAATGGCTTAAACTCTCCAAGTGAAATACTAAAACCTGAATTAGCTAGTTCGTGCGCTTGGTTGGTAACCAATTTCCCGAGCTGTTCAAGCTGCTCCTGCCCCCTAATCAGGGCTGCATGGTTGCCGATGCAGAACACCCAATAGACCGCCAAGATCGCTAGTGGCTCTTTGATCGTACGCGTGGCTTTGTCGTTGCCGATGACAAAACCAACCATGGCCAAGGTGACCACGCTGAAGTAGTTCCAGAGCTTATCGACTTGGTCATACTGGGTTTGATACACGCTGATGGTGTCTAGTAACGTGCTTATATCCGCCATCTTGTTCCCCTATTTTAGCTTGACAAGCCACAAGCAGGGCAGACCGTTTAGCCCGCCTGCACTGCCACTACATGATGTGCCCACCTCAATTGCCGGGTGATGCAGCAGTAATCACTTCAGAGAAATCAGGAGGGCTATCGCCGAACAACGCTTCAGATTCAGCACGGATCTGCGCGTCCAGGGCTCGCCATTCCTCAATCACATTACTGACCGAAAACATTTCGATACCTGCGTCGGGATAACCAGCAGCCAGCGCTTCAATAGAATCAGTTGCCCAGTATTCGACGTCATCGTCGCTAACCGGGCTCATGGACGTTGCACTCATGCCAGTCATATTCGCATAGAGTAGATATACAGCGGCTTCGTCATAACGTTGACTGGCAGCAAGCGCATTCTGAATGCGCAACGCCAGCGAAAGGCGTGCATTGGACGGCATCAAGGGTAACAAGCGCTTGCCATAATATTCGGTAGGTTCCGCATTTCCAGCCCGGTCATGGTAGTCAAATAGTAGGGAAATAGCGCGCGGGCTGCCCTGCTCCGCAGCATCGAGCAGTTGCTGGTCATCAATGGCCATTATCCCATTCAGCCATGCCAAATGCGCAGACATGCGCTCGGCAGACAGCTCCAAAATTTCTCCTCGGAAATTTCCACGACTAATCCCTGACTTAAGATCAGCCATGTACGAACCAAATTTAGCATCTGGTTTATCCGCTTGAGCTGACGTGGCGTTGGCGGGCTCGGACTTACTTGATTCAGTTGCGGTTTGATGCTGCGGCTGATTTTCCGCAACCACCGCCGGGTTATTTTCAACCGTTATCGCGCCATCGTCAGTGGAGGCACTCTGGGGGGTTACATAGATAATCGCTACTGCGCACAGCACTGCGGCTGACAACAAAAATACTAATCGATTCATCGCAAATTGTTCTCCCTAACATTAAGGCCATACTAATCAAAAGTGTCTATCCAACGTCAAACTCGGACTAGAGAGAATAATCTGAAGTTGGCGCAAACAACGCCTCACAGTCATCACAGGCAAATAGCCAGTGCTGTTCACCGCACTGCAAAGCGCCGGTGGCACCAGCTTGGATCTGCCAATTGCAGCGCTGTTCACCGTAGCGTGCTGTGCCTTCCAGTTGGCAGGGCGCCAGTTGGTAGTGATCATGCAGGGTTTTACTGTGGACCACCCTGGCGCGCGTAAAGAACTCGGCCGCGTCGGCGTGCTGCAGCGGCAGATCGGCAGTTGTGCATTGCTGAAGGGCCGATGAGGTGAAGTCATCGACATAGACCTCCGCCAAACCCTCGGGCGCAAAGCTGTCTTGGCCGCAGCCGCCGAGCAAGACCAGCAGCCCCATGGGTGATAGCAACTTCACTGTGCAGCATCGACGGTGGTAGGGGCCGGTCGTCGACATCCGAGCATCCTTGCTTTGATTTATAGGCGTCGGGACGCTAACACCCCGTGCATTCGAACGCAGTGAATCAAGTCACAATCTCTTGGAGCGCTGCAGTGGCTTGGCCCAACTGCGACCCGCACAGCGCCAGCACCCTGCATTCGGGTGCCGCAGGCGAATTAGCCGCCACGTGGTGGCTCACAGAGCCCGGGCAGCGCCGACGAGTTGCGACAAAACCTGGCCGCCGTTGCTTTTGCGACACCTGAATGGAATAGTAATAATCATTTAAATCAAAACGTTAAAACCAGCACTGCGGCTGCTCGATACTTGCAGTCAGGCATTTAAATCCGCCGCCTTGCTGCCATCAGGGACTGTCATGCTCGCCTTATCTCCGGCCGAACTCGCCGCCTTGCTCTATGCCGATGTCCCCTATGGCGATCTCACCAGCCACAATCTGGGCCTGGGCGCCAAACCGGGGGCGATCACCTTTGCCGCCCGTGATCCCATGTGCTGCTGCGCCGTCGAGGAAGCGGCCGCCATTCTTGAGCTGGCGGGCGTCAGGGTTGAGCGTCACGCAGCAAGTGGCGATTGGTTGCAGCCGGGAGATGCCATCCTCAGCGGCCTGGGGCCAGCTGCTGCGCTCTTTGCGGGTTGGAAATGCGCCCAGACCCTTATCGAATCCTGCTCTGGCATCGCCACTGTTGCCGCTGCCATGGTCGATGCCGCCAATGGCATCGCCGTCGGTTGTACCCGCAAGCACTTTCCGGGCAATAAGGCGTTAGCCGCCAAAGCCGTTGTTGCCGGGGGCGCCATCATGCATCGGCTGGGGCTGTCAGAAAGCCTGCTGCTCACCGCCGAACACCGGGTTTTTATGAACGCCCAACAGCTGGCCGACACGGTCCAGCAGATGCGGCGGCGGCAGCCGGAAAAACCGTTGGTAGTGGAGGTCGAAACCGTCCGTGAAGCGCTGGCTCTGCTTGAACTCGGGGTTGAGTTTCTGCAGCTGGAAAAACTGTCACCTACTGAGGTCGCCGAAGTGGTTGCTGCGGCCCGCCACTATCACTGTCGTGTGGCCGTAGCAGGTGGTGTGAATCTGGCCACCATTGCTGGCTATGCGGCCGTCAATCCGGACCTGCTGGTTACCTCGGCACCGTTTTTCGCCCCGCCGCGAGATGTGCAAGTGAGGTTCTCGGCGATGGCCTGATACCGGGCAGCAACGCAGTACCAAAGGCCTAATGCAGCGACATCCCAACTTATAAACAGTCTCTGCGCCAGTGGTCGCGATCTAGAGTTCGCCCTTGTTCTGCTGTGAGCCATTCTTGGTCTGAGTTCTTGGCGTATCTTAAGCCGACATTCCGCACCCGATTCATGAATAAATCTGCCGGTATCTAGGGCCGAGAACGTCGATGATGGTCTCCTGAACGATGTTGATGTCGGTCACTTGGGATGGCCCGTCTCCCAGGTTGTATTCATGGATCCCGGCAAA
>JAFOOX010000007.1 GCA_017425245.1 Gammaproteobacteria bacterium
CCGCCTTCCAGCGCCACAGCCTCAATTACAGCCGCCCAGACGGGCGTATTGACCCCTCCGGCAAAAGCATCCGCACCTTGCTGGCCGGCTATGAGGCCTGGCACCGCGAGCAGATCCGCGCCGTGATCACCGGCCAGGTACCCTGGCGCGCCGTTGCCGACAGCATCATCAACAAAGTTAAGAGCTTTCAGGACGCCAGCAACGCGGTGGTCTACTCCCCAAGCATTGCCAATGAGCTGCAACTGGTGTCTGCCAAAAGCAAAAAAATCATCCGTGACGCCCTGCGCGAAGCCGGCATGCAGAAGGCGGTGATCACCAGCACCATTCGTACCCCACGTGCGCAAGTAGAGGCCATGTATGCCGGGGCCCAAAGGGGGATCGATGCTCAACTGCGCATGTATGAGAAAAGTGCATTAGTCGACGTTGTTAACGTTTATGGCAATAACCGTCACCTAGCTAGGGCTTCCTGCATCGAAAAGATGGAAGAAGAGCTTAATCTCATTATTTCCAGAGGAGAACGCGTATCTCGCCATATGGTCAGCAAAGAGACATTCCTCCAGCGCAATGTCTTTGACATTGGCGTCAACTCCACACGCGCAGCAAATTCTGGCTGCTTCCATCCCCAAAAGTTCACCGCAGCCATTAGCGACCTTAAAAGGCAGGGCGTCATATCTCACTTTATTGATGAGCGACGCAGCAATGGCTGTTGGCATATTGAAATTGCACAGTAGGAGGACAAATGAAACTGCTGGTGCTGTTGTTGGGCGGCATGGCCTTTGTCGCCATGGCCACGGATTGCCCTTACCCCTTAACGCCGCTGGAGCCATTGCTGCGTAACAGCCCGGAGGTCATCGCCATTGCCGAAAGTTCAAGCGTGCGCGATCGGGGTGCAAAAGAGCTGGAAGGGAGAGCAGCAATCCGCACCTCGATCCACTTTAACGATGACAGTACCGCCCATGTGGAACAGCAGGGATACACCAAAAACTGTGATGGAATTACCTACACCATTCGCATCGACTTTCCATCCTTTGATGAAGCCGCATATAAAAAGTCGGTTAAACGCCTCTATTGGCTACTGGAACCAACATTGGTAGTTGCCAACTGGCGCAAGCATAACCTCGATTATCAGCCGCAGTTTGCAACCTGGACAGAAAAAGCAGCCCAAAAACCAGGACAAGACACCTATTTCAGTTCACAAGTGACGTGGCCAAATCAGCGTGGCGACGTCATCAGTTTCTCTATTGCTCTTGTGGACGACCCAAGTGCCCGGGCGTTTCGCCAAGCCATGGTGCTCTGGATCGGCATCGGCCCCGAAGTCGATGTTGGAGAAGGTGACTAATGAACTGCCCTGTCATCATAGCGCTGCTACTCGGCATGGTGGGCGGCTTGGGGCCAATGCCAGCCGCCGCTGGCGAATGCCCTTATCCGCTCACCCCATTGGCGCCAGTGCTTGCCAAACATGCCGACGTTGTCGGCGTCACCGAAAGCTCAAGTGGACGCGATCGGGGTGCGCAAGAGCTGGAAGGGAGAGCAGCAATCCGCACCTCGATCCACTTTAACGATGACAGTACCGCCTATGTGGAACAGCAGGGATACACCAAAAACTGTGATGGAATTACCTACACCATTCGCATCGACTTTCCATCCTTTGATGAAGCCGCATATAAAAAGTCGGTTAAACGCCTCTATTGGCTATTGGAACCAACATTGGTAGTTGCCAACTGGCGCAAGCATAACCTGGATTACCAGCCACAGTTCTCAAAGTGGATGGCACAAGTCTCCAATACTGAAGGCAATGATCTCTACTTCGACAGCGAGGTCAGCTGGCCTAATAAGCGCGGTGACCTGATCAGTCTGTATATGGCCCAATTGGGGCGCCCCGCAGTGCTGGGCTATCGAGAAGCCATGGTGCTCTGGATCGGCATCGGCCCCGAAGTCGATGTTGGAGAAGGTGATTAATGAACTGCCCTGTCATCATAGCGCTGCTATTCGGCATGGCGGGCGGCTTAGGGCCAATGCCAGCCGCCGCTGGCGAATGCCCTTATCCGCTCACCCCATTGGCGCCAGTGCTTGCCAAACATCCTGACGTTGTCGGCGTCACTGAAAGCCAGGTCAAGCGTTACGCTGACGAGATCACTCTTCGCACCAGCATCCATTTCAACGATGACAGCACTGCACAAGTTGAGCAAAGTGGCTGCCATGGCATTGTCTACAGCATTCGCATTGAATACCCGCTAGCTGATAAGGCCGCGCAAGTGAAAGCCGCGCAGCGGCTCTACTGGCTGTTGGAACCCACACGCGTAGTCGCAACCTGGCGTAAGCACGGGCTAGATTACCGCAACCAGTTCGAAACATGGCTATCGCAAGCAGCCAATACTCCCAATAAGGCAATCGGCCTCGACGCGTTGATTTCATGGCCCGTTGATAATGGTGATGTGTTAAGTGCAAGCGTGACGGTTGCCTCTTCACCGGCTGTTCCACCACTTCGTCGCGCTGCCGTTCTGTGGATCGGCATCGGCCCCGAAGTCGATGTTGGAGAAGGTGATTAATGGGGTGCCGGACCAGCCCAGGCAGCGCTCACTGGCGAGTGCTGGCAATGATCGTTGCGGTAGCGCTGCTGGTGATGACCATCGCCAACCACAGCAACGCCCAGGAATCAGCACTCTGCCCCCGCACTTTCCCGCCGTCCCCCTCAACAGCTGCTGGCCTTTACTCAGCCATCGTCGGGCCGCAGGGTCAGCAGATAATTCGCCGTTTCTACCCGTTCGCCAACGGCACCATTGGGGTTAGCAGCCGCAACATCTGTTACCGCGACGAGCATTATTTTCGCATCGACTTTGACGGCATGGATGAGGCAGCGACAGCCGCCGTCACCAGCCAACTACAGCAGATGATTGCAGAATCGACCTTAGGGGAAGCCTTGACCCAAGGTGACACCTCAGTCGACAAGGTCCTGCTGGGGCCCGCCGAACAGATGGTACGGGCAGATAAAGCGGGGTACCTCAATCTGGGGGATGCGCTGACGCTGAAGCAGGCCAGCGATGATCAGATCAGCGGCAGCATTAGTCTGATTGAGCTACCCACTGAGTTTGGCCACAGCCGGAGCATTAATCTCTACATCGATATCGGGCCAGACCCAGCCCATTTCGAATAAGCCGCGCAAGCCAGCAGGCATCAAATCACGGCTTCAGATTCCAGCAACCAGACAAGGACGCACAGCATGAACCGCCTGGCCAAACGCCGCCATCCATCCCTGCATCTGCTGCTACTTTTTACCGCCCTGACCAGTGTGGCTGCAGAACCCCCCAAGGTTGAAGCACGCCATCAGCAACTGCTGCCATCGCTGACGGTTGATGAACAACAATTGCTCCGCCAGCAGCTGCGGGATTACCGACTACTGGCGAACTGCCAGGGTAATTTCAGTGGCCAAAGCGCTAACGAGCGGGTGATCGGCGTCTGGCTGCCATCGCCCTCTGGCGCCAGCGTCAAGCGCTATGCCCTGTGGCGCAAAGATGGCTCACTTCAGCTGCACGATATTGACGCCGAGCTTGAAGCCACAAGGCGGCTGGACAATGTCTACCCCTATCCATGGCTGTTCGATCCGCACCCTCCCAAAGACGATCGCTATGCCGACACCCTGTGTGGTGTCGACGATCAGTTCGACGACCAGTCAGACACTGACTACCTGACCTATCTGCTTGGCGACAGACCTCTTTTTGATCGGCAAAAGGCTGCAGCAGATGGACAAGTAGTGTGCTGGAGCACGGATGACGTCTATAACAACTGGGACTGCATCCTGTTCGACCGCCAGCAGCAGCGCTTTCGCCTGTGGTTCCAACAAGCCCACGCCGATTGACGCTAAACCGAGAGCCGGCCTTTAATCGCCTCTGGCAGGGCCTGCCATTCCTTGAGCGCCAGCTCATGGAAGCGCAGGCTATAGGTCATCGAGCAATACCTCGACCTCGCGCCCATCCTGACGGCCCAAGGCCAGCAACAGCAGCGCCTGATCTTCCAGCTGATCCACCATCGCTTCATAAGTGGCGGCGGGCACGCAGTAGAACGTGGGCTTGTTGTGGTTCAGCACCACCACCGGCTCACCATCACTCTGGCTGATCACCGCCATCGGATTGCGCTTGAGTTCAGTGATGCTGGTGGATGCCGCACTCAGGATCGGCGTAGTAACGCCCATAAAAAAGACCTTAAAAAGGCACCAATTAACGCCCCTCACCCCCAACCCCTCTCCCATTAGGGGCGAGGGGGGAAAAGGCCAAGGCTCCCACATGGCCAGACACGTGCAGCTATTCTGGATTCCCGCCTACGCGGGAATGACTTCACGGCAGCACTGAGGCGCCATGGGGAGGCACTGGATTCCCGCCTACGCGGGGATGACGGGGCATGCGGGAATGACGGGGCATGCGGGAATAACGGGGCATGCGGGAATGACGCATCAGGCATAAACCGATGCAGGCGACAGCGCACATCAGCGCATCTCCCCACCCCTTGATCGCCAACGCCACCACGTCAGCCGACGCACGGCCAGTTGGCTGGAGGGCAAGCGACCCTCACCCCCTGCCCCTCTCCCATTAAGGGCGAGGGGGCAAAGGCATACACACAAACTGCGTGCCATCCGTTTTTATTTAAAGTTATTCAATAAGATAGAGATAAAGCGAAAGGGGCTCGCAGCCCCTTTTGTAAAGCATGCTGACAACCTCAGCGTTGGTCCTTGACCAGCGAGCCGCCCTTGATCACAACCGGCACGCTTTCCAGCAGCTTGATCTGTTCCAGCGGATTACCGGCCACGGCAATCAGGTCCGCATAGGCACCCTCTTTGATCGTCCCCAGATCAGGCTGCTTGAGCAGGCTGGCAGCGTTGACGGTGGCCGCCTGAATGGCCTGGGCCGGCGTCATGCCAAACTGCACCATGCGCGCAAACTGTTTGCCGTTGTCGCCATGGGGATAGACCGCCGCATCGGTGCCAAACACCATCTTGACCCCGGCCTCAACCGCCTTGCGGAAGCTGTCGCGCTGGATGGTGCCGACCTTACGTTCCTTGGCCAGACTCTCTTCAAGAATGCCCGCTTTCTGCCCCTCGCCGAGAATGTACTCGGTGGTGTAGATATCCATCGACAGCCAGGTGCCATGCTCAAGAGCCAGCTCAATCGCCTCATCATCGAGGAAGCTGGCGTGTTCAACCGAATCGACCCCGGCGCGGATTGCCGCCTTGATGCCGTTGCTGCCATGGGCATGCGCGGCGACGATCGCCCCCAGCTGGTGGGCCTCGTCCACCAGTGCCGCCATCTCCTCGGCGGTGTACTGCTGGGCCCCCACTTCGGTGCCCTTGGACAGCACCCCGCCAGTGGCGCAGAACTTGATAACGTCGGCGCCGTACTTGATGTTCTCGCGCACTTTTTCACGCACCGCCCAGGGGCCATCGGCCACCCCGGCGCTGCGCTGCTGCCACTCCGCCGGCAACAGGTTGGAATCGCAATGGCCACCGGTCATGCCGATCGACGGGCCGGCGACAAACAGCCGCGGCCCCGGCACTTCACCGGCATCAATGGCCTCGCGCAGGGCGACATCGGCATAGCCGGGGGCGCCCAGCACCCGCACCGTGGTGAAGCCCGCCTCAAGGGTGGTCTTGGCATTAGCCACCCCCTTGATCGCCCAGCGCGGCAGCGACACCTCCAGCCGCCGAAAGCCATGCAGACGGGCATCACCGGTGATGTGGACGTGCATATCCATCAACCCCGGCAGCAGGGTCAGCTCGCCCAGATCAACCAACCGTGCACCAGCCGGGGGCTGCGCCTTAGCGCCGAACTGCACCGATTTGATCCGCTCGCCGTCGATCAGCAGCAGCGGGTCGGCCCGCCATTCACCCTTCTCGACATCGATCATGCCGGCCGCGCGCAACGCCCACACCTCTGCCTGAGCCCCTGCCGCCAGCGCCAACAGCACCGCCGCCGCCATTACAGCTGCTTTGTTCATCACTACTCCACCCGTTGCGTCCAGGCCATCAGCCCGGATCTGTTTTGTTGTTGCTGGCTTGCCGCCACCGCAGACAGTGGCAGGACCGAGGCTGGGAGGCAAGAATGGTGCCTTGATAAACCGCAGTGCCCTACCCTGACAGCCAGACTCAGGCTATGGTTAGCGTCCGCATCCGACAGGTCCGACCATTCATGTATCACGGTGAGCGTTTTAACAGCATCTCCCATCTCGTCGGTATGGTGCTGGCGGTATTGGGGCTGGTGGTGCTGGTGGTGGAGGCGGTCGCCAGTGGCGATGTATGGAAGGTGGTCAGCGCCAGCATCTACGGCGCTACCCTGGTGCTGCTCTACGGCGCCTCAACCCTCTACCACAGCGTGCGCGGCGCGGCCAAAGCCTGGCTGCAGCGCTTTGACCATCACGCCATCTACCTGCTGATCGCCGGCACCTACACCCCCTTCACGTTGGTGACCCTGCGCGGCACGCTGGGCTGGGTGCTGTTTGGCCTGATCTGGGGGCTGGCGCTGGTCGGCATGATCATCGACAGCCTGCCCAACCGTGGCCGCCGCCTGATCCCGCTGGCGATCTACGCCATCATGGGCTGGTTGTGCCTGATTGCGGTCAAGCCGCTCTATGCCACGCTGACACCGGAGGGCTTCTGGTGGCTGCTGGCTGGCGGCCTCTGTTACACCGGCGGTATCGGCTTTTTCGTGCTGGATGAACGGGTCCGACACTTTCACGGCGTCTGGCACCTGTTCGTGCTGGCCGGCAGTCTTTGCCACTACATCTGCATCCTGCGCTACGTCATCTAAAGCGGGTTGCATCGCCGCATCGCCCGCCTACAATGTCCGCCGCTGTTGTCCTGGGTGTTTTTTGCGCAGATGAAGATTGGCCCCTACCCACTCGATAATCCGGTGATTTTGGCCCCCATGGCCGGGGTCACGGATCGGCCGTTCCGCACCCTGGTCAAGCGCCTGGGCGCCGGCCTGGTGGTGTCCGAGATGCTGTCGGCCAACCCTCAGCTGCGCGACACCGAGGAGAACCGCCGCCGCCTTGACCATGGCGACGAGCCGGGGCTGCGGGTGGTGCAGATCGCCGGCAGCGATCCGGCCGAAATGGCCGATGCGGCGCGCTACAACGTTGCCCAGGGCGCCGAGGTGATCGACATCAACATGGGCTGCCCGGCAAAGAAGGTGAACCGCAAGCTGGCCGGTTCGGCACTGATGCAGTACCCCGAGCTGGTGGAGCAGATCCTCAGCGCCGTGGTCAGCGCGGTAAGCGTGCCGGTGACCCTCAAGACCCGCACCGGCTGGGACCCGGACCACCGCAACGGGCTGGCGATCGCCCAGATCGCCGAGCGCTGCGGCATCGCCTCGCTGGTGATCCATGGCCGCACCCGCGCCTGCCTCTACAAAGGCGAGGCGGAATACGACACGGTGCGCGCCATCAAGGCAGCGGTATCGATGCCGGTGGTAGTCAACGGCGATATCACCAGCCCCGAAAAAGCCAAAGCGGTGCTTGACTACACCGGCTGCGATGCGCTGATGATCGGCCGCGCGGCCCAGGGCCGCCCCTGGCTGCCCGGTCAGGTGGCCCACTATCTGGCCAGCGGCCAGCTGCTGGCCGATCCGCCCCTTGAGCTGCAGCAGCAGCTGATGCTCGACCATGTGGCCGAGCTGCATCAGTTTTACGGCGCGGTGCTGGGGCCGCGCATCGCCCGCAAGCATGTCGGCTGGTATCTCGACGGCGAGCGGCACCGCGACTTCCGCGCCCAGTTCAACGCCATCGATGATGGCAGCGACCAGCTGCGCCAGCTCGACCATTACTTCCGCCAACGCCAGCAGCAGGCGGGCGATTAGGCGCGCGTTGTTGCACCTTGGGTGCAATTGTTGAGATTGACTTTCATTTGTAGCGAGCATACAACAGCGCCATGGCGTAACCCTTCACGCCTGTGGTCAGCCAGCTATCCGCCAGCACACCGCCTGAACCCGGCCTCACGCCGATATCGCGTTGTCCTGAAGTGGAAGTTTGACCATGAAGCGCTTTGTCCCCGCTGCCCTGACTGTTGCCCTCACCGCCTTGCCCGCCTTCCTGCTGCCCGCCGTGGCCGCCCCGGATGCCGAGCCGGTTGAGGTGATCGTGGTCACCGCCGCCGCCAGCGACACCCTGCTGGCCGATGCCCCGGCCAGCATCAGCATCATCGACCATGAGCAGCTGACCCAGAGCCCGGTGCGCGATCTCACCGACATTCTGGGCACGGTCGAAGGGGTGACCATCAGCAACAGCGGCAACCTGCGCACCGTGCAGATCCGTGGTCTCGACTCCGCCTACGTGCTCAAGCTGATCGACGGCCGCCGTGTCGACAGCACCTCGTCGGTGTTTCGTGGCAACGATTACGACACCGGCTGGGTGCCGGTAGAGGCGATCGAGCGCATCGAGATCGTGCGCGGGCCGATGTCGTCGCTCTACGGCTCTGACGCCATCGGCGGGGTGATCAACATCATCACCCGCAAGGGCACCGACCAGTGGCAAGGTTCGGCCAGCGCCGATTACACCGCCCACGAAGACAGCGCCGAGGGCGACAGCTACAAGCTGGGCTTCTACGCCGGTGGCCCGCTGATCAAAGACCGGTTGGGGTTCAAGATCTACGGCAGCAGCGACCGCCGCCAGCCCGACAGCCCCGACGTCAATGACAGCGGCCAGGCCGGCTTCGGCGAGCAGCGCAACAGCGCCGTCAACAGCGACCTGAGCTGGACCCCCAACGATGCCAACGAGGTGCAGATCGGCATCGACAGCAGCGAGCGCGAGCACAGCGGCCAGCAGCTCAGCCGCCTCGGCTGGTTTGCCAGCCACAACGGCAGCTACGATTTTGGCAGCACCAGCCTGCGCGCCTACGGCGACCAAACCGACAACGACACCGGCAACATCAGCGGCGAGATCCACCCCAACCGCTCCACCACCTACAACCTCGAAGGGCTGCTCAGCCTGCCGCTGGAGCTGGCCAGCCAGACCCTGTCACTCGGGGGCGACTACCGCTATCAAGAGCTTAAAGATCCGAACCACGTCGGCGCCTTCACCGGTAGTGGCAGCGACACCATCGATGTCGATCAGTACGCGCTGTTTATCGAGGATCAGATCGGCCTTGGCGACGACCTGCTGCTAACCCTCGGCACCCGTCTCGACGACCACCAGCACTACGGCAGCCACAACAGCCCACGCGCCTATCTGGTCTACCACCTCAGTGATCGGCTGACCCTCAAGGGCGGTTATGCCGAGGCGTTCCGCGCCCCTACCCTGCTGCAGAACAGCCCAAGCTGGGGTTCGGTCTCCTGCGGCAGTGCCACCGCTGGCTGCTACATCGTCGGCAACCCCGATCTTGATCCGGAAACCAGCGACAGCTTCGAGTTTGGGGCCCAGTTCGATGGCGCCCAGTGGCAGGCGGGCCTCACCCTGTTCCGCACCGATCTCAAGGACATGATCGACATCAGCAGCCGCACCAAGGATCCGGCGCTGGCCCCCAGCTACCCCAACTTCGTCGGCTTTCTGGCCGATGGCCGGCCGGTGTTTGAATACCAGAACCTCAACAAGGTACGCACTCAGGGGGTGGAATCGCGCCTCGCCGCCGACCTGCAGCCGGGGCTGAGCGCCAATGCCACCTATACCTACCTCGACGCCAAAAACCTCAGCGGCGCTGTCGACCTGCCGCTCACCTACCGCCCGCGTCACAGCGGCACCCTCAGCCTCGACTGGCTGGCGCTGACCGATCTCACCCTCAACGCCAAAGGGCGTTTCTACAGCGATCAGTACATCAGCGTGCCGGCCAGCGGCCTCAACATGGTCAAGAAGGCCGGTTACAGCACCTTCGATCTGGGCGCCAGTTACGACTGGAGCGACAACCTGACCCTGCGCGGCGGCGTCCTCAATCTGGCCGACATCAATGACGATCGGGCGACCAGCAGCGACTTCGATATCGAAGGGCGCCGCTACTACCTGTCGCTCACCCAGCGCTTCTGAGGGTGGTGGCATGCGTCTGCGTCAGCATCCTGTTTTCACTCTGGGGTTACGGCTGCTGCTAGCGGTGGTGGGCGGCTATCTGGCCAGCCAGGCGCTCTTGGGAGCGACCGCCCGCCTGCCGTTGCCCGCTTCTGATCTGGCCTATATCAGCGGCCTGCTGGCGCTGGCCATCCATTGCGCCCTGCTGCTGTGGCTGTGCTGGACACCACGGCCCGAACGGGCGGCACTGCTGCTGGTGGTAGTCACCGCTACCGCCCTGCTGCTGGCCGGGGGTGTGGCATGAGCCGCCAGCCGCAACCGGCCGCCGCCTGGCCCACCATCAGCTGGCGTCAGCTGCACACCTGGGGCGGGCTGCTGCTCGGCTGGCTACTGCTGCCGGTGTTTGTCACCGGCACCCTGGCGGTGTTCGAACATGAGCTGAGCCGCTGGATGCAACCGGAGATCCCCAGCCGGCCCGAGGTGAGCCGGGCCGAGGCGCTGGATCGGGCGGTGGCCTTTTTGCAGCAGCAGGCGCCCACTGCCCAAAGCTGGATGGTGAGCTGGCCTAGCGCCCGCGATCCGGCCCTCAGCGCCAGTTGGGGGGCGGGCCGGGCGATGGAGCAGGCCTATCTCGATCCGCGCGACGGCCAGCCCATGGCCGTGCGCGACACCCTCGGCGGTCACCTGTTTGTCGACTTTCACTATGAGCTGCTGGCCGGCAAGGTGGGGTTGTGGCTGGTCGGCGTGGCCGGGCTGGCGATGGTCATCGCCCTCATCACCGGCACCCTCATTCACGCCCGGCTGTTCAAGGATTTCTTCGCCTTCCGCCCCGCTGCCGGCGGCCACAAGGCGTGGCTGGACGGCCATAACCTCAGTGGCGTGCTGACCCTGCCGTTCCTGCTGATGATCACCTACAGCGGTGTCAGCCTGTCGTTTACCACCCTCTACCCGGCGACCACCAACCAGCTGTTTGACGGCAATGGCGGCAAGCTACGCAGCGCCGTGGTGCGCGATTTCAGCCGCCCGCCAGCCGGTGAAGCGGCGCCACTGCTGCTGCCGCTGTCGCGCTATCTGCCGCTGACCGACGCGCGCTTTGGCGAGGGCAATAGCAGACTGCTGCGGGTGGTACGCCCCGGCGATGGCCACGCCCATGTCGAGGTGATGCGCAGCGCCGAAGACCAGCTGGCACTGATTGCCCACCGTCTGGCCTTTGATGGGGTCAGCGGCCAGCCACTGGACGAGCAGTTCGACTTCCGGCCACTGACCGTAGCCTTTCGCGCCATGGCCGGGCTGCATGTGGGCCACTACGGGGGTCTGGCGCTCTCCTGGATCTACTTCATCTGTGGCGCCGCCGGTTGTCTGCTGATCGCCAGCGGCCTTCTCCTCTACCCCCTGAAACGCCGCCAGCGTTACGGCCCCAGTCGCTGGCTGAGCAGCGTTGATGCGATCAACCAGATCAGCATTGCCGGCAGCTTGCAGGCCTGTGCTCTGGTGCTGTGGGCCAACCGCCTGCTGCCGCTGGAGCTGAGTGCGCGGCCGCAATGGGAGGTGGCCCTGCTGTGCAGCGGCTGGCTGCTCAGCGCCCTGCTGGCCTGCTGGCCACGGGCGGGCTGGCGCGTCCAGCTGGGGCTGGCCGGGCTGCTGTGGCTGCTGCTGCCGGCCGTGGATCTGCTAACCGTCAGCGACCACTGGTGGGCCGCCTGGGCGGCGGGTGAGCGGGTGTTTGTGGTGGTGGATCTGCTGGCGCTGGCCTTGGGGCTGGCGCTGCTGCTGATGGCTGGACGACGGAGGGCCGACCGATGAGCGATCCCATATTACTGGCCTGCCTCAGCCTGGCGGCAAGCTGGGGGCTCTGCCTGGGGCTGCCGCGTCATTGGCGCCAGTGCCTGCCTACGGCCCTGCCCGGCTGGGGCTATCGGCTGCTGCGTGGCTGGGGCTGGTTGTCACTGATCGCCGCCCTTGGCGTCGGCGCGTACCAGTTCGGCTGGTCACGCGGACCACTGATCGCCCTCGGCTACCTGATGGTGGCGGCTCTGACGCTGAGCCTGCTGCTGCCATGGCGACCCAAGTTGGTAGCGGTCAGTGGCCTAGCGGCCAGCCTCACCAGCCTGCTGCTGGTGCTGCGGTCACTGGCCCACCACTAACCCGGCAAGGCCCTGTTTACTGAGACCGCCCATGCGGCCGGTTAGTGACGCCATCCGAGCAAACAGCCGCCAACACCGGCTGACTTAACGCCAGCCAGATATGCAAAGGGCGCCCTGCGGCGCCCATGGTGATCACCTTGGCGGGGCTCAGCCCTGGTTCAGGCGATAGCGCATGACAAAGGGCTCTTCGCCATCATCGAACAGGCAGTCGAAGCCTTCGGCACTCTGGTTGTACATCAGACAGGCCTGCACCGGCTCACTCATGTCGTTGGTCCAGGGGGCATCGGCGATGGCACAGTCGCCCTGCTCAACACTGCGCTCCTGCTCGTAATCCCACACCAGCACATTGCCCTGACGCTGCCATTTGCCAGTGGTCTGGTAGTGGACGCAGCCGGAAGCGGCATCCTCGGCCGAGTAATCAGAGACGCCACTGGCGTTCATCTCCTCATGGCCGTCAGCCTCCGGCTGACAGCCCGCGCCCAGGGTGTAGGTGGTGTAAGCCCCCTTGATCTCATGCTGGGCCTGCTGGCCCTGAGACTGCACCGGCGGCAACTGCATCGACGCCTTGGCATGCAGCCCCAGATCGCCCATCGCCATGCGCTGGGTCTGCTTGACGCGCAGGTCACCCAGCAGCATCTGGTCCATGGTGGCCTTGAACGCACAGTCACCGGCATCGGCGTCTGCGCCCATGACCTTCTCCATCACCTGTTGTTCATCCACGGCATCCATGATCGCTGCAAAATCGGTGACAAAGGCAAAGAAGCCATTGGTCTCAACCTTCTCAGTAGCGATGGTCTGGCTCTGCGCTGCCGCCTGCTCACCGATGTAAAAGATGGCATGCTCGCCTTTAACCTTGAACCACAGCGGCCATTGGCTCGGCCAGCCTTCCGGCAGCTGCACCTGTACCGGCTGATCATCGGCCGGCCATTTCAGGGTGGCATGCAGCGGGTTAAAGCCGGCGGTGGTGTTCCACAGGGTGCGCGGGTTGATGGCAGCCACCCCCACCAGTGCGTCAATACCCTTCACAGGCATCTCGCTGTTAGCCGGGTCCAGCTCCACCTTGTTGATCAGCCCGTAAGCTCCTTTCAGGCCGTTAACCATCGCAGTGCCGGCAGCCACCATCGCCGGATTGACTTCAGTGGCCGACAGCCGCATCTCCTCCAGCGGGGCGCAGCTGTAGTTGCCAGCGGTAAACAGGCCCCACAGCGACTGCAGCGCCGGTGCCAGCTCACGGGTGTTGATACCGTAACCAAAACCAAACCAGGGGGTGGGATTGCCCAGCGTGTCAAAGACCGTCGGCACATAGCCCTGGATGCGGGCTAACTGCTTGCGCACTTCCGCATTGGTTAACTGCAATACTCCGTGGGTTTCATAGGTGACAACGCCGTCCTGAGTCACGGCCTTGGTCACCCCACCACCGACTGCCGGCATCTGGTTGGCCAGCGCCATCACCTCGGTGACACAGGCCGGGCTCTGCCAGGCCTTGAACTCAGAGGCGCCCTCTTCGCCGGTTATGGCGGTAAGCTGCTGACCAATCAGGGTCTCCTGCGGTGCCACCAGCAAACGCGCGATCTCGGCAAGATTGATGCGCGCCACGCTGTAAGGGGTCAGCTGAAGCTGCTGACGCATCTCATCGATGGCGCCACTGTCGGCCAGGCTCTCTTTAGGTAGCTCAGTACCCACCACCAGCGCCAGCATCGAGGGGCTCAGCTTCGGGGTCCAGAAGGTGATACGGCTCTTGCCCGGGGTAGTCACCACCAGCATCGACAGCCCCGCATCACCGGGGATCAGTTCCATCTCCAGATAATCAACACCCTGCAGCGCTGCGCGTTTGACCTTCACGTCAAAGCGCTTGCCCAGGTCATCGAAGTAAGCGATCAAGGCGTTGCTGTCGGCATCAAAGCGCAGCACCGGCAGCGCACCGACGACGAAGATCGCCCCCGGTGCCGCCTTGTTCAAAGGCACGACCTGGCTGTCGTAGTCACCCAGGGTGGTCATCAGATCGCTCAGCAACTGCATCATTAGCTGCTCAGCGCCGTCGCTCATCTGCGGCTCGGATACTGGCTCGGTTGCTGTCGCATCAGTGCTCTCTAGGCCCTCTTCCTCCGGCCACTCTGCCGCCGCGCGCTCTGCGGCCAGTGCCTTGGCGCGGTACTGGTGATACGCCAGGATCAGGGTGTCGCGATAGACATTCATCGCCCCCGCCGAGGTGCCATACATCTCACGCGGTGCAGCCTCAAGGCTGCCCAGATAGAACAGCGACTCGGCCGGAATCTCATTGAGATAACCACCCGCCGCACCCTTGCCGCCCTGCTGGCTGAACCACCAGCCGCCGCCCGCCACTGCCGCTGCAACGGCTACTGCTGCCACCACTTTTAACGCTTGTGCCATAACTCCAACGCTCCCTGGCGATGATCTGTCCACAACTCAGCCGCCACTTTAACCAACGGCCGTGGGTGGCGCTATGGCTGCTACGCCGCCGCTGTGACGGGGATCGCCGCTACGTGGTGGTGACAACGGCGGTGGCGGCGCGGCGGATTTGCCACTGCGTGGCGGCAGAGTGCCGCTGCGCGGCAGATGCGGCTGCGCCGCTGCAGATGCGGCTGCGCCGCTGCAGATGCGGCTGCGCCGCTGCAGAGTGGGCTGTCGCGCCCACACGACGAGCCAAGGGAGGGTCGCCGAACCCTCCCTTGGCGAACCCTGTCGGCCCCCAAAGATCACCACCATCAGCAATGTGGTGTGTTCTGCCGGGCTACGGGGTCGCCGTCCAGGCGACTCAACCCCTGCAGCCGGCTGGCCGAGCGTGGTTCGCTGCCGTGCGGTTGACGATCAAGGGGTAGAAGCCGTGGCTCGTCTTGCCAGATGCCAGTGCCTTCGGTGTTGTGGGTGACCTGGGCGCTGCTCCAACAGGTTTGGAAGATGGCGCTGCCGCCCCATTGTTATGCCCCTTGCGTCATTCCCGCGCATGCGGGAATCCAGGCATCACAATGTCAATCACCGGCGTGGC
>JAFOOX010000061.1 GCA_017425245.1 Gammaproteobacteria bacterium
ACGCAGTTGGCATCCGGTCCGCCGCCACGCAGTGGCATCACCGCCGCGTAGCGGCATCGCCAACGCAGTTGGCATCCGGTCCGCCGCCACGCAGTGGCATCACCGCCGCGTAGCGGCATCGCCAACGCAGTTGGCATCCGGGCACCGACAGACGCCAATCAGTCACTCACCAACTGTGCCCGTGCCACCCGCTCCCCCAGCGCCCGTAACGCCGGGGCGGTGGTGCCGGCGGGCACCACCACTTCCACCACAGTGGCACCGGGGGTCTGCCAGGCCTGCTGGCAGGCGGTGACAAAGGCACCAAGGTCGGTGGGCTGGCAGTGGCGCAGGCCGAAGGTGGCGCAGGCGGCGGCGGGCTGCCAGCTCACCGGGGTGCGGAAGTAGCGCTCGCGCAGGGCGGTGTCGGGCACTGGCAGCAGGTCAAAGATATTGCCACCGCCATTGTTGAGCAGCAGCAGCAGGCTGGGGCGGGTGGTGGCGGCCAGCAACGCCAGGCTGTTGAGATCGTGCAGCAGGCTGATGTCGCCAATGAGCGCGGTCAGCGGCCCCTCATGGCCGGCACCGGCGCCGCAGGCGGTGGCCAGCAGGCCGTCGATGCCGCTGGCGCCGCGGTTGGCGTGCACCAGCCCGGGCAGGCGCGGGGCCAGTTGATCGAGCAGGCGGATCGGCAGGCTGTTGCCACACAGCAGCAGGCCATCGGCCGGCAGCAACGACGCCAGCGCCGCCACCGCGCTGAGTTCATCCAGTGGCGCCCGGTGGTCGATGGCCGGCAGACAGTCGGCCAACCGCTGATTGATGGTCGCCACCTCCAGCCACGGCAGGGTCGCCCCGGGCGCTTGAGGGTGAGCGGCCACTACCGCTTCAACGCTGGCGTACCAGCGCCAGCTCACCCGCTGATGGGGATCGCGGTTACCGGGGCCGGGGACCACCTGCCACTGCTGACCGGGGTGGTCGGCCAGCAGCTGGTTGAGCCGTTTGCCGGTGATGCGGTCGCCACAACGGATGATGAGCGGCGCCTGCAGCAGAGCGGCGACCAGTTCGCCATCGGCCAGCGCCAGCTCGGCCGGGGTGATGGCGGTGGCGCCATGGCGGGCGTGAGACTGAGGATCGGCCAGCAGCGGCCAGCCCAGCGCCGCCGCCCATTCAGCCACCGCCGCACCGGCTGTTGGGCTTAAGCGGCCGGCCACCACCACGCCGGGCACCTGCGACCAGCGCCACCAGTCGGCATGAGGTTCAACCCGCTCCACCACTGGCGGCGCCGGGTGGTTAAGGGCGGCAGGAGGCGGCTGATGAAGCATGTCAGCCGAGGGATAGAGCGGCTCGCGCAGCATCACATTGATCTGCACTGGGCCTGGCTGATGCTGCTGGTGGGCGATGACGGCGGCCAGCTGGCCGGCCAGCCAAGGCAGATCCAGTGGCTGCGTTGGTGGCGGCAGATTGAGGCTGGCGCGCAGATGCTGGCCAAACAGCCCCTGCTGGCGGATCGCCTGATTAGCGCCGCAGTCGATCAGCTCCGGTGGCCGGTCGGCGGTTAACAGCAGCAGCGCCAGATCGTCGAGATCGGCCTCCACCACCGCCGGCAGCAGATTGGCCACTGCGGTGCCGGAGGTGCAGATCAGCCCCACCGGCCGCGCGCTGCGGCGGGCCAGCCCCAGGGCAAAAAAGCCCAGGGCCCGTTCATCGAAATGTTGATGGAGACTGAAGCCGCCGTGGCTGGCGGCCGCCAGTGTCAACGGCGCAGAGCGCGAGCCGGGGGCCAGCACCAGTGCGCGCACGCCGGCGGCGTAAAGCTCGGCCAGCAGCTGGCGGGCCCACAGCAGATTGGCATCGCCGCCGGACAGGTGATCAGCAGTCATCGGCTCAGCCCCAGCAGTTTGAGCAGGGTGGTGACTTTATGGTTGAGCTCCTGCCACTCGCTGTCGGCATCTGAGCCCTGCACCAGCCCCACCCCGGCGAACAGGTGCAGCAGGCGATCCTCCACCAGCGCCGAGCGGATCGCCACCACCATCTCGCTGTGATCATGGCCGAGGTAACCAACGGCGCCGGCATACCAGCCGCGCGGATAGTCTTCGAGGCTGCGGATATGGGCCAGCGCCGCAGCACGCGGGCTGCCCCCCACCGCCGGCGTGGGGTGGAGGATGCGCAGCAGGCTGGCATCGCTCACCCCCGGCTGCAGCTCGGCGCGGATCGGCCGGCGCAGATGGGCCACATCCACCAGCGGGTTGATCTCGGCGGCGCCGATCTGCCAGTGGTGGCTAAGGGGGATCAGCCGGCTGACGATATCCTGGGCCACCAGCTCGTTCTCTAGCCGGATTTTGTCATCGCCGGTCAGCTCGGCGGCGGCGGCACGGGCATCGCCACCAAAGGCCACGGTGCCGGCCAGCGCCTCGGTCAGCAGCTCGCGACCGCAGCGGGCGAACAGCCGCTCGGGGCTGCAGCCGATAAAACTGGTGCGCGGGCCAAGGGCCACGGCAAAGGGATAGCTGTTGGGCACTGCCGCCTGCCACTGGGCCAACAGCGCCCAAGGGTTGGCCGGCGCGGTCAGATGGACGGTCGACAGCCGCGCCAGCACCACCTTGGCCAGCGCCGGTGAGGCCAGCGAGCGAGCCACCCACTCGCCCCAGCGCTGGCGATCCGGCAGTACGCTCTGGCGGCAACCGCGATGCTCGTGGGCGGGCAGCTCATCGTCGATCACCAGCTGCTCAAGCAGCCGCTCGGCCTGGGCTTGACCGGGCTCACCGGGAGCGATGGCCACCACCAGCCGCCAGCTGTCGCCCTGACGCTGCCACAGCAGCTGCGGCAGGAACAGATGAACGGCAGGAAAATCAGGCCACTGCGGCTGCTCGCCATCAAAGGCCAGACCGCCCACCAGCAGCGGCGCCGAGGCCGATGGCAGGGCCCCCAGCAGATGCTGGGCCGCTTCCAGCGTGCTGGCCACGGCAGCACTGCCCAGTGCCACCAGCTCGTGGCGGCCATCGCGGCTGCGCCAATAGCAGCGCGGCCAGATGCTCTGGTTGGCCAGTAACCCCAGCGGATTGAAGGGGCGGGCCGGCAGCACCTGAATGCGCCAGCTGGCGCTCGGTCCGGCAGCCACCACCGTGGCCAGGGCATCGCGGTCAACCATCTGAAACTCAAGGGACTGTGGTGCTGTCGGCATTGTCGGCGTTACCACCTTGATGTGCAAACCCCGGCGCTTTGTGACCCCCATCGCCAACTGCCAGTTTGCTCCCAGTGGCCCACTACAACTGAACTAAGCTGATGGAGATCTGGCCGGTCCGGCCCTTGGCCTGCAAGGAGGTTATAGATGCTGACTACATACGTCGCCGGACTGGAGCTGGCCCACCCCTTCGTGGCCGGGGCCTCACCGCACTGTTTCGATCCGGATCATGCCCGGGCGCTGGAGCGCCACGGCGCTGCCGCCATCATTCTGCCGTCGCTGGTCACCGCCACCTCGCTGGCCGAACAGCCGCCGCTGTTTACCCGTAACCGCTACCTGGAGCGGCTGGCGGTGCTGCGCCGCACCCTGTCGATCCCGGTGATCGCCTCAGTCCACTACCACAGCATTGCCCAAGCGGTGGCCGACATTCAGGCGGTGGCCGACGTCGGCGCCCAAGGGGTGGAGGTCAACATCTATCGCCTCTATCTCGATGACACCCACTCCAGCCAGCGGCAAGAGCGCGAGCTGGACGATCTGCTGATCGCCGCCAAGAAGTCGGTGCAGATCCCGGTGATGTTCAAGATCTCCCCCTATTTCACCGGCCTCTCCTACCTCATCGCCCGGCTGGAGGCGCTGGGGCTGGATGGTCTGACCCTGTTCAACCGCTTCTACCACCCCGATATCGATCTCGATAACCAACAGCTGGTGCAGCGTTACGTGCTGTCGGAGCGCTCGGAGCTGCCGCTGCGCCTCTACTGGCTGGCGGTACTGTCGGCCCAGCGCCGGCTGCCGCTGGCCTGCAGTGGCGGCATTCATGAACTGAGCGACAGCCTCAAGGCGCTGATGGCCGGGGCCACCATGGTCCAGATCACCTCGGCGGCGCTGGTGCAGGGGCCACAGATCTTCGAGCAGCAGGCCGAAGCGGTGCGCGACTGGATGGATGCCCACGACATGCGTGCCATCGACGAGCTGCGCGGCTGCATGAACCTCAACCGCTGCCCGGACCCCAGCCTCTACACCGATATCAACCATATCGGCCAGCTCTACCGCTGGTGGCAAGAGCAGAGCCAACCAGCGCCAGCCAGGGGCTGAACGGCTCAGCGGCAACCTTGACCTACCCCCGGCCGCTCGGCAATGCTGCCGGGCCAGCCCGCTGCTGCCCACGGAGTTATGGACGCCGACGCCGCCCCACTCACCCCTGCCCTGCTGCTGCATGGCTTTCTCGGCTGTGGTGATGACTGGCGGGCGCTGCAACCGGCGCTCGCCCCCCGCCCACTGTGGTGCCCGGATCTACCCGGCCACGGCGCCAGCCCGTCACTGCCGACGCCAAGCCTGAGCGGCTGCGCCGACTGGCTGGCGCGCTGGCTGGATCGGGCTGAGCTGCCCAGGGTGCATCTGCTCGGCTATTCGCTGGGCGGGCGCATCGCCCTCACCTTTGCCGGCCGTTACCCCGAGCGGCTGGCCAGCCTGACCCTGGAAGCTGCTCACCCCGGACTGCTGACCCCTACTGAGCGCCAGCAACGCCAGCAGCAGGACAAGCAATGGGCGGAGCGCTTCAGCCGTGAACCGCTGACGGCGGTGCTGGCCGACTGGTATCGCCAGCCGCTGTTTGCCGATCTCAATGGGGGCGAGCGCCAGGCGCTGGTAGCCGAACGCAGCCAAGGCGATGGCGCCGCGCTGGCGGCCATGGTCAGCGGCTGCTCGCTGGCCGACCAGCCTGACCTGCGCCCGATCATTGCCGCCCTGCCCGCCCCGGTGCACTATCTGTTCGGCCGCCTGGATCTGCGTTTTGCGGCCGTTGCTGCAACCCTGGCCGACGCCGGCCTGCAGCTTAATCTTCATCCTGTTTCTGCCGCAGGGCACAACTGCCACCGCGCCCAGCCGGTGCAGGTGGCCACCCTGCTCAACGCTTTGTGGAGTGATGCCGATGCCCATTACTGATAGCCAAGATCTCGATGCCCCCGTGCTGTGGACCGACTGCGGCAGCAGTTATCAGGATATCCGTTACCACAAGTCGGCCTGCGGCATCGCCAAGATCACCATCAACCGCCCGCAGGTGCGCAATGCCTTTCGCCCGCTGACGGTGCAGGAGATGATGCACGCTCTGGCCGATGCCCGCTTCGATACCCAGGTGGGCGTAGTCATCCTCACCGGCGAAGGGCCCGATGCCTTCTGCTCCGGCGGTGACCAGAAGGTGCGCGGCGACTACGGCGGCTACCGCGACGACGAGGGCACCCACCACCTCAATGTGCTGGATCTGCAGCGTCAGATCCGCACCTGCCCCAAGCCGGTGGTGGCCATGGTCGCCGGCTACGCCATCGGTGGCGGCCATGTGCTGCATCTGGTCTGTGACCTGACCATCGCCGCTGACAACGCCCGCTTTGGCCAGACCGGCCCCAAGGTCGGCAGCTTCGATGGTGGCTTTGGCGCCAGCTACATGGCGCGCATCGTCGGCCAGAAGAAGGCGCGCGAGATCTGGTTCCTGTGCCGTCAGTACGACGCCCAGCAGGCGCTGGAGATGGGCTTGGTCAACACCGTCGTGCCGCTGGCCGAGCTGGAATGCGAGACGGTGCGCTGGTGCCGCGAGATGCTGCGCAACAGCCCGATGGCGCTGCGCTGCCTCAAGGCCGCGCTCAATGCCGACTGCGATGGTCAGGCGGGGTTGCAGGAGCTGGCCGGTAACGCCACCATGCTGTTCTACATGACCGAAGAGGGCCAGGAAGGCCGCAATGCCTTTCTCGACAAGCGGCCGCCGGACTTCTCGAAATTCACAAGGAACCCGTGATGAGACAAGCGGCACTCTACCGCTACCGTATTGCCCTAAACCCCGCCCTGCCCGCCGGCCGCACCCTGCTCAATGAGCGCTGCGGTCTGGTGGTGGCGTTGACCGATGAGCAGGACCGCCGGGGGCTGGGCGAGATCGCCCCGCTCACCGGCTTTAACCGCGAGACTCTGGATGAGGCCACCGCCGCCGCCATCAAGGCGCTCGGCCACTGGCGGGCCGCACAGCCACTGCCCGCCGGCCTCCCCCCCAGTGTGCGCTGGGGGCTGGATAGCGCCATCGCCAACCTCGGCGCGCCGTTGCCCGCCGCATTGCCCAACGGCCCGGCGCTGCTGGCCGGCAGCCCGAGCCAGCAGCTGGCTCGCTGGCGCGACTGGCAGGGGCCACGGCCTACGGCCATCAAGGTCAAGATCGGTCGTCAGCCGCCAGCAGCGGATCAGCAGCTGCTGGCCGAACTGCTGGCCGTGGCACCGGTGCGGCTGCGGCTGGATGCCAACCGCAGCTGGAACCTGGCCCTCGCCTGCCACTTCTGGCAGGGGCTGAGTGAGCCAGTGCGCAGCGCCATCGACTGGATCGAAGAGCCGCTGGAGAATCCGCGCCAGCTGCTGACCCTGCACCGACAGACGGCCGCCAGCGGCAGTCCGCTGCCCTATGCGCTGGATGAATCGCTGGCTGAACTGCCGCTGCCACGCGCCTGCCCGCCGGGGTTGGCAGCACTCATCGCCAAACCGACGGTGCTCGGTGGCGAACAGCCGGTGGCCCAGTTGGCGGCATTGGCCAGTCAGTGGCAGCTGCCACTGCTGCTGTCATCGGCGCTGGAGAGCAGCCTCGGCCTGCGCCATATTGCCCGCCTTGCCGCCCGCTACACCCCCGATCAATCGCCCGGGCTGGATAGCTGGCAACCCTTTGCTACTGATCTGGTCACGCCATTGACTGCCGACCGCACCGCGCTATCGCTGGACCAGCTCAACCGGCTGTGGCCTGGATAACGACCGCGATAATGGCGCCGATGAGCCCGCCACCGACGCGCCTTTCAATCCGTGCCGATTCCTCGGCGATGCAGATCTGGTCATCCATGGGTCATCAAAGGTTCATTGCCGAATCACATGCACGTCGCCCAACCAACACAACTGTTCACCACGCTTGCAGGCGGATCATCGACGATCGATCTGCCAGCATCTTATGGAGGAACAAACAATGCGAATCAACTTAAAGACCTTTGCCGTCGCCGCCGCCGTTGTTAGCGGCTTGCTCGGGCTGCCGGCTCAAGCCCAATTAGGGGGCGATAGTGAAGGTCATGGCGGTCACCCACGGCACCACGCCCCAGCCTCCAGCTACGGTCCCCGCCCGGTTTTTCTGGTTGACCAGATGGATGAAGGCCCGCTCAAGCGCAAACTGCAGAGCTGCCTTAACCAGACTCCGCGCCCAAGCAACTTCTCTATTGGTCATCGCGGTGCTGCCCTGCAGTTCCCCGAACATACCAAGGAGTCCTATATCGCCGCCGCACGGATGGGCGCTGGCATCATTGAGTGCGATGTCACCTTTACCAAGGACCGGCAACTGGTTTGCCGCCACTCTCAGTGCGACCTGCACACCACCACCAACATCCTTGCCATCCCCGGGCTGGCAGCCAAGTGTTCGGTCCCCTTTCAGCCCGCAGACCCGATCAACGGGGTGCCGGTTCAGGTCGAATGCTGTACCAGCGATCTGACCTTGGCCGAGTTTAAACAGCTCAAAGGCAAGATGGACGCCGGCAACCCGTTGGCCACCAGCGTCACCGACTATATGGACGCCACCCCCAAATTCCGCACCGATCTCTACGCCAGCGAAGGAACGCTGATGACCCATGCCGAGAGCATCCAGCTGATTAAGTCCCTCGGTGCCAAGTTCACGCCGGAGCTGAAAGGGGCCAGCGTAGTCATGCCGTTCGAGGGGGATTACCGCCAGCAGGACTACGCCCAGCAGATGATTAATGAATACAAGGCGGCGGGCATCAACCCTCGTGACGTATGGCCCCAGTCCTTTGATCTCAACGACATCCTCTACTGGATCAACAACGAGCCCCGCTTTGGCCGTCAGGCGGTCTATCTGGATGATCTGAACAGCGTCAGCGAGTATCCCAGCTACGAGCAGTTAGCCGCCTTGGCCAACCAAGGGGTGCGCTATCTGGCTCCCCCGCTGTGGGCCCTGCTCGCCGTCGATGGCAATAACCGTATCGTTCCCTCCCGCTATGCTCAGGATGCCAAGTCCCTCGGCTTCAAGCTGATCACCTGGACGCTGGAACGTTCCGGCCCGCTGGCTTCAGGTGGCGGCTGGTATTACCAATCGGTAACGCCTGCGATCAACAACGACGGCGATATGTTGACCGCCCTTGACGTACTTGCCCGACAGGTCGGGGTAAAAGGGGTGTTCAGTGACTGGCCGGCGACAGTCACCTTCTACGCCAACTGCATGGGTCGATAACCCAGCCAAGCAGCAGGAGCCCCGGCCAGCCGGGGCTCCTGACCTCGGCGCCAGCGCCGGAGAACTGAGGGTTTCAGCCCTGCCGGGCTAACGGTCACGCCGTTCAAAGTGCGGCGTATCTTTGAAAGTGTTCCAGTGACCGCCCCAGCGGTTGGCCTGGTCGAGGGACTCCCAGAACTGGCCAAGCTGCCGTAGCTCATCAACCCCCTGCACCAGCTGCAGGCTGCCATCTGGCTGCTCGCGGAAGAAATTAAGGTCGATCGCCAGCCGCTTCAGATGCTGACTGTTCATGGTGGTGCTGCGGCCATGGCGGACATGCAGCGTCTGCTGTTCTGGCGTGCGATATAGCTCGCCACCGGAGACGACAAAGCCCAGTTCATCGGCCTTGCATAACAACTCGACGACATGGCGCAGAAAGTGCCATTGCTCACGCACCAGGCTCATAGCCCACCTCCCTGGGACGGCTTGTCCCTTGTGCTGTTAGCGGCCAGATCCTTGGACATCGCATCGATCTGTTCCGCCTTGGCCTTGCTGCCGGCACTGGAGCCAAAGAAGTACTGGATGATTGCCGACAGCGATACCCCGAGCAGGAAGCCGAGCACGGTGTCGATGATGCGGGTCGCATCTGCGTTGTCGCTGTTGCTGTAGTCATGACCGAAAGCCGCGTAAAAGATGAAGACAAAGGTCAGCAGCGTGATGCCGGTGGCATAGAAGTAGATAAAGCGCCGGGCAACCACATCGTCGCTGGCCAGCGCTGCTTTTTGCAGATCGCGGGCATTGGCGCGATCCGCCTGATGCAACCGCTCGACCTCGAGCGCGTTGGCATCGCTCTGCTGGCGGTACTCCAGCAGTTTGGCCTGATAAGCAAACTCAAATTCACGCAGCTTGGCCCACTGCTCATCGGTCAGTTTGCCATCGGCAACATCGTTGATATCGATACCGGTTTTTTCTTCAATCAGTTGACTAACCGCTGCGGCACCTTGATCAAGGGCCCCACGAAATACACCACTGAGCAGATCAAGGCCGCGACGGGCCAAGGCGGGCGCGATAGCAGCAAGTGCTGTCGCAATGAGAGGAGCTGGCATGGTATTTACCTCGCAGCCTGGTTCATTCCTTCTAAACGTTCGGTACTACAGGATCAGGCATAGGCCCAGTTCCTCCCTTGCGGCTATTGGGCACACGCTGTGTTGATGATCTGGCGCAAGACTGGCTGAGACTCAGATTCAAGGACCAAGACCCCGTCTCCTCAACTGAAGGACGGATGGCGTAATGCCACCTTCCACCGGCTACAAGCAGCGGCCTTGGACCAATGCAACGGGCTGTAGCCGGGCGCTGTGCGTTACCGGCAATAGCAGAACAGAAGAAGAGGCAGGAAAGCTGCCCGCAGCCGAAGCGGCGGGCAGCCGTCAACTCAATCAGGCAGCAACCGACTTGGCCACGGTGCCGAAATTGTTGTCCGCCGGATCACTCGGCTGGGCAGCAAGATAAAGAAAGAAAAGGCCAACCAGCGGCACCAGCGCAATCAGCACCCACCAGCCACTGCGGTTGATGTCGTGCATACGGCGCACACCAACGGCAATACTAGGCACCAGTACCGCAAGACTAAATGCCAGTGCGACCAGAGCAAACAAGCCAATAACGCCCGAAAGCACGGCAAGAACGACATAGATGGCAAGGTTGATCAGGGTGAACGTCCAAAACTCTTGACGCCCTGCTCGCCCCTCAAAATTGGCGTAATTTTTCTTCAAAACGTCGAGATACTGTTGCAAATAAGCTTCCATGTTGCATTCCTCTGCAAAATTCCAAATTAACTATCCAGGCGCACTCAGGGATACCGTACGCCCGGCACAAGGTCCTTCCGTTCCTTATTCTCTTGCGCAGCGTCTTTGAACAGACACCAGCATGCAGATGGTGGAACCTGTGGCACTGCAGTTCAATAGAGCTGCGCTCAGAAGGCGCGGGCGGTCACATCTCAACCATCAGTCACGGCCATCAATCGGGTTCAGGTCAGAACGGCAGCTAGAGTTGAAACAGAGGAACCGCATACGAGGGCCTGCTTATGGCCACACGATGGTTACTGCTAACACTCGGCTTGAGCCTTGCCACTGCCGGGCACACGGCCCAGCGGATAACGATCGGCGCGGGGGCCTTCTACCCGTTCAATACCAAGATCCCTCATGACGGCCTCGCCCTGCTGGTCGTTGAGGCCGATCCCCTCGCCGAGTGGTGGCAGCTCCGCCCGCTGGCTCAAAGCTTTATCACCAACAATGGCAACTACTATCTGGGGCTCGGCGTTGGCCGCGACTTTGCCATCAACGACAGCTGGCAGTGGGGGGTGGCAAGCGGCGCGGGTTACTACCACAAAGCGGATGACGATTACGATCTGGGGATGCACCTGGAGTTCTACTCCCGTATCTATCTGGGCTGGCAGCTTGATGACGGCCATTGGCTCAGGCTGGATCTGGGTCACATCTCCAACGCCGATTTTGCCGACCATAATCCAGGTTCCGAAACCTTGACCCTAAGCTGGGTTAACCAGTGGTAACCGCCGCTACAGCAGGCTCTCTACCCCTTTGGCCAGCTCCAGGGTTTCTGGCCAATTGGCTTCGACCAACATCAGCTTGAGCTGCAATGCTTGAGCCACGCGGGCGTCAGCGACCACCGGGATCATCGTTGCTGGCTGACGAGCCAGGGTGAGCAGATAGAGGGTCTTGGCCATCTGCACCGTCAGCGCATAGGGTGAAGGGCACTCGGCAGCCAGCGGGGCATTCTGCTCGGCAACGGCCCGAGCCAGCGACTCGGGAAAGAACCAGTGACGACAGAGTTCAGCCCCCAGCGCACTGCTGGTGAAGCCGAAGTGGGTCTGCTCAGACGCCTCTCGCAGCACTCCTCGCTTGACCTCTGCTTCCACCTGGGCAGCCAGCTGCGGCTCCAGCGCATGCAGCAGCAAGGCTGCCAATCTCATGCAGCAGGCCGGCGGTAAAAGCGGTATCCGGGGTCGGGCCACGAGCGCCACAGCGACGGACCAGCCATTTGGCCAGCGCCGCCACCATGTAGCTTTTGCGCCAGAAAGCGGTGAAATCGATATGTCCCGCCACATTCTGGAAGGCGCCGGCCACCGCCGAAGCGATCACCAAATTGCGCAGCGCATCAAAACCGAGCAGCACCACCGCATCATTGGCCGATTCGATGCTGCGCCGACCGCCATAGAAAGAGGAGTTGGCCAGCCGCAGGATCTTGGCAGTCAACACCTGATCCAGCATCACTTTGCCAGCGATCAGATCAGCATCGACGTTGGGCTGGTTGAACGCCTGGATGATCTCCTGCACCAGCTTGGGTAATGACGGCATGCGGGTAGCGTAGCGCAGCAGCAGATCGGTGTTCATGCACAGGTAACCCTGATTACGGCATGGCTTTAGCCTAGTCAGCCCGCTGCCGTTGCTCCAGCCGCCATCGGCCGTTCTCGTCATCACCCTCAAAAAAAAAGGGCCCGTCATGGACCCGTTGTCCTGGGACATCGCACTTATGAGCGCGGGGGCTGCTCGTCGCCCTGATCAACAGTCGGCGACTCGGCATCGGCCGCGCCACTACGCGGGTCCGTCTCATCACCGGCTTCGGCATCATCCGGAACCGGAACCAGCGGGACCGGATCAGCCTGCGGCTCGCCACCTTGCTGCCAGCACAGCAGCAGATAATAGAGCACCGGGATCACCACCAAGGTCAGTGCGGTCGACACCGCAATGCCGAACAGCAGGCTGATCGCCAGGCCGTTGAAGATCGGATCCGTGAGGATAAACAGGGCGCCGAGCATGGCCGCCAGCGCGGTCAGCAGGATCGGTCGGGCGCGCAGCACCACACTGCCGATCACCGCATCCATCAATGCCACGCCAGCGCGCAGCTGGTCGTTGATCACATCCACCAGCAGGATCGAGTTACGCACGATGATGCCGGCCAAGGCGATCATGCCGATCATTGAGGTGGCAGTGAACTGAGCGCCAAACAGCGCATGGCCGGGCATGACGCCGATGATGGTGAGCGGGATCGGCGCCATGATCACCAGCGGCACCAGATAGCTACGGAACCAGGCCACCACCAGCAAGTAGATGAGTAGCATGCCGGCGGCATAGGCGATGCCCATGTCACGGAAGGTCTCATAGGTGATCTGCCATTCACCGCTCCACAGCACGGCCACGCCATCAATGCCCGAAGGCTGGTCAACCAGCTGCTGCGGCCATTGGCTACCCGTTTCCGCCAAACGGTCGAGAACGCTGAACATGCCATAGAGCGGGCTGTCGTTGTCACCGGCCATATCGGCCGTGACCATCACCAGCGGCCGCATGTTCTTGTGAACAATGGGGGTAGCGATGGTGCCCCGCTCCACCTGTACCAGCTCCTCCAGCGCCACCCGCGCGCCGTTGGCAGCGGTCAGGCGCAGACTGAGAATGCCATCGAGATCGACCTGAGCGGCGTTACTGACCCGCACCCGCACCGGCAGCGGATATTTCTGGCCATCCGGATGGAGCCAAGTGACATCCTGACCGGCCAGAGCGCCATGCACAGTTTCAACAATCGCCTGCTCGCTGATGCCAAGTCGAGCGGCACGGGCGCGATCCACGCTCACCTGCCATTGGGTCTGGGCAGCCGGCAGGTCGATATCCACATCCACCAGCCCGGGAGTGGTCAGCATCAGCTGGCGCAGCTGCTCGGCGGCCTGCTGGCGATGGTCGGCACTGGGGCCGTAGACCTCAGCCACGATCGGCGCCCACACCGGCGGCCCTGGCGGCACCTCCACCACCTTGACCACCGCTCCGGCTGCGGCGGCCAGCTCGGCCACCAACGGCCGGATCGCCAGCGCCAGCTCATGGCTGCTGCGCTCGCGCTCACCGTTGGGCAGCAGGTTGATCTGCAGATCGCCGAGGTTGGTGCTGCGCCGCAGCTCGTAGTGACGGACCAGACCATTGAAGGTGATGGGGCCACTCAGGCCCGCATAGATCTGCTGATGGGCCACCTCTGGCACTTCGGCCGCGATCTTGTCGGCCATGGCGAACAGCAGCCGCTGCGTCTGCTCCAGCGGCGTCCCCTCCGGCAGGTCGACCAGCAGCTGCAGCTCCGACTTATCATCAAAGGGCAGCATCTTGAGCACCACCAGGCCGGCCACTGGCAGCAGTAGCGACAGGGTGATGGCGATGGCCACGCCGATCCCCAGCCAGCGGCGGTTGGCCCGCCGGTTATGGTGGCGGATAAAGGGGAGCAGCAGCTCGCCGCTGCGCGCCAGCCACTGATCCAGCAGTGGCGGCTGCGGTGCCGCCGGCCGCTCCGGTTCAGGGCGCGAAAAAAGGATGTCGTGATCCGGCGGCTCGCGCTCGCCACTGTCGATCTCCGTCGCGTCATCGCTCAGCGGCTCATCGACCGCCTCGGCGGCATGAGGTTGATGGCGGGGCAGCCAGCGCACCGCCAGCCAAGGGGTGATCACGAAAGCCACCGCCAGTGAGATCAGCATGCCGGTGCTGGCATTGATCGGGATCGGGCTCATATAGGGGCCCATCAGGCCGCTGACAAAGGCCATCGGCAACAGCGCCGCGATCACGGTGAAGGTGGCCAGAATAGTCGGACCGCCCACCTCATCCACGGCGCCCGGCACCCGCTGCAGCCAATCATCGCCCAGCCCATGGCGGTGGATGTTCTCCACCACCACGATGGCGTCATCGACCAAAATGCCGATGGCAAAAATAAGAGCAAACAGCGAGATACGATTGAGGGTGAAACCCCAGGCCCAGCTGGCAAACAGGGTCAGGGCCAGGGTGATGGCGATAGTGGCACCGACCACGGCAGCGGCACGCCAGCCCATCGACAGCCACACCAGCAGCACCACGGCGGCGGTGGCAAAACAGAGCTTGAGCACCAGAGTATCCGCCTTGGCCGCGGCACTCTCGCCGTAATCGCGGCTAACCGTCAGCGCCACCCCGTCAGGGATGAGAATGTGGCGGGTGGTCTCCAGCCGCTCACGAATGGCGGTGGTCAAGGTGGCCGCATTAACGCCAGGCTGTTTGGCCACCGTCAGGGTCACGGCCGGCACCACTTGGCTACCGACCTGATGCCAGACGCTAGCCTGCGGCTCGTCGGCCATCAAGCGTATGTCGGCGACATCGGCCAGATAGACCGGCCTGCCCTCATGGCTGGCCACCACCAGTTCACCCACCTCATCGGCACGTTGCAAAAAGCCGCCGACGCGCACCGCGATCTGCTCGTTACCCTGGGTCAACCCCACCGGCTCATGGGCCAGACCGGCGGCACCCAAGGCGCTCACCAGCTGCGGCCAGTCGACATCAAAGGCGTTAAGGCGCGCCGGATCAACGGTCACCCGCACCGTCAGGTTATGGCCACCGAGGGTGGTGACCGCGTTGGTGCCCGCAATCTGCTTGAGCTCGGTCTCCAGCCCATGGGCGATGGTGGTCAGCTCCTGACCGGAGAAGCGGGTCTCCTTGCTCCACAGGGTCAAGGCCAGCACCGGCACATCGTCGATACGGCGCGGTTTGATCAGCGGCGCGCCAACGCCGATCCCCTGGGGCAGCCAGTCGCGGTTGGCCAGCAGCTGGTTGTGCAGCTCCACCAGCGCCTGCTGGCGCGGGGTACCCACCTCAAAGGCGACGATCAGCAGCGCCCCGCCCGGCTGTGAGAAGGAGTACAGGGTGTCGATATCGGACAGCGCCGAAATCACCTGCTCCGCCGGCGTAGTCACCAACTGTTCCACCTGTGCCGGGGTGGCGCCGGGGAAGGGAATGTAGATATCGGCGAAGGTCACCTCGATCTGCGGTTCTTCCTCTTTGGGGGTGATCCCCACCGCCGCCAACCCCAGCAGCAGCCCCACCACCGCCAGCAACGGGGTGATGGCCGAGGTCAGAAAGCGCCGGGCCAGCCGCCCGGCCAGGCCCAGCTCAGGGTGCATACTGGCCCCCGTAAGCGGTGACCACATCATAGGCGTCGCGGGCGATCACTTCGCCCTCATCAAGGCCAGCGAGAATAGCCATCTGGCCATCGCGCTCATCGCCCAGACGCACCGGCCGCAGCTGCCACTTGCCCTGCTCCAGCGCGATGTAGACCGCCGACAGTTCATGCTTGCGTAACACGGCCGTGCGCGGAATGCGCAACACCTGATCGGTGCCGGTGGTGATCGCCACCTTGGCCCAGCCGCCCGGGATCAGCCGGGTGCGCAGATCCGGCTTAAGATTGACCCGCAGTTTGACGCTGTGGCTGGCGGCATCGGCATAGTTGAACAGCAGATGATCGTCGCTGATCAGGCGGGTGCCATCGCCCAGGGTTACCTCAATGGCTTGCCCCTCAACTACCTGGCTGGCCACCCGCTGCGGCAGATCCGCTACCACCCGCAGGCGGTCGCGGTTATGGCCCGACAGCAGCGGCTGACCAACGGTGACTGTCTCGCCCAACTCCACATGACGGGCAGTCACCACCCCGCTGTACGGGGCGAGAATACGGGTGTAACCCAGCCCTTCGCGGGCACCGCGCAGGCTGGCCTCCAGCCGGGCTACCGTGCTTTCGGCGATCTTGGCGTTGGCCAGAGCGGTGTCGTAGGCGCTCTTCGAGACGCTGCCACTGGCCATCAGCCCCTTGACCCGCTCCAGATTGGCACGCGCCTCCTGCTGCTGGGCCTCAGCCTGATTGAGGGCTGCACGCTGGGCATCAACCCCGGCACTCTGCTGCTCAGAGCTGATCTCCAGCAGCACGGCGCCGGCATCCACCCGGTCGTTGACATCGACATTGAGCGCCACCACCCGGCCACTGGTCTGGGCCGCAACCGTGCCCTGATCGATCGCCTCGATCACCCCATCGGTGATGAACAGGCGCGGCTCGTCGCGCCGCTCCACCGTCAGGGTATCCAGCTCCGCCCGGGCCGGAGCACCAAGCAGCGACAGCCCGGCCATCAGGGCCAGGGCGCGGTAGGTCCATACGCAGTACATCGAGCTCTCCTGCAGGTGAGATGTCCACACCTTATATTAGGTAAAACTAATTCAAAGCTGTCCGCGCCACTGACCCTGCCACAACAGCTGTGGTGGCCAAGGTGGCGGTTGCTGCCAGTGGCAGGGCGGCAACGGGCCATCTCCCACCACAGCCAGTGCCATATACAAATCATCACCCAGCTGCCAGACGGCACCTGCGCCGGGCTGTGGCGCACGAACCGTCAACGCCAGTGCGCCGCTATCGAGCCAGTCACCACTCATGGCGACGGCCCCCAAACTCCAGGCCAGACCACGGCCATCGGCCTTGGCCAAGGCTTCGCGCAGCGTCCAGCCGGCATAAAACAACCGCGCGCGCAGCTCGTCATCGGCCTGCTGCCAGCGGTTCGCCTCCACCTGAAGGGTGCGCGCCAGCAACGCATCCAGGGCTCTGCGCGGGCGTGGCTGCTCAACATCCAGACCAAGCTGCAGACCCGACGCCTCGCCGACCACGGCGGCGACAAACTGGCGGCTATGGCTCAGGCTGATCGGCTGGCCGGCACTGCCATGGGGTTTCCCCTGCTCATCCACCACCAGTTCGCTGATCCCGGCCTCGACCAACAACTGGCGCCCGGCCAGAAACTGTCGCCGCCGCGCCAACGCCATAGCCGCCAGCCGCGCCTGATCAGCCTCAGCCAGCGCTATTAGTGGTTCATGGTCTGGTATGGGGGCCAGCAACAGCCGCAACGACATGCCCACTCCCTGCATTAAGTGGCGCCAAGCTTACCGGAAAACCGTCATCAGCAAAGTGGCGGTTTGAGCTGGCGATGGCGCCGCTTGATCACTGTTAGATAGGCCAGCGCCCCAAGCGCACCGGTGAGCCCGCAGAAAAGCTCCAGCCGGCCGTAACTGACCAGCCCCAAGAGTGGCCGGGCGTCGCTCAGCGGGAAAAAGAGTTCAACATCGGCATGCATCAACGCATCAAGCAGCACATGGCTGTAGCTGCCGAGCAGGCCACTGGTCACCGCCACCGTCCAGCGAATGGGGCAGGCGGAGCCCAGCCCAAGCAGACGCAGGCCCAACTGCCCCAGATATTTGCCGCTGATGATCGCAGCCCCGCCAATCAGGCTGGCGCCGATCAGGGTATGGCTGAAACCATGCAGCTGGCCGCCACCACCGGCCATCACCAGCAGCGGTTGAATATCCATCAGAATCTGTGCCCAGCCAAACACCATCAGGCTGAAGCTGCCCTGCGACAGGGCCTTGAACAGCAGGCCGGGGCCCATGTGCAAGGGGGTGAAAGGCATACCGCTACTCTCTTGGGGCAACATAAAGCAGGTAGATAGATGAACAGCGCGTTGCACCGGGCACCGCTCCAAGGCGAGCGCCAGAAACAAGAAAGCCACGGCAGGTTAAACCCGTCGTGGCTAAATCTTGTGTCCTGCATCCAGCAGTGTTGCGCTCCTTGCCCATCCATGAACACCTGCATCCATGCGCGGATCCCTGTTGCCATCCAGGCAGGTCCTGTGCATCCAAGCGCCACATCATCCTTACGTGACCACCGTCGTGACGGTTCCCCAAATCCTTGCGGAGCATCCTGCGAGACCACCTTTCCCTTTGGTGGCACCCCCAAAATCCGGGGAGCGTCCTTAACACATCCTGTGTCGTCCAGACCCGTCCTGAGTGGTTAGCTCCAGCCAACCCAATGCATCCTTGAAAGTGAGACCAGCTTATCGCTTTACTGCGGGTAAACAACCGGGCTCACCGCGGGCTTACGTCGATGCAGCGCCGTCAGACATCAGAAAAAACAATACAACACCATGATTATTAAAGATTGTTAATGACAGCCAGAGCGTTAAATCTGCGCCCCGTCCTACATCCTTGTGAGACATGACTTACACGAATGTGAGCCATACACCACCCATCTAACGACAGGTCAAGTACGGAGGGCTGCTCCTGCGCCTAAATCAGAATCTAGCCAGCGCCCATGGTGGCGTCTTGATAGCGGCAATTGGCCAGCCCCAGTGCTTGATCAAAGGTGACCGGCGGCGACAGATGAAAACCCTGGAGATGGGTGATCCCCATCTCTCGGGCCAGCAGCATCACCTCAGCGTTGTGAACGAACTCGGCGGTAGTGCCGATGCCGAGGCGGCGAGCAAAGTGGGCAAAGCTGGAGTAGCCAGATCCGAAATTATCGATGACCACCGAGCAACCAAAGGCTTTGACCCGCTGAATAAAATCGCTGACCAGACTGTAATCCTCAAAGCCTTCACTCTCGACTATCTCGAAGGTCAAGCGGCTGCCAATGGCAGGTTCGGCGATCACCCTGTCGATCAAATCGAGGGTCGGGCCATGCTTCAGGTCAAGCAATGACAGGTTGATCGACACCCCAACCTGACGCGCCCGGATCAGGGCCAGCGACTCATGCAGCACACAGGCGGTGAGGTGATGATAGAGGCGGGACTTCTTGGCCACATCGAGAAACAGGTAGGGCGACACCGCCTTGCCTTCGTCGTCGTCGATCAGCCTTATTAGTGCTTCAAATTTGGCCAGCTGGCCATTTCCGGCCGAGTAGATCGGCTGGAAATAGGCGGTGATCCGTTGCTCGCGCAGGGCTGCCCGCAGCCGGCGTAGCCAAATCAGGTTGCGATCCAGATCGCGCACCATCGGCAATTCAGGGGAATAGACTACCAGTTCGCGGTGCTGATCCAGCGCCTGACGCAGGGCGATATCGGCGCGCAACAGCAGGGAACGACTACCCTGCTCGCTATCCGCGTCCCCGCTGGCAAGGTCAAAGGTAACCTGAACCAGATGGAACAGGGCCTGACGTGACGGATCCTCGCTGCTCGCCCGTTCGCCAACGCCGCTAACCAGCGGCAACAGTGTGCCCTCCTCAGCCAGTAACAGGCAGGTGAGGGTATGATTCAGCAGATGGTTGTGGCCATCACAATGAAAAAACTCGCCGTAGGAAAAGAACCCCACAGCGGCGGGCGTAGCAGCCAGTGGCGCCAGTTCAGTGGTGATATTGTCCTTGAGGTAGTTGCTGCGACCAGCGCAGGAATAAACAAACAGCGCTTCGGCTTTGGCCAGCGGCAACTGGCTAAGGCTGCGCGTCGCATCAGCAGCGATTTGACTGATATCGCCATAGCCGAAACGCACCCGATCCCCCACCAGCTGTACTCGCTGAGCAGCGACAGCTGCTGACTGTCGATCGCTGTCGCTACCACCGCATTGTCATACCATTGACCAGCGGCCATTACCCGACAGCGGTCGAAGGTCCATTGGTCTGAGGCCATGCCACCGGCCACCACCACCTGAGGAGCAACACTGGCGATGCCACGTAGCAGCGCTTCAGCGTTGCAGTGACCTGGTGAGGCGAACAGTAGTAACAACTTGGTCTGGTCGCTGCACAACTCGGTGGCCAGCTCCTGGCCGATGGCGAAATGGTCTGCGATCAATGGCCGTGACTGAACCCGCAACCGGGCGTGGTCAAACCGGCACACACTCAACAGGTTACCCTGACGCTGATGCTGCTCACCGATCAGCCAGCCATAGCTGGTAGTGCCGATGATGGCCGCGCCGGGCAAGCGGCTAGCGAGATGCCGAGTCAGGTCTGGCAGGGCCAGGGCATCACCACCACCCGCGAACAGCTGCACCAGCAATCGCTCGCTGCTCTCAATCTGGTGCTGAGCGAGAAAAGCATCGAGGCTGTCGCAATCAGTCAACAGGTGGTGCCAAGTGTGGATCACGGCCAAAGCTCCAACAGTGCGAAAACACCAAACTTCATCCTACTATCAGAAAAATCTCTGACACACCAAAGCTGTCGATGATTTGGCGCGTTGCGATTCGGTGGTCGATCACAATTCCGCTACAACTGTACGCTCAACCACCGCCCCAGCGTTTACCGAAACTTCCAAAGCTGCTTCAAACATAGAGAGTTAGCGCTGGTCAAACGGTCGTCAGTTGTTTTTACAATTTTGATCCTCGATCACTGGTTAACACACACTTTCCAGGGTCTTGGCTTGCGGTCAATTAATTGACTGAGTGAAAATCGCGCACGCTCAGGGCATGGTGCCTTGGGTTTGGCCATGGCTGTCACCGGTAGCCGCGAAAACCGGCCGACAAGGAGAGGTTTGATGTCATCGCTGTTCCGTTCCTGGGCTGTTGCCCTCATCACCCTACTGCTGGTTCTCGCCAGCTCAGTGGCTCGCGCTGATCTGCCACCCCCGGTGGTTACCCCGGCTGATAACCAGCTGGTGATCTTCTACAACCGCGCCAGCGACAGTCTGTATGACGGCTGGGGGCTGCACCTGTGGAACAACGGCAGCTGCGACAGCCTGGCTGCCCATGAGCTGGAGGGCAACGGCTGGGGCACCCCGGCGCTGGCCGATGGCATCGATCCCAACTATGGCGCCTATTGGCTGCTCGACCTCAAGAGCCCGCACAGCAGCTGCGTTAACTTCATCATCCACAATGGCGACGAAAAAGCCTTGAACGGCGCCGATTCGGTGGCCGACCTGAGCAAGGGCAGCAGCGTCTTTACCTTCCATGGCGACAGCACGCTCTACTACAGTCCGGGTATCACCCCATCGCCGTCGATTGGCGGTTTCAGTGCCCATTGGGTTGAGCGCAACACCCTGCTGTGGCCAGCCGCTGCGGGGGCCAGCGAAGTAACGCTGTATCACTCCAGCCGGGCGGGACTCAAAGTAGCAGCCGATGGCACTATCAGCGGTGGCATCGCTCTGCGCCTGAAACCCACCAATGCGGATAACGCTATCCTCGCCAAATACCCGCATCTGGCCAGCGCGCCAGCGTTTGAATTCAACATCTCTACGGTGCTGGCCAAACAGCTGCAGCGTAGTCAGTTGCTGGTGAGTGCCCGTCGCGCCGACGGTTCACTGCTTGCTGTCACCGGCGTCCAAAATGCCGGCGTGCTGGATGATCTCTATACCACCGCTACCTTTCACGCTGATGGCCAGCCCAAAGCCGATGAACAGGAACTCGGGGTAACATTTGAGCGTCGCAATACCCGTTTTGCGCTGTGGGCCCCCACCGCCCAAGCGGTCCGCTTGCAGTTCTACAAGCACGGTTCTGGCCGCGACAAGAAAGATGAATTCAAGCCCGATGGCAAAGCGCTGCCGCTGACCTTTGATAGCGCCACCGGCATCTGGTCGCTGGCCACCAAAACCAAGGTGACCGGTAAGTACTACCGTTACCAGCTCAGCCTGTTCCACCCGGCCAGCAACAAGTTACAAACGCTGGAAGTGACCGACCCCTATTCGCTCAGTCTGTCGACTAACAGCCGTTACTCGCAGGTAGTTGACCTGACCGATCGCGGTACCAAGCCTGCAGGCTGGGACCGTCACCCGCAACCTGCGGCCATCGCACCGGAACAGCAGGTGATCTACGAAGCCCATGTCCGTGATTTCAGTGCCAACGACGAGACCACAGACCACGCCGGCAAGTATCTGGCCTTTACCGAAGCCGGCAGTGCGCCGGTCAGCCATCTGCGCAGCCTGGCCGAAGCCGGCCTGACCACCATCCATCTGATGCCAGCCTTCGATATCGCCTCAGTTCCCGAAGACAAGCACGATCGCGTTGATCTCAAGGATCGGGTGTCCAAGCTGTGCCGTCTGACCGATGCGCCCGTCTGCGCCACCGCCAACCGTCGTCAGACCGTCGGTGAACTGCTGGCCAGCCTGGATCCCGCTTCCAGCGATGCCCAGGCGGTGATGGCAGCCATTCGCCCCATCGACAGCTTTAACTGGGGTTACGATCCGCTGCATTTTGGCGTGCCGGAAGGCAGCTACGCCAGCAACCCGATGGGCGAAAAGCGCATCCGCGAATTCCGCGCCATGGTTCAGGCACTGCACGGCATGGACCTGCAGGTAGTAATGGATGTGGTCTATAACCACACCTACGCCGCCGGCCTCGACAGCAAGTCGGTGCTCGACAAAGTGGTACCCAATTATTACCACCGTCTTAACCCGCTGACTGGCGCCGTGGAAAATTCCACCTGCTGCGCCAATACCGCCACCGAAAACCGCATGATGGCCAAGTTGATGATCGACACCCTGGTGGTGTGGGCCAAGCACTATGGCATCGACGGTTTCCGCTTCGATTTGATGGCCCATCAGCCCAAGGCGGTGATGCTGGAAGCGCTGGCTGCAGTGCAGGCGGTCAACCCGGATGCCTACTTCTATGGCGAAGGCTGGAACTTCGGTGAAGTCGCCAACAATGCCCGCTTCGAGCAGGCCAGCCAGCTCAACATGGCCGGCACCGGTATCGGCACTTTCTCCGATCGCCTGCGTGACGCAGCCCGTGGCGGCGGCTGTTGCGACAGCGGCGAAGCGCTGGTCCAGAACCAGGGCTTTATCAGCGGTCTCTACAGCATCCCCAACAGCCGCAACAGCGGCAGTGACAGCGAACGTCAGGCCCTGCTCGATGCCGGCGACCTGATCAAGCTGGGGCTGACCGGCAACCTGCGTGATTTCCGCCTGGTTAACAACGCCGGCAAGGTCACCACCGGTGGCGAGATGAACTATGGCGGCCAGCCCGCCGGCTATGCCCTCGACCCGCAGGAAGTGGTGAGCTACGTCTCCAAGCATGACAACCAGACCCTGTGGGACATCATCCAGTACAAGGCAGCGGAGCATGTGAGTGCTGACGACCGCGCCCGGATGCAGGTGCTGGCGCTGAGCCTGCCACTGCTCGGTCAGGGTGTTCCTTTCATCCATATGGGTAGCGAACTGCTGCGTTCCAAGTCGATGGAACGCGACAGCTACGACTCCGGCGACTGGTTCAACCGCGTCGACTTCAGCTACGCCAGCAACAACTGGCATGTCGGCCTGCCGCGTGAAGACAAAGACGGCGCCAACTGGCCGCTGATCGCCCCGATCATCGCCAACGCCAACACCCAGGCCGGTCCGGCCCAGATCGGTATGGCTGCTGAGCGGGTGCGTGAACTGCTGGCCGTGCGTGCCAGTTCCCCGCTGTTTGCCCTCGGCAGCGCTGAGGCGGTGATGGCCCGTGTCGACTTCGCCAACAGCGGCACGTCGCAGACCCCGGGCGTGATCGCCATGACCATCGACGATGGTTACAACGCCGGTGCCGATCTCGACCCGACAGTCGATGGCCTGCTGGTGGTGATCAACGCCACAGGCAGCGATCAGTATGTCAGTGTCGGCCACGAGGCGAGCTTTGAGCTCCACCCGGCCATGCAGAGCTCTGCCGACCCGGCGCTCTATCGTGCTTATGGCGGTTTTGGCGCCGTCTCGGTACCCGCCCTGTCCACCGTGGTATTCGTGGTACCGCAGCACGACAGCCAGGGGGCCGGCCTGCCGGTTAAAGCCAAGTTCACCAGCGACGAAGCGCCCTTCGGTGACACCCCGGTGTTTGTTCGTGGCGACATGAATGGCTGGGGCGATGCCAACCCGCTGACATTTGTGGCGGATGGCATCTATGAAGCGGTGGTCAGCCTGCCAGCTGGCGAAATCGGCTTCAAGATCGCCAGCGACGACTGGAGCACCGTTGATTTCGGCAATGCGTCCTTGGGACTGAATAGCGAAACTCGCCTCTATCGCGGCTTCGGCAACGCCTTTATCAACGTGATCGAGGCCGGTGATTACCGCTTCGTATTCAACGCCGCCGAACCGGAAGCTCCAAGCCTGACCATCAAGCTGCTGACAGATGAGCCGCCCTTTGGTGATACCGCAGTCTATGTGCGGGGCAGCATGAATGGCTGGGGTGACAACAACGCCCTGCGCTACTTCGGTGCTGGCCGTTACGTCGAGGTGATGGAGCTGGCCGCTGGCAGCTACGAGTTCAAGCTCGCCTCCGTCGACTGGAGCACCGTGGATCTGGGTATGGGTGCGGTCACCTTTGGTGACGGCAGCTTCTCCGATCCGGCCAACGGCAACATCGGCCTGACCATCGCTGAAGCGGGCCGCTACGCCTTTGTGCTGGATGTCAGCACCAGCGGCAAACAGCTGGCGGTGGTGCCAGACCTGCCCCCCACCTACGGTGACACCGCCATCTATCTGCGCGGCAGCCTCAATGGCTGGGGCACCGATAACCCGCTCAGCTATGACGGCTACGGTGTCTACACTGCCGACTTCACCGCCTCTGCTGGCACCCTTGAGTTCAAGATCGCTTCCGACGACTGGTCGACGGTGGATCTCGGCATCGGTGGCTCCCTGACCCTTGGCAGGGCGGTGGCCGTAGTTCCCAGCGGCGGCAATGCCCTACTCACGCTTGAGCAGGATGGCAGTTACCGCCTGACCATCATCACCACAGCGGAAGGAACCCAGCTGTTACTTGAGCTGATCGAAGCCGCCGGTGGCGGCCGCATTGTGGTGTCGGCGCCGGCCGAAGCCGCCATGAGCCGCCTACCCTGCAACCGCGATGGCGACCCGAGCTGCGATCTGCGCCTCTACCAGATCATGGTCGAGTCCTTCGTCGATGGTGATCCGAGCCGCGACTACAACGCTGGCTGGGGCAACAGCCACCATAAGGGTGACGTGCGCGGCATCATCAACAGCCTGGATTACATCCAGTCGCTGGGGGTCAATGCCATCTGGCTGACGCCGATCTTCGACAGCCACGCCGGCGAGCCGCAACAGCGCGTTGATGACTCGGTCTACCAGATCCCGGAGCACAGCCTCAACCTCGATGCCAGCGGTTACTTCGCTCGTAACTACTTCGCCATCGATCCCAAGTTCGGGTCGCTGGACGATGTGCGCGAGCTGGTCAACAAGGCGCATGAGCGCGGTCTCTATGTGTTCTTCGACGGTGTCTTCGGCCACCACAAGGGCGGGCTGATCCCCTCCCCCACGGGCCAGCTGCCGGTCGACAACGCTGACGATGATCCCACCTATCCAGGCCGTACCGTCGATTTCAGCCATCCGCAATCGGTCGCCTTCTATCAGGAAGTGGCCACTTACTGGATCAACGAGTTGGGCATTGACGGCTGGCGCCTGGATCAGGCCTATCAAGTGCCGCTGGATGCCTGGCGCCAGATCCGCCAAAGCGTGCGTGACACCAGTGATGCCCGCCGCGCCGCTGGCGAGCAGTGGGGCACCCTGGGCTACATGGTGGCCGAAGTGTGGGACGGCGACGGCCTGCAGGTGGCCACCACCGCCTACGGCCCGAGCGAAGATCCGGCCCTGCCGAGCGCCTTCAACTTTGCCCTGCGTTATGTGATCACCCAGGTGCTGGCCACCCAGGAAGAAGCGGGCGATAGCTGGTCCAGTGGTCAGCCGGCGAGCAAGCTAAACTCCGAGTGGGGCCTGGGCTACACCAGTGCCAAGTATCCCGATCACGCCGTTCCCAACCTGATGCTCACTAACCATGATCTGGTGCGCTTCGGTGACCTGCTGCAACGTGCCGGCATCGCGGAGCCGGGCGACGACGAGTACTGGATCCGTCATCGTCTGGCCTTTGGCCTGATGGCTGGGATCAGCGGCCCGCTCACCCTCTACTACGGTGACGAGTTGGGTGACGAAGTGCCGGGCTTTGACGTCAAAATTGGCGCTGGTTGCTCGGACCTCGGTCTGTGTGACGACCATGTATCGCGCTCCAGCGCCAAGGTCCCGGGGGTTACCGTTGACCCGTCAAGCCTCGACAACCGAGCCTTGGAACTACGTGACCATGTCGCAAATCTCATGGCCCTGCGTGCTGCCCACCCGGCCTTGGCCCGTGGCAGCCGTCAGCACCTGTTCAGCAACAACAGCCTGTTCATCGACCTCAAGCAGTGGGGCAGCGAGCGTATCGTGGTCGCCCTTAATGCCAGCGACCGCCCGGCCAGCGTTGACCTGACCAGCGGCGCCCTCGGCACTGTCACCAGCGCCCGTGACCTGATCAGCGGTGACGCGGTGACGGTTAGCGACGGCATCAGCCTTGAGCTGGCACCGCTGTCGCTGATGCTGGTGGTACTGGATGAAACCCCGGCCACGGATGAGCCGCCGCTGGGTGCCGATGTCCATGTGCGTGGCAGCATGAACGGCTGGGGCATGGCCACCATGAACTACGCCGGCTTGGGCCGCTACCATGTGGCCATGGATCTGGATGCCGGTCGTTACGAGTTCAAGATCGCCAGCGGAGACTGGACCACGGTCGACATCGGCTTCGGTCAGGCCCGCAACACCGGTCTGGGTGAACCGCTGGTGGATGCCGGCAACGGCAATATCGCCATCGACATCCCGGCCGCCGGCCGCTACGACGTCCTGTTCCATGCCAACCCGGCCGACCATGGCGTCATCATCTGGCGCCAAGGTCAGCTCGGCTCGACCGTTTACCTGCGTGGTGACATGAACGGTTGGGGGCTGACCGATGCCTTCGCAGCCACTGGCGACGGCAAGCTGGAACTGGTGCGCAGCTTTGTTGCCGGCAGCTACCCGTTCAAGCTGGCCAGCGAGAACTGGATGGATGCCAACTACGGCGTCGCCCAGAACGTCGAAGTGGGCATCACTGCCAGCCTGCCCTGGTCGATGCCCTACAGCAACAATGCCACCCTGACCATCCCGGCCGATGGCGACTATCGGCTGCTGCTGGACCTGAGCGATCCGCTCAACGCCCAGCTGCTGGTCGAGCCCAACCTGCCACCGGTGACCGAACCGGTGCTGGGGCTGGACGTCAATCTGCGTGGCAGCATGAATGGCTGGGGCAAACTGCCACTGGTGTTCGCCGAGGGCGCCTACCGCAGCGCCATCGACCTCGCGGTCGGCAGCTATGAGTTCAAGATCGCCTCGGATGACTGGAGTTCGGTCAACCTGGGCTACGGTAATGTCGAACTGGGGGCGGGTGTCAGCTACTTCGACCCCTATAACGGCAATATCGGCCTGACTATCGCCGAGGCTGGCAGCTATGAGCTGGCGCTGGTGCCGCGCACCGGCAAACAGCCATTGCTGACCATCAAGGCGGTGACCGTCACTGCCGGGCCGGTGCTCTATCTGCGTGGCACCTTCAACGGCTGGGGGCTGGATGCCCCCCTCACCCAGATCGGCCCCAACAGCTATGAGTGGGTGGGCGAACTGACCACCAGCGAATTCAAGCTCGGCTCCGATAACTGGACCGATCTTAACTTCGGTGGTGAAGCTGCACTGACGTTGGGCGGCACAGTAACCCTTGCTGGCGATAGTCTGGGGACCAGTAACGCCATGGTTGAGCTGGCCGAAGCCGGCAGCTACAAGCTGAGCGTCTACGCCAAGCCGGGGGTAGCCGCTACCCTGCTCCTCACCCGCCCCTAAGCGGGCGCCGTAAATAGCCAAGGGCCGCAACTGCGGCCCTTGTTTTTTGTTGGCGCCAAAGGCCCCAGCATCGCCCGCCTCGCTGAATGGCTGGGCAGGGATGTCACCCCGTTGGCTGGCAACTGCCGATTGGATTGCGGCTTTCGCGTGGGTATCACCATCTGTGGCATGCTGCGGCTATATTCCCGCCCGGCGTTAACTGACTGAAGGACCGCATGAAGCCGACCATTTCCACAATCTGCCTGCTGCTCTGCACTGCTGTGATTAGCGGTTGTGCAACACTTGAAGCCAAGGTCGAGAGTGTCGCGACTCTCACACTACACGAAGCCAAAGTTCCTGGATTCCCCAGTACTTATGGGAAAATTTGTGCCGGCGATCAGAAAAGCATCAGCAAGCTCGGCGAAAACGTTCCTGTTGTTATCGCTAAATTTTCCATATCGCCGGACCTTGCTGAAGATCTACCTGTCAGATATGAGCCTGGCTGCAATGAAACGATTGGGGCGTATGTTTTTTGTGCGATAGAAGCGCAAGAATACAACCTAATAAACCACAATATATCGCTATCGAGCGTGTGGCTTTATGTGGAAGGGTTGGGGCCTTACTGATCCCCTCATTTTTCCGCTCAAATAATACCCAGAGTTCGGGTGAATAGTCGGTGCTGTTTGAGGTAATAGGCGAATTTTTCCATGAGTGGTCGGGCTTCGCTTTCACGCATGGTCGGCAGTAATGAGTAATA
>JAFOOX010000062.1 GCA_017425245.1 Gammaproteobacteria bacterium
GGCTATCTGGTCAAAACCCCGGGGGAGGCTCACGGCAACAGCCTCGCCGGGCGCCAGATCACAGCGGCGCAAGAGGGCGGCTACCTGCAGTGCCCGCTGCGCCAGCACGCCATAGGAGCAGACCGCGCCGTTGGCGATCAGAGCCGCACGGTCGGGCTCTTTCCCGGCTATGGCGAACATGCCGGCGTGGAGCAAGGTATTGTTCACCAACGGGTGATCTACGCCTGAGGGCATGCGAGCCTGTTGCTGATGGCCGGGCAGTAACTGGGGCAGAGGCTGCCGCCAATGGTCGGCATCTTTTGCCAGCCATGCCAACAAGTCGCAATAGGCGCGGAACATGTCGTCGAGCATCCCTTCGGGGAACAACTCATCTACCGCATCCCAGGCCAGCAGAAGCCCTTCCTCATCCTCATAGATCTGATGGTCCAGCCACACCTGCGGTGTCTGGGAAACCATGTAACGCAAGCGGCCAAGCGTGGCCTTGCAAGCTGGCGTCAGTAACGGGGTGCCGAGATTACAAGCAAACACCACCGGTGCCATCACCCCCTCGGCCAAGCCGTGCTTGATCAGATCACGTTGAACCTGGACCGCCGAATAGGATGCGTGGGCGACATCACGATGGAACTGCTGCTGCAGTTCGCGCATACGTTGCGCGAACGACGACGCTTTACGACAGTCACTGCGCAGCAACAGCAGGTTAGTGAAGTCGGCGACGACCTGCTCGATCCCGGGGTGATCGGTCTTGCGATCAAAGAGTGGCAGGTTCAGCGAGAACTCAGGTTCCTGGCTCCACCTGCCCAAAATCTCCGCATAGACAGTAGCCAGCATCATCGCGGGCGTCGCGCCATGGCGGGTCGCCAAACCACGCAAGATCTGCCATGTCTCGCTTGGAAGCTGGTGGCAACGGCGGACAAAGCAAGGCCGCGTGACATGTTCAGGCGCCTTGGCCAAGGGTAGCTGCGGACCTGGAGGCAACTGGGCCAGACAATCCTGCCAGTACTTTCGTGCAGTCAGGCGTTGCTCACCATCACGGCTTGCCGCGATCTCCAGATAGCGGGAAAAGCGCCAGCCGGGATCGGCGCCAAGCTCTTGCCCCTGATAGGCAGCTGCCAGATCGCGTAACAGGATGTGCAGGCTTTGAACGTCTGCCACCAGCAGGTCGATGTCGAAATGGATGCAGGTGCCGCCATCGGGCAGCAGTGACAGCGCCAGCCCTGCGACTTCGCCATTTGCCACATCCAGGCGGCGATGTGAAAGGTCATCCCGAACGGCAAGTAAACTCGCCTGGGCGTCACGCTCGGAAAGTTGCCTGAAATCATGCGTGCGCAGCGGCGGTGCGACCAGATCCTGGCACAGGCGCTGCGTCCCATCCTCACCAAAGCGGGTGCGCAGCATGGCGTGCTGCAAGAACAGCCGCCGCCACGCACGCTCCAGCCGGGTCGGTTCAATGTTCTGGCCCTCCAGTTCCAGATACGCATGGCAGCCCACGCCTCCGAGAGGTTGTCCATCCTGACGACCAACCCAGTACGCATGCTGCACATCGGTCAGGCCGAAAGCCTCTGTGTCTTCGATCTGGGCCGATGGGTCCAGGCAGCCGGGTTCGTCGACAGTGGCTTCTGTGCAGATCTGCGGCGCAAGGGTGTCCAGCAGTTCGAGCCAGTGGCTGAGATAGGGCCGTTCGATGAGTTGCGCGAAGGTCAACGGAATACCCGCTCGCCGCCAGTCGTTGACCAGTCGCATGATATGCAACGAATCCAGGCCAAGCTCGATGAGGCTCTCCTGTTCCCGGCCGGCAAGCGGCTCCGATAACAGGGCCTGGATCCTGGCGATGAAGTCCACGGCATGAGGTACAGCCATCAGACGGCCTCCTGCGATGCACCAGCGGGGACCGGCGAGAACATAACGTAGTCAAGGACGCAGGCAAGCTTCTCTTTGGTTTCCTCAAGTTCACGTACGGGTCTGGATTGGCTCACAATGCCAGCACCCGCCTGGAGCCAGCTTTCGCCGTTGTGCTGATAGATAGAGCGCAGAATGAGTGCAGCATCCATCGCCCCTTGCCAATCCACTATCAGCACACATCCGCTGTACCAGCCTCTGGCCGTGCTTTCAAAACGATTGATCGCCTCGATACCCGCCAGTTTTGGAATGCCGGATGCGGTGACCGCCGGGAACAGCGCCTCAAAGGCATCCCAGGCAGTACGGCCGTCGCGCAGGCGGCCATTCACTCGAGAGGCAAGATGCTGCACAGAGCCGCGACGCAGCACCTGCATGAACTCGCTGACGTCTATGTCCCGACACACCTTGGCCACTTCGTCACAGGCCAGCTTGACCGAGAAGGCATGCTCGGCCACCTCCTTGGCGTCGTTGAGCAGTTCTGTCCGCAGGCGCTCCTCCTCCTCCCGTGATTCCCCCAAGGCGCGGGTCCCCGCCAAGGGGTTGGTGCTGACCCGGCCATCGCAGCTCACCTCGACAACCGTCTCCGGACTGAATCCCGCCATTCGTGACTCGCCGATCTGAACCAGGAAAGATCGGGCAGGCGTATTGCGCGCCCGACCCATGCGATAGGTTTCCAGCAGATCGACACCGGCCGGTAGGGGAATGCGGCGCGACAGGATCACCTTCTGGTACTTGCGCGCATTGATCTCGTCCACGGCCGCCTGGACGTTTGCCTTGTAGGTGTCTTCGTCGTGGTTGAGCAAGGCCAACAGGGCCAACTCGTCTGCCGGAGAGCTGGAGATACTGCCAACCTGCTGCGCCTGTTCAATCAGCGTCGTCAACAGGATCAGCATTTCCGGCTCTATTGCACGAAGGCGAGCCCGGCCGTCGCCGATACGGACTTCGAGGGCGGGAATAAACAACTCCATCAGCGGCATGTCGGAAGATGGCGCAGCCAGACCGTGGAAAATCTGCGAAAGTTCGAAACGCGCCACGCCGTAGGCACGCCACGCCTTAACCGCGATCTCGCCAGTAGCCTCGCTAATGGCATCGATCAGTCGAGGCCTGCGGAATATCTTGCTCGCGGCGCCCTGAGTCAGCTCGACCTGTTCGGCATCAACGCGCAGTGTGGCAACTCTACCCAATCCAATGGACCATTCGCCCGGTTGTTCGTAGAGGGCGTAATCCACCGCGATCCCCGAGGCGGCCAAAGCTGTAAGAATGCCAATGGGCGGCCCCTTTACCTGCATCTCGCGTTCAACATAAGTAACTGGATTGGCCGCTGGGGGGGTGTCGGCAGCGGCTGAGTGTTTCTGAGCGAGCGCCACAAGCCGCTGCTTGTCGATCTTGCCGACGGTGGTCAGTGGCCAGGCGTCAACTTTGAGCAGCTGATCTGGCAGCTTGTAGTGCGGCAGGCCTGCGTCGCGCAGAAAGTTGTGAATTTCAGCCAGGGAGGGGGGCTTTTCACCGGCGATGATGACTGCGCATGTTCTCTCACCCAATCTTTCGTCGGGCACGGCAACCACGGCACAACCCTCAACGTCGGCATGAAACAGCAGTGCATCCTCAATCTCGGCGGCAGCAATCTTCTCGCCAGCGCGATTGATCTGTTCCTTGATCCGTCCACGAACCACCAGGTTGCCATCAGCGGTCAGCTGCACCAGGTCTCCCGACTGGTAGAACCCGTCGGTCGTGAAACTGCAAGCATTTTGCGCAGGAGCCCGATAATAGCCGCGAATGGTATACGGGCCTCGTACCTGAAGCTCGCCAACTTGTCCTGCGGCCACTGGCCGGCCGTTAGGCCCCACGATCCGAAGCTCGTCATCCGGGCACAACGGACGCCCTTGGGTGTTGAGCACCACGGCCTCTGGATCGTCCAGACGCGTGTAACAGAGCAGCCCCTCGGCCATGCCGAAGACCTGTTGGATCTGGCAACCCAGGCTGGGTGTGATCTGCCGGGCCAGATCCGGCTCCAGCTTGGCGCCACCCACCTGCAGCAGCTGCAGGCTGGATAGGTCGCTGGTATCCCATTTCCGCGCTTCCAACCAAAGCTTGACCAATGGGGGAACAAGGGCGGTATGGGTGACACGCTCCTGGACGATCAGTGGGAAAGCCTCATCGACACTGGGCGTTTGGGCCATCACCACGCGCCCTCCAACGCCGAACGTACCAAGAATACCAGGGCAGGCCAGCGCAAAATTGTGGGCAACCGGCAAGGCTGCCAGGTAGACAGAGTCCCGGGAGAGGCCACAGAGGCGGGCCGATTCGGTGGCGTTGTAGAGGTAGTCTGTGTGCCTGCGCGGGATCAGTTTCGGCGTGCCGGTGGTGCCCCCGGATAGCAGGAGCAGGGCGGTATCGGTATGCGCAGAAGGAGAGAAGGTGCGGGGAGAGTCGTCCACTTGATGCAGGCCCAGCCATGGCCCCGGCTCTCCGTCCACGAGAACGTTGCTGATGGACGGCGCGTAACTCCGGGCGCGCGCGGCCAGGTCAAGGTAGTCAAATCCAAGGAAGGAGCGCGGAACTATATAAGTGCTAGGCTCTGCCAGTTGGCACAGCTCCAGAATGTCTTTCTCGCGATGGGCTGGCATCGCCATGATGGGGATTGCCCCAATGCGAAATAGGGCAAACATGCATGTGACGAACGTTTCGCTGTTCGGCAGCTGCATCAGCACCCTGTCACCCCTGACAATGCCGAGCCGGTCAAGCCCGGCGGCCAGGCGATCCACCTTCAGATCGAGTTCACGATAGGTAAGGCGAGAGCTGCCGTCGATCAGGGCGGGCGCCTGTCCGAAGGTGTCCGCAAGGCTGGCGAGCCACTGTCCCAATGTCTGGCGCTTCCAGTAGCCTGAACTCTCGTAGTGCTGCTCAAGCGCAATAGCTTCGTAACAACAGTTTTCCATCCTCACTCCTCAGGTAGTAATGCGGCTCACCGACAAACCTGACCGAACAGCCTCGCCTTGAAACAAAGGACTCAGGTTGAGGGGACCAACGCGCACGTGGACGATGGTTTGAGCTTATGAGGAGATGGCTTATCGCTCTGCCCGAAACGGGACGTGGTCACCCGCAGCGGGTTTATTTGAGGCGGGCCGGTCTGCGCCACGGCAAACCGGCCGATCGCGGCCAGAGGCTTACTCGTCTGCCGCAAATAAAAGGCATCAGAAGCGCAGGCTCGCCCCTACCCCGAGGGTTGCACCGCGGGCATAGGAAACACCGAAGACCGGCTCTCCTTGCGCATCGGTGCCAAAACGATCTTTGATGGTCATGTACTGTTTGTTCAAGAGGTTGTCGCCGAAGAGGTAGAGCTCGCCATCCCCCCAATCGATGCCCAGCCGCGCCGAAATCAGATGTGCCGGGTCAAGCTTGCCGAAATTGGAGGCATCGGTGTAACGGCTGCCGACATAGTTGTAGGTCAGCATGGCGTTCACGCTGCTTTCTGCCAGCCATTGGCAAAGCCCGAGATCGCCGATTGACGACTGGTATCCCAGTGTTGCCATTGCCTTCCACAGGGGCACGGTGGGAAGTCGGTTGCCGCTGCGCAGCCCACTCTGCAGCGATGCCACTTGCGCCGAAACATGCCGCAGCTCGCTGTAGGTATAGGCCACACCCGTTTCCATCCACCAGTTCCTGTTAGCACGATAACTGGCATCCAGTTCAAAACCTGCCGATCGAGCATCCAGATTGAGGTTTCTTCCCGTGAAGTTCTCGTAATCCCAGCTCTGCATCTGCTCTTTGCGCATGTCATTGAAGAACAGTGCCCCATTGACCAGCAATGAATGGTCGAGCCAGGTGGAACGCCCCCCGAGCTCATAGCTCATGATGGTCGAAGAGTCGTATGGCGACCGTGCCACACCGCTCCACATCAAGGCGTTGTCCAATCCGTATCCGCCGCTTTTGTAACCCCTCGAAGCGCTGGCATAGGCCATCAGCCCGTTTGTCCAGTGATGGGTCAGGGCGGTTCGACCGGTCAGGAAGCGGTAGTGTCTGGATCCCTCTTCCTGGAAAAACGGTATGGCGCCTGGCGCGTCATTGCTTCGGTACTCCGAATGAAAATCTTTGGCTTCATGCGTTGCTCGCGCCCCGATCGTGAGCACCAGGCCATCATTCAGGGGCACGCTGCCCTCACCGAACAATGCCTGCCCGGTCGTTTTGAGGGCATAGTCGATACTGCCGCTGGCTGAAGGGGCGAAGTACCACATCTCGCTGGTCCTGTCCCGATCGGCCCGATCCTGATAGAACGCCATCCCCGCCAGCCAGGCGGTTTCTGCTCCTGGTTCGGAGACCAGCCTGAACTCCTGCGTCAACCGGGAGTCGCGCTTCCGCCAGTCAATGAAATTGGTTTGCGGATCAAGGAATTGCTCAGGAGGCAAGCCGCTGAAATCGCTGGCGATCATCGCATCCGGAAAGTTATAGCTGTTGCGGTCGTTCAGGCGTGCGTAACTCGTCTGTGCTGTGAGGGTCGCTGTACTGAAGTCATACTCCAGGCGCGAATTGAATGCGTACATGCGGATGTCGTCGACCGTCTGGTTCTGGGCTGCTGTTTTCGCCTCTCCCGGCCGGTACGCAATGTAAGCAGTAGGAGCGCTATCGGTGCTTTCTCCCTGCACGCTCAGAAGCCATCGAACCCCGGAGGATGGTGTGAACAACACTGACCCACGCGCGGCCCAGGTTTGCTCCTCTCCCAAATCGCGTCCAGCGATGTTGTTGATGTAGCCGTCAGCCTCTGAGCGCCGGATCGCCAAGCGGCCGGCAAGAGATCCCGGAACCAGCGCGCCATTGACGATGGCCTCGGCACGGAAGATGCCATCTGTCCCCACCTCTCCGCGCCCGGATCCCTCGAACACCTCGCTCGGTTGCTCGGGCACCAGGTTGATAGCTCCCCCCGAGGTGTTGCGCCCGAAGAGGGTGTTCTGAGGCCCTTTCATCACCTCCATCCGTTCGAGATCCAGATAGGGGGAAAACGAAGCCCCGATCGGCATGGGTGCGCCATCGACGAAGGTCAATACAGAGCTGTCATCGGGGCTCAGCGGCGAGAGAATGGGGCCAACGCCACGCAGGACGATAAAGGCATTGGAGCGGTCACCGAAGGTACCAACGCTGGCGCCCGCCACATCGCGCAAGGCCGCCGCGCCATCCAGCATTCGCTTGCGTTCCAGATCGTCACCCGTCTCCACATGCACCGAGCCGGGAATGTCGCTGATCTTCTCCTCACGCTTGCGTGCCGTTACGGTGATTGTCTCCCAAACGACGATTTCATCGTCCTTGGCAACCACAGTGGCGCCAACGGGGGAGCTGTTTACCAGCGTACTGCCGAGGGAGATGATCAGAAGCGGGAGAGAGATACATCGTCGTTTGCTCATGGCTGTAGACAACCTTCAATGGGTGGAGAAGGCCTGACTCTAGGAAAACGGAGAGGGTGCCGGCTACCCGACGAAGGTGATCAGGCCCCGTAAAGGGAACCTTCTTTCGCGGCCCAGGCCCAGCGTCAAGCCGATCACTGACCGCTTAGCTGAGCATTCCACATTGCCGTATACAGGCCGTTGCGTTCGAGCAACTCTGAGTGGGTGCCGCGCTCTGCCACGGAACCCTCATTCAGGACCAGGATCTGGTCGGCATGCCTGATGGTGCCGAGCCTGTGAGCAATCATGATGACGCTGCAGCCGGTTGCCAATTGGCCGAGCGACGATTGGACAGCATATTGGGAACGCGGATCGAGCGACGCTGTCACTTCATCAAGGAGAAGCAACGGCGCCTTCTTCAGCAGCGCCCGGGCAATCGACAGCCGCTGACGCTCGCCTCCTGACAGGCTGGATCCTGATTCGCCCACCCGTGTCCGGTAGCCTTCGCCAAGCCTGGCGACAAACTCGTCGCAGTTGGCTGCCTTGCACGCCTGCACCACATCTTGATCACTGGCTTGTTCGCAGCCGGCTCGCACGTTGTCGATGACGCTCCCGTCAAACAGCTGAACCTGCTGAAAAACCATGCTGATCAGCCGGTATAGCTGATCAGAGCCGATATCACGCAGATCCACCCCGCCGATCCGTATCGCACCGCTATCCGGCATATGGAATCGCGCAAGGAGATGCAGCAATGTGCTCTTACCCGCGCCAGAGGGGCCAACCACGGCTGTCACACTGCCAGCCGGCACCACAAAGCTGACGTTTTGTAGCACCGGTTGCTCACCGTAGGAAAATGACACCTGATCGAAGTGCAGGGCCAGGCCATCCGGCTGTTTTGCCACCAAGGGTTCGGGCAGAAGCGGCACAGACCACAGTTCATTGAGCTTTACCTCGCTTTGGCAGGCATGCCGCAACATGACCAAATACTCAGCCAGCTCCAGCAAGGGGCCAAGGAACTTGTAGGAAAGCAGGAAAAATGCCAGCCAGACCATGGCGGGATAGTCAACAGAGAGCAGGTTCCAACCACCGACCAGGAACAGGACAACCAGTCCACTTTCGACGATCAGCCTGAAGAGCATGACCGGGCCGCCACCCCATGTCTCGATGCCGAGACTCAGCGCCTTCAACTCCGAGAATGCGCCATCCAGCTTGCGCAACCATACGCCTGAGCGATTGAACAGGCGTAATGTCGCCAGGCCGCCCACAAACTCCACCAGCATCCCGGAGGTTGCCTTGTACCTTGTGTGCTTGAGCTGCACGGCCTGACCAAACAGTCGCCGACTGGTCATCAGCACCAGCATGGCCAGAGGAACGATGGCCGCAAGTACCAGGGCCAGCCGCCATTCGATGATCGCCAGCAGTCCAAGCGTCGTCAACGCCAAGCCAGCGGTGGCGATGAGATCCGCCAGAACGTGGGTGAAGATCGACTCGACACGATTGATATCGTCGGTGAGCAAATCGGTCAGGTGCCCCACCTGTCGGCCTCTTAAAACACCGATAGGCATGTTGCGCACCCGTTCAAGCAGCCGCAGCCGGTACTGTGCAATGATCTGATAGCTGCTCAGAAAACAGAGCTTGCGGCCGCCAATGGCGAAACCCAGCTGAATGATGAACAGCCCCGCCAAGGCGAGTGCCAGGTTTTGTGGATCCGCTATCCAAGAAAACCCGGCCACGGGTGTTTCGAGAACGGCGCCGAGCCAAAGCCAGCAAAGCAGGTAGGGCAGCACTTCACAGCAGCACTCCAGGATCCGCAGGGCAAGTCCAAACCCCAGGTGCGCGGTTGAAGCACCGCTTTGGCGGATGATGCGTCTTATGCTCCCCCAGGATGTGACCTCTGCCATGCCTCAGCCTCCCATGGCATTTGATGCCAGCTTTGAGCCATCCGACGTTTGTACCGCCTCCTGTGCTGGCGCCGCGCCTCCCAGGCTCCAGCGCTCTGATAGCTCCTCGTACTCCCACAAGGAGCGGTAATAATCACTTTCGGCCATGAGGTGATCGTGGCGCCCACGCTTCTGCAAGGCACCCGCCTCAAGCACCAGGATCTGGTCGGCCTGTTCAATTCCGTACAGCCTGTGCGCCACAACGAGCAAGGTCGTATGTGGGTATTCGGTGAGCAGCGCCTGAAAGAACGCGCGCTGCGTCAAGCTGTCGGCAAATGCAGTCGACTCATCCAGCACCAGCACCGCTGGATCCGCGAGCAGGGCCCGGGCAACGGCCAACCGTTGACGCTCGCCGCCAGACAGGCGGGCACCGAGTTCGTTGAGCGGGGTGTCGTAGCCCAACGGCAGGGCCTGGATCGTCATCTCCACCTGCGCTACGCGAACCGCCCGCTGGATCTCCTGTGCGGATGCCTCCGGGCAAGCCAGCAGAAGATTGTCTCGCACCGTTCCGCTGAACAGAAACACCTCTTGGGTTGCAAGCGCGATACAGCGGGCTCGTTCTTGATCGTCGAGATCAGCAATGCTCACACCGTTGGCGGTCACGGCTCCCGACGTCGGCGTCAACAGACCCGCAACCAGTTGCGCAATGGTGGACTTGCCGGAGCCGGAAGGGCCCAGCAGGACATTGAACGTGGCTGGTTCCAGGCACAGGCTGATCCCGGCGAGCACCTCCCCGTCGCCGTAACGGAATCTGACCTGATCCAGTTCGATGCGGATTGCATCATCCGCCGCCAGACGCGCCTGGCCCTTGCTGCGGCTGAGCGCCAGCAGCGGCGCCATTCGCTTGATACCCGCGACAATGGGTGGCATCTCCATCAGGAAGCGGCCGACTTTGAGCAGCGGACGAAAAATACCGGCCCCCAGCAGCACGGCCACCACAACCTCGGCGATACCGATCTCACCATGGGTGTGAAGCCATGCACCGAGCGGTAACAGCAGCAATAGGTGGGATCCAAGAACGCTGGTGAAGAGCGCCCAACCCGGAACCGTATTGCGGGTGATCTGTTCGGTCAACCGGTAATACGCACGAAGCCGCTGGCGCAGCAGCCTGAACCCGGAAGCACTGCGGCAAAACACCTTGAGTACCGGCATGTTGCGCAGGTACTCGACGGTCACATTGTTCAGACTGGCGGTTTCATGATTGAACCTGTCTTGGTTCTGCCCCACGCCGCGCATGGCGATTGCGGAAGCAAGCAGCGCCATAGGACCGATCGCCAGGGCCGCCAGCGCCAGACGCCAGTCGATCCACAGCAGGGCAAGGGTGACGCACAGCGGGGCCATCAGCGCGGCCGCGAGTTCCACCGTGTGGTGAGCGATGAAGGCTTCCATACGCTCGACATCCTGGATCACCGACTGCTTTAGGGCCCCGGCACCCTGTGCATGGATCCAGTGCAATGGCGCATCATCGAGTCGAGCCACCAAGCGGTTGCGCGTGCTCATCATGATTGAATAGGCCGCATGATGGCTGATCAGATACGCCATGCCATAGGCCATGTATTTCAGCGCTATGCCCCCAAACAGCCAGGGCGCCAACGCCACAAGCACGTTGGTAGATGCCTGGGGCGTTTCAAGCACGGCTTCGATCGCAAAGAAAAGGACGGCGAACGGCGCAAGCTCGGCCACCACGGCGATCAGGGTTGCGATCAAGGCCCCCGCCATGGCCAGCCGGTGGCCAACCGAGAGCTCCAGCAATATGCGTCGCACACCCATATGATCCGAATGCCTGCCCATCCATCAGGGCTCCGTCATGGAAGGAACTACATCAGCCTACGGGTGGATCTTGCGCCCAAGCCACCCCAAACGGGCGTCAACTACGGGCACCGAGATTCCCGATTCGGGTAGCGAACATCCCACACTCGACTGACACTGGCTGCCAATGTGAACCATGGGAAGGCATTGCCGCATGCGTAATGTTCTGAATTTCCTGCTGTCATTCATTGCTCTGTGTTCATCCGCCGTGTTGGCGCAAGGCTATCCGCTGACCATCATCGATGATCGCGACAAACCGGTGACCATCGCACAGCCACCTCAAACCGTTGCGTCGGTATCATCGTTCGGGGCGGATGTGATGGCAGCGCTCGGCCGCCAGGTTGCGGGTATCTCCACGCTCAACGGTCAGCGTTCTGCCTATCTGGGTGATTCGGCGACCAAAGCCGTGAGCTTGGGCGAAGTGCATCAGACCAACCTCGAAATCCTCACGCAACTGGCCCCCGATCTGACCATCGGTTTACGCACCTATACCGAACCCTTCGCCAGAAAGATCGAGGAGACAGGAACGCTTCTGGCGTTCGACCTGACCACCCTTGATGACTCATTGAACGCGGTAACGCTGGCGACACGGGCGTTGGGTGCAGACAGCCAAGGCGAGGCCATGAACAAGGGTTTCCTGGACGAGTTGGAGGCAGCAGCAAAGCAAACTGACGGTAACGTCAGTGCCGTCTTCCTCTGGCATTGGGGTAATGTCCCTTATGCCTACTACAACAACCACTTGACGCCGCAGATCATGGTGCGCCTGGGGGCCACCAACATCCACGGGGAACCGCCGCAGGGAATGGCATCAATAGACTCGGCAGCAATGACCATGGAAGCCTTGCTGCGTCTGAACCCGGATGTGATCCTCTCATTCAAGGGAGAAGCGGGGCCTTTCGTCCAACACCCGGCCTGGCAACGTCTCAAAGCCGTCCAATCGGGCCGGGCCTGGCGCGTCGCAGATCACTATGTCATGTCACATGGCCCCATTGCCCGGCGCATGGTGCTGCACGAAGTCGCGCATCTTCTTTACCCATCAGTGTTCCCCGAGCCCAGCGAGATCCCGCTCGCGGCCCGTGCCAAGCCTATGGACTTCGAGCGTTAATCGGCTATGAGCAGACACTTGGTTGACACATGGGCTGACTTCTCGTTGACGTCGCGAGCAGTCTGGATCTCTGGCCTCAGTCTGGTGGCCATAGGGGCAACCCTGATTGGATCTCTGGTATGGGGTGATTATGGCGTTTCGTTCAGCCACGCACTTGAACTCGTCGCCTACGACGATGGTTCCGATGCCGCCTTTGTGATCCATGAGATCCGTTTTCCCCGCCTACTGGCGGCGATGCTGGTCGGATCCGCTTTGGGGCTTTCAGGCGCCATAGTCCAGGCGATCACCCGCAACCCGCTGGGAGAGCCGGGGCTTCTCGGTGTCACTGCCGGCGCCTCTTTTGCGATGGCCTTCAGCATGACTTTCTTCAGCCTTCCCACATCCGCTGAACTCGCTTTTGGTACCGTTGGCGGGATCTCGGCGGCGGCGCTCACACTTGCCATTGGTATGAAGGCCCGGCTGGATCCGCTGTACCTGACACTGACCGGGATGAGCGTCAATCTGTTCTTTGGCGCCGCTATCATCGTCATGCTGGTGTCCGCCAACATAGAGGTCAACGGTATCTATTACTGGCTGACCGGCAGTTTGGTCAACCGTACATGGGACCATGTCGCCATACTCTGGCCCTGGGTGGTATCAGGCTTGATCCTGGGCCTTTTCGGCGCAGGACGGCTGGACGCACTGATCCTTGACGAGGATGTTCTGGCGTCGCTGGGCATTCGCGTAACCACATGGCGACTTCTGTTTGGCGTTGTCGTGGTAATGCTCGCAGCGGTCGCTGTAGCGGCCGCTGGACCGATCACATTCATCGGCTTGGTTGCACCGCACATTGTTCGCTTCGGCCTGGGCACCCAGGGGGTTAGTCACCGCATCCTGCTGCCACTCTCCGCGCTGGTGGGGGCCGCTCTGGTATGCGCCGCCGATCTTGCCGCCAAATGGCAGGAAGTGCCGGTTGGGATCCTCTGCGTGCTTCTCGGTGGACCGGTGCTTGTGTACTTGGTTGGCAGGCGGGAGGTTAGCGATGCTTAGCGTACCCCCTGCCATCGCGTCACGCTCTGACCGCCGCTACGCGATGGGCCTGCTATTTCTGAGCGCATTGCTGGCGTTGCTGGTCCTGGCTTCACTGTTTTTTGGGGCAGTTTCACTCCCCGCAGGCGATCTTTTCACCGGGCTTGTATCGCGCCAGGCGTCATCGCTGGAAAGTGCCTTGGTCTGGCAACTGCGACTCCCGCGGACCCTGCTCGCGGTGCTCGTTGGCCTGCAGTTTGCCACCGCCGGTTTGATCCTGCAGGCGGTGATCCGCAACCCGCTGGCCGATCCTGGTGTCATCGGCGTATCCAGCGGCGCCGGGCTGGCGGTTGTTGCATTGCTGTTGGTGAGTGACATGGCCGGAGCCGATCCGCTGATCGGCACCAACCAACCCTCCATGATGGCCTGGCTGCCGGTCGCTGCCCTATTCGGCGGGCTGGCGGCCGCCAGCCTTGTTCTGGCTATGTCCTGGCGGGCAAAGCTCTGTCCCATCCGCCTCACGCTCAATGGCGTCGCGGTGGGGGCGGTGCTCAATGCGCTGGTGATGTGGACCATCATCGTCTGGGGCGGCGCACGCACCGAGATCGCGCTGATCTGGCTGGCAGGCAGTCTTTATGGGCGCGACTTTCTCCATCTGCAGGTGTTGTGGCCATGGTGTCTGGTTGGGATCCTGGGAACCTTGGCATTGCTGCGACCGCTGTCCTTGTTGCGTCTGGATGATGCAGTCTCGGCCAGTCTCGGTATGCGAGGCCTGTTCTGGCGAGTCACTGCGATCATCGTAGCCGTCATCCTCGCGGCCAGTGCGGTGGCGGTTACCGGCCCCATAGGCTTCGTCGGCCTGGTCACTCCGCACTTGTCGCGCCTTCTTGCAGGGCCGGATGAGCGGTCGCTCATCGTCGTGAACATGATGGTCGGCAGCATCTTGATGCTCAGCGCAGATCTTCTCGGGCGCTCCCTGATCAGCCCACTGGAGATCCCGGCGGGTGCGCTGACCACCCTGCTCGGCATTCCAGTTTTCCTCCTGCTCCTACATCGTCAACGGAGGCTCGGCATATGACGCTGACCGTAAGTCAATTGCGACTGAGCTACGGCGCTCGTGAAGTAGTCCAGGTCACCGATTTGGTTCTTGAACCCGCCAGAACGGTATGCCTGATCGGACCCAATGGCTGCGGCAAGTCTACGCTGCTCAAGGCTCTGGCTGGGTTGAACAGGCCTACAGCCGGCATCGTTTCGCTCGATGGAAAACTCCTCGGCTCCTGGGATCCGAAATCCTTGGCCAGGCGGCTGGCTTTTCTTCCCCAGTCACCCACGACCCCTCAGGGGATCAGCGTACGCCAGTTGGTGGCTCATGGTCGCTACCCGCACCTGGGTATCCTCTCTCGGCACTCGACCCATGATCATGAAATCGTTGGCTGGGCCATGGAGGCGACGGGTATCGCGCACCTGTGCCGCCGTGATGTTGGCACGCTCTCTGGCGGCGAGCGGCAACGCACATGGATCGCGATGATCTTGGCCCAAGAAGCAGGCATCGTTCTTCTCGACGAACCCACCACCTACTTGGATATGGGCCATCAAGCGGAGCTGATGGAACTGCTTGCGGATCTGCAGAGAAAACGTCGCCTTACCATCATCATGGTCCTGCACGATCTCAATCAAGCCAGCCATTACGCCGATCGCCTGTTAGCCCTGCGGGACGGCCAGATCATCGCCGACGGACCACCGCGCGACGTTGTCGATTCACACCTGAGCGAACGCCTGTTTGGGCTGGTCACGCAGCGCATCGATCGTACCCTCTCGGGACGGATCGTACCCTACTGTTTGCCGCTCGGCCCCGTGGCTGCAACTCCTGCCATTCCCGAAAGCAAGGTCGACAAAAACACGATCGAGCCGGCCAAAGTCATGTCCTACTTAGAGGTCTTTCCGCAATGAGTACGCTATTTCCATCCCGCAAACGGCGCCTGCTGGCGTTTTTCCTGGCAACCAGTGTTCCTGTGTCCGGCACCGCCTTGGCGCAACCTTCAGAGCCCAAAGACGATGAGATTCTCACCTTGCCAGTGGTGCAGGTCACTGCGCGGTTCACGGAAGAGCAAGCCAAAGATCTCCCCTTCAGCATGAACGTGCTCTCCGGCGAGGATGCGGAAGAGCGGCGTCTGTACAGCCTGGAGGATGTCCTGCGTCAAACGCCGGGAGTGGATGTGGTGACCAGTATGGGCGTGGCGAACACCACGCTGCGCATGCGCGGAGTTGGTGCACTGCAGAAGATCAGCGGGGATGATACCTCGGTGGTGATCAGTGTCGACGGCATGCCGATGTCCGCTTCCAATGCCACGCTGGATATCCTTGACGTGGAACGGGTCGAGGTGTTGAAAGGCCCACAGGGCACCCTGTTCGGACGTAACTCCGAGGCCGGCGCAGTCAATGTGGTAACGCGCAAGCCCACTCGCTTCTTCGAGGCCAGTCTGCGCGGTGAATTGGGTCAGAACAACCAGCAGCAACTGGAAGGCATGATCAGCGGTCCGCTGTCCGATGCCGTTTCAGCGCGGCTTGCGATCCGCGGCTCGGAAGTTGATAACTACATCGAAAATAGCCAAACCGGTGGGCCGCTGAACGAACCTAGCGACTTCAGCTCCAGAGCGAGCCTGCAGTGGAAGATTGCCAAGGATTCAACCCTCAATCTGAGCGCCGGCCGTCAAGTTCTTGAGGACCAGGACTGGATCTATCTCCTGCATCCCTATGGCGATCCGCCCCAGAGCGATATCCCACCAGACAGCGAGGGTAACCGCCGCGAAGTCGATCGCTACAGCGCCGAGTTAACTCACTATTTCGATAGTTCGCTCATCACGGCCCTGACCGGTTTTGCCAAAACCCACCACAGCAGCAGCACGCCCATTTATGAAGGGCGGACCTACACGCAACTGATCGGTTTCCGCCCCGATGCAATGTGGAACAACTTGGTACAGGAGACAATCGCCAATTATGAATTGCGCCTGAGTGCGCTCCCTGAAGCCGAAACGTTCTGGGTGATCGGAGCCAATCTTTATCATTCAGACCGGGAGCTGAACCGGTTCGACTCCTACGATACCTTCTACTTGGAGAACCCCGCCGCTTCCAGTTCTAACCGCGATCTCAGCTCCAAGGCCCGAGCAGTTTTCGCAGAGACCACTCTGCCATTAGCCAAGTCAACCAAACTGACTATTGGTGGGCGTTACACTTGGGAAAAGAAGAACTACAGCGGTTACTGGTGGGCAAATCCCGAGAATCCTAGCCCCATTCGGGAAGCCTGGGACTCCCAATCACTGTCCGAAGATTACGCAACCGGGCGATTGGCGCTGGCCCACGCCCTGACACCACAGCTGAACCTGTATGGTGTTATTGCCCGCGGGTACAAATCCGGCGGTTTTGATGAGGAGGGCGTCGGTTATACCTACGGTTTGCCCGATGAGCCTTACAAGGCTGGACGGGTAAACAGCTATGAAACGGGGCTCAAGTATGAGAGCCAAGACCGCCGACTGATCTTCAACCTGGCGACGTTCTTCAATGATGTTAGTAACGATCACCTGCTGATGTTTGATCCGCAGACCATGACAACCCGCAAGAGTAACCGGGACGTAACCACCAAAGGTGCGGAACTCGACATGCAGTGGTCATTCAACAGCCGCTGGAGCGCCAGCGGTGGCCTGGCCTATACCAACGCAAAGATAAGGGATGGTGGCGATGGCTCTGTCGCAGACGGTGTCGCATCCGGCAACGATGTTCCCGAAGTGCCTCGCTGGGGGGGCACGCTTTCAATCGCCTATCAGCGCCCCTTGGGCACAATAATCGGGCTTTCGTCGGCGGATCTGCACGCTCAACTCACCAACCGCTACGTCGGCAGCCGTGCCGCCACCCCCCAGAACAACTTCGACCTGCAAGCCTACAACAAGATGGATCTGCGGATCGGCATATATCACGGACTGACCGATTTCTATCTCTGGGCCGACAACCTGCTTGATGAGCAATACGATCTGTATGGCTACTATATCCCCGCCTACATGCCAGATGGAGCAGATGCCAGGATTGGCGCACCCGGCCAAGGGCGGAGCTTTGGCGTTGGTGTGAATGTCTTGTTCTGAGTGACAGGCGACTGTGCAGCCCAACGAGATCTGCATCTGGATCATGGCGACACATCAGGTACCTGAGAGGGCACTGTGGCAGCTCTCTCAGGTGCTGGCTCCATGGGAGCAGTCTCGTGCTGAAAGATATCTCCGCCCCTCAGATCGTCGAGATTACCTTTGCGCGCACGTACTGCGCCGGGCGCTTCTCTCGTACTGTTTTGAGCGACCTGAACAGGAGTGGGACTTTGAGCCAGACGATTTCGGTAAGCCGATCGTTCTCAATCGAGAACCACGCGGCCGGATCGAATGCAATCTGTCACATACAGGGGGTGTTGTGGCCGCGATTGCCGCGATCGATCATGCCGTTGGCATCGACGTGGAGCGCCTTGACCGACCAATGGAACTCGATATCGCGGCTATCCTCTGCTCTTGTGTGGAGGAGGCCGCCGTTCGCGCCGCACCTCAATCCCGACAAAGAGAACAGCTGCTGCAGCTTTGGGTTCAAAAAGAGGCCCTCGTGAAAGCCGTTGGCAGGGGGTTATCGATGGACCTGTCCCAGATCGCATTCGATGACGATGGTTTCGCTGTGCTCAGCAGGCCCGTGCCTGGAATGGAACGGCCAGCGGACTGGCAAGTATGGAAATTGGCAACAGTTCCGAACACCCTGCTGGCTGCGGCAGTTCATGGCCGGGGACATCACCTCCGGATCCAGTGCACCCAAATCAACTGGATGCAGCTCTGCGAACCTTGCATGGTTAACTCTGGCGAACATTGAAACAACGGATTCTTGAAATCCGAACCGTGGGATTCGCCACATTCAGCAGAAACATGCTGCGGAAACCATCGCCCAAGCCGCGACCTTTCGTTTTTTGGCACTGCTGACAAGGTGGCGAGGGGAGGTCTGGACCAGCGTGGTGGCCGGACAGCGCTAGCAAGCGAGCCCTCATGTGCTGAGGGCCAATTGCATCATGCAGGCGAGCCAACGTCCCAGTTCCGTTACCCTGGTTACGTTCGCTGCGGTACGGACTGCCATCGAGGGTGGCACTTCGCGCGTCTGGGAAGATGCTGAAAAGCGGCCCCCACCAGACCGAGTGGGCCAGTTGCTGGCGGAGGCCCACGCACCACGGCAATGCCTTCAACGGTTCGCTGCCGGCGTCACTCCCTAAGGCTTGGCTTCGATGACGAACTGCATTGTCCTGGCTTCATCCGTTCAGGATCTGGCCGAAGCCATGTTGGTTCTCGGGGAGTCACCCTCCTTTTATGTACGTGCTCGGGCTCATGAAGCCACGGGGGGTTATCTGTGGCCAGTAGCCGGGCACGCCTGCTGCAAATTGCGACTTGTCAGATACTAGACTACCATTCTGACAAAGGAGCATAACCATGAGCCATCTCGCAGAGAAGATCTTGTCTGCTGCCCAGGCGATGCCCGAGGGCGGCTTGCTGTCGCCCAAGGAATTCCTACATCTTGGGTCGCGGGCTGCCATCGACAAAACCTTGTCCCGACTTGTTCAGGAAGGAAAGCTGCTGCGCGTGAGTCGTGGTGCCTATGTCGCGCCTCATCAGGGCCGGTTTGGTTCCCGTCCGCCGTCTACCGAGTCAGTGTTGCAGGCTATTGAGGCCAGTTGCGGTGAAACGGTCGTGGCCAATGGCGCGGCCGAAGCCAACGCACTGGGTCTGACCACGCAGGTGCCGACCCGTGAGGTTTTTCTCACATCCGGCGCATCCCGCACCCTGCATCTCGGCAGCCGTTGCGTGGAGCTTAAACACGGTAACCGTTGGCAGCTGCTGCTGGGCAAGCGGCCTGCGGGAAAGGTGATTCGGGCTTTGTCGTGGCTGGGGCCAGAGGCCGCACCGGCGGCATTGGAGCAACTGCTCTCCAGATTGCCTGAGTCCGAATGGGAAGCCGTGCGTGGCGCTCGTGCCGCATTGCCGAGTTGGATGGCCAAGGTGGTCAGTGAGGCAATGGCGCATGGCTGAATCCTGGTTCTCGCTCAGCAGGGAAGATCAGGTTGAAGCTCTGGAGTTTGCTGCGGCCAGCACCGGGCGGCCTGCGCACTTGCTCGAAAAGGACATCTGGGTGGTCTGGGTGCTATCCGTCATCTACGAATCTGACTTGGCTAACAAGCTAACGTTCAAGGGCGGCACTTCGCTGTCAAAGGTGTACAGAATCATCGACAGGTTTTCCGAGGATGTGGATCTGACCTATGACATCCGCGAATTGGCCGCTGACTTCTTGATACAAGGCAATCCCATCCCCGACTCGGCCAGCCAAGAGAAAAAGATCAGCAGCGCGGTACGTCACCGTCTGCCTGATTGGATTGAGGTGAGGGTCAAGCCGATTATTGCAGCGGCACTGGCTAAAGTTGGATTGGACGCGAGCCTGACGCTGGCAGGCAAAGATCGGGACAAACTGATCCTGTCGTATCCAGCGGTCAAAACGGGAACGGGGTACTCAGCATCTACTATCCAGCTGGAGTTTGGAGCCCCGTGCTACGGGCGAGCCGCATCATGTTCAAACCGTTGCTTGTGACATTGCACCAGAAATTGAAGGTGTCACATTCCCCGTTGCCCAGCCATTGGTGATGGCGGCCGAACGCACCTTTTGGGAAAAGGCCACCGCCGCCCATGTGTATTGTTTGCAAGGCCGGCTGCGCGGTGAGCGTTACTCGCGTCACTGGTACGACCTAGCGGCCATCGCAAAAACGCCGTATTTTGCTGGTGCCTGCGCCGATCAGCTATTGGCCCGAGCGGTTGCAGAACACAAATCGGTTTTCTTCGTTGAGAAAGACGCTGCCGGTGCCAAGATCGATTATTTCGCAGCCACTACCGGCCAGCTGAAACTCATCCCGGCAGGCGAGTCGTTGACGGCGCTTGAAAACGACTACGCTGCAATGCTGGAGGATGGGTTGCTGGCACTGAATCAGCCGAGCTTTGCCGACATCATCGCGCAATGCTGCACCATTCAGGACGAAGCCAATCGGCAAGCCATAGTGAGTGAACGCAGCAAGGCACCGGATGAGTTGACCGTGCAGGCACAAAAACTCGACATGGGTTACTGACATCACTCCCCACGCACAGCATCAACCATCGGGCAATTCCGGATTGTTGTCGGTTATGTCGCTACCAACGACATGTCACGGCAACGTGGTGGCATTCGGCGATTTTTGCGATATGACCGGAGGCTGACCACCACCGCTGCGGCACTTCACCACCCAAAGCCATCGCCTTGTTGTCTACAGCTGCTGTAAACAGCGCTGGCACAAGGGCTGATCAGCTGGTCAAATTTGGGCGCTGATTGACAGCTCTAATTACGTCCGCTGCGGTGCGGACAGCCATCGATGGTGGTACTTCGCGCGTCTGGGTACGCACCACAGGCAACCCGGCCCCGCGTTCGTCAGTGCCCGTGAACCGTCTTCCAGGCAGTGTACTCTGATGGGCGTAACCCGTAGCGCGCCAGCACCCCCTCGTGCAGCCTGCGGAGCTCTTCGACAGTCAGTGCCTGTACGCTCGCTTGTTCACACTCAGGAATGCGATCTGCCACGGCTCGCTGAATGCAGGACAGTGGTTCAAGTTCCGGCTGCGTGATGACTTCGCGAATGGTCTGCTTGATGAAGTCACGCCAGGCCAAGCGAAGGGGGTCGGGTTCCACCAAGTCTTGCTTGATCGCCAAGTATTCCTGCGTAGAGCGCTCGTAGGCCCAGACGTAAAGGTCACGCAGCAGCTCCACGCGGGTCATTTCGTACACGCCCAGGGTGGCTCGGCTGTAGGCCTGCTCTGGTACATCCAGAAAAGTCAGCGGACAAAGATTGGCACGAAACAGCGGCAGATTCGCGGCCAGTCGTGAGGTGCGCTTGTTGATGTCGGCAAAAGGCTGCAGGTAGGGCAGATGCACCATCATGAAGAAGGATTGCTCAAACGGATCTCCAACCCGGTTAGCTTTACCCAGAAGCACTTCCAGCGCGTCTTCGATCTGCTGTGGTGACGAGAGCGGGCGATAAACGCTTTTGCCAATATCGACGGCGTGCTGGCGAATTCGGCCCTCATCTGCTGGATTGGGCAACAGGTTTTCCGCCAAAGCGCTGTGCAAATTCATCAGCATGTAGCGGTTGAACTCCGCACTGTCGATGCTTTCGACCAGCAGTTCGATCGCTGTTTTATGGTTCAGGATCATCTGTGTTTCGATGGCTGCCTTGCCCTGAGCGGCCGTGCCATGCTCGATCAGCTCGCGTGTGTCGAGTCGGGAGTAGGTGTTGCCCTCTAGGTTGCTTGACGCCCATGACAGGTCGATCAGTAATCGGTTGAGAATGGCGCGGCTGTAGGTGCCCGCCGGCTCGTCAACGTCAGTGGTTCTGCCCATCTTGTGTAGTTGGCGACGCAACGACTCAGACAAGTACCAAGTCTCATTAGGACGGTAAGCATCCAAGAAGTCACGCTGGTAGCCTACCGGTTTGCGCGCTGCCGGAGACTGGTCGATATAGGCAAGGATGTCTTGGCTGTCGGCAGACAGTGGAATGAAAGGCGGGAATCTATCTCCGCTGGTGGCCAGCGCATCCTGGCCATGTTGGGCATCTGCATGAAAATAGCGACGGGCTCGACCTTCACCCAGCGCGGCGACTTGGCCGCTCTCTATCAGCTTCGCGATCCAGCGCTGTGCAGTTCGTCTGGCAATGCTGGGGTGTGCGGTCAGCAGTTCGGCCAGCGTCAATCCGCTTTCGGATGCCCGGATGCTGTTCAGTAAGTCTGTGGTGGATGACATCGAGCTTGGCGCCGTTCGAAGTACATGTGGCGCAGTTTATCAAACGGCGCCATAACTAACTCGGAAAGTGGCGCAGTTCACGACCATCTGCGCCAAATCGAGATGGAAGACGATGTCTACGACGCGAGACTGCGCTCAATAGCGCACCGATTTACTCCCCATGTGGCGCGGTTCTTGGTACTGAGCCAAGGTCCTCCATAGAGGAGACTAGCCACATTCAGCAGAAACATGCTGCAGAAATCGCCGCCCAAGCCGCGACCTTTCGTTTTTGCACTGCTGACGATGAGTGCGTGAGCAGTACCCACGACTACTACAACACCCAAGCTGAACAGTTCGTTGCCGATACCCTCGCGGTTGATATGGCCGAACTCTACGCACCTTTTCTAAGCACCCTTCCCATTAGCGGTCATCTGCTCGATGCCGGTTGTGGTTCGGGCCGGGACGCGTTGGCGTTCAAGCAGCGGGCCTGGGTTGGGCGTTGCCCCGCTTCAACTCACCACTGAAAACCAGGAGCCGCCAGCTGGCCAGTGGTGTGGGTAGTCGGAATTAGCCCTCGCTGCCGCGATGACTGGCAGCAGAAAACCTCTAAGCGATGCAACGACACCCTCCAGGTGCAGCGCTTCAAGTCTGTTTTTTCCAAGAAATGCCTGCCACTGTCTCTGCTTTTGCGCGTCTGCTGCAAAACCATCCGTCAGGCCAAATGGCGTGTCTGCGGGCAACAGCGTATTGCGTCGATCGAAGGTCGCTCGAATGGCGCGTCGCAGGGTGTTGCCGTCAAATTCAGTATGCCGCGACAAGATCCAGAGGTCGAAATAGTCCTTCATTCGGCTGTTGGCGATACCAAGCACGGTCAGTGCTTCCAGCTTTTCTGCCACCATGGTGTAGCGCGGATAGGCGCGTAGTTTCGGCGCCGCGAACTCCGCGAGCATCACGGGATACTCGACCTCCTCCGGTGCTGGCGTCACCGCATCGCCGAAACCAAGGTCAATTTGGATAGGGCAGCGCGCGCCATCAATCAGTCCTAGCAAGGTGACACGCACGCCAGCGTAGTTGGCCTCTTTGCGAATCTCCGCCGCATGAACGGTTTCCGGCAGAAAGGTCACCCCGTCGTCAGAGCTCAACGCGCATATATCTTTAAAAACAGCCTCAAGGTGCGGCAACTCCGCCGAGCCATAACCGAGAAAGTCCGCATCCCGAGTCGGCCGATGCGGAATGTCGAACCACAAGTCAAACAGCAGCGCGCCTTTCAGCAGGAACTGGTCGGCGTGGGGCGAGATGCTGACCCGGTACAGCAGCCGCTCAAGGGTGTAGCGGGTCAATACCAGATTGAAGTCCTGCCGTGTCTCGCGGGCTCGCGTGAGTAGGCGGGCGCGCACCGAAGCCGCCGTGTTGCGCTGGTTCATGGCAGGCTTTCCATATAGGGCCGCATCACATTGGTCACACGGCACAGTGCGGCGTAGTGCCAGAGCTCGTCCATGGTCACGCGCTTGGCGCGCCACGCTTCCTGAAGTGCTTCCATCGCGACATCGAGGCCGACCTTGTTGCGGAACTTGAAGCAGTCGGCCACCGTGCGGGCGACGTTGGTCACGCGCACGATCACGCCATCAATGGGGCGATCTTCAATCCCCTCGGTCAGAGCAGCCCCTGAAAAGCGCACGATACGTAGCAACGGATACTCCATCTTCGGGGCGCGAGCCTTGTTCGGAATCGCCAGCCAGACTTCGAATGGCGACTGTGTGGTGAGATCCTGTACCCGCAGTGCCGACAGCAGGCAGACGATGGCTTTCGGGTGTTTGCGGGCCACCTCGGCAAGCGTGCCATGCTCAGAGATGTTGCGATCGGGGAGGGCGTACAGACCGCGACCTACGCGGGTGAGCCGCCCCTGCCGAACCAGACGCGTGAGGGCGACACTGGGCAGACCCAGCGCAGTGAGATCGCGGGGACGTATGAGACCGCACTGTGCGGCAAGATTGAGAATCGTCTGATGCGAGCTTTTCATGACTGCATGATGTTGTATTTTGCCGGTAACTGTAGACATTCACCGACATAATGCAACGCCAGCGCTTCTTCCGAGGCTTCACTGCAACATTGTCACGTGTCGCTGGCCAGCCCCCGCCCGAAAATCGTCGCGAGCACTCCGCTGTGCGGTTAGTAAATTGTAAGAGAGGGAAGGGCCGCTCTGGCCAAAGGCAGTCTGCCTGAAAACACGACTGCAACGCGGCTGAGCTAACCAATTGATGCGCTCACTATTGCGGGTGGTCTGTTGGCCTGGTATCAACTGTTCATCCTGCCTTTGCCATCGCGCGAAGAGCCCTTTGTCGGTCGCTGGTGCGCCGGCCATGTCATCAAGGATGAGTGCGTGAGCAGTACCCACGACTACTACAACACCCACGCTGAACAGTTCGTTGCCGATACCCTCGCGGTTGATATGGCCGAACTCTACGCCCCTTTTCTAAGCATCCTTCCCATTAGCGGTCATCTGCTCGATGCCGGTTGTGGCTCGGGCCGGGACGCGTTGGCGTTCAAGCAGCGCGGTTACCGGGTCACAGCCTTTGATGCCAGCGATGTCTTGGCCGATCATGCCAGCCAACTGCTGCAACAGCCGGTCGATGTGCGCCGCTTTGCCGAGATGTGCGAAGTCGCGACCTATGACGGCATCTGGGCCTGCGCCAGCTTGCTGCATGTGCCGGCTGCAGAGATGGCGGCAACCTTTGAACGGCTGTGGCAGGCGCTCAAGCCGGGCGGCGTGCTTTACTGCAGCTACAAGTACGGCCAAGGGGAGCGCTGGCATAACGGTCGCCAGTTCACCGACGCCGACGAAGAACGGCTGTCGACCTGGACACAGGGGCTAATCGGATTGCGCCAGACCTGTTGCTGGCGCACGGCAGATCTACGCCCCGGCCGCAATGAACAGTGGCTCAATGCCCTGTTGTACAAGGCTGAACAGAAGTTGGTCAGCGGTGGTGACGATCCCTTCCTGCCTCATCTATGCGCCGCTATTCACCAGGCCTCGACCGTCGATTTTGCCGTCGCCTTTGTTAAGACCACCGGGTTGCGCTTGTTGATGGCGGATCTGGCGGCAGCCCTGCAGCGCAGCGAACCCCATGCGCCAGCACGGGTCCGGATCCTCACCAGCGACTATCTGGATGTCACCGATCCTGAGGCATTACGCCTGCTGATGTTGCTGCAACAGCAAGGCGCCGACGTTCGCGTCTTTGAAAGCGCGGGCGGCAGCTTTCACCTCAAAGCCTACCTGTTTACCGGCTACAGCGACGCGGCTGGCACCGGTTGGGGACGAGCCTTTATTGGTTCCAGTAACCTGAGCCGGCAGGCACTGACCCATGGCCTGGAGTGGAACTATCGCATCGACTACCCGGACGACCATGGTTTTGTTGAGGCACAGCAGCGGTTTCTCACGCTGTTTGGCCACCCGCAAAGCAAGCCGCTCAGTGACGGCTGGATCGAGAGTTATGAAGCTCGGCGCGTCAAGCCGGTGGTTGCTGTTGCGCCTGGTAGCACCGAGGTTGAGCCCCCACCAACCCCCACCCTGATTCAGCAGCAAGCGCTTGAGGCCTTGTCCAAGACCCGCTCTGAGGGGTTTACGCGTGGCTTGGTGGTGCTGGCAACCGGCTTGGGCAAGACCTGGCTTGCCGCCTTTGATGTGGCGCAGTTGGGGGCGCGACGTGTGCTCTTTGTGGCCCATCGCGAGGAGATCCTCAACCAAGCTGCAGCAACCTTCGGGCGGATCCGGCCTCATGCGCGCATTGGCTTTTACCGAGACCAACAGCGAGATACCCAGGTGGATCTGCTGTTCGCATCGGTGCAGACCTTGGGCAAAGTCGAGCACCTGGAGCGCTTTAAGCCGCAGCACTTCGATTACATCGTGATCGACGAGTTCCACCACGCCGCCGCGCCCACTTACCACCGCTTGTTGAACTACTTTGCCCCGGGGTTCCTGTTGGGGCTGACGGCAACCCCGGATCGCACCGACAACGCCAACATCCTTGCGCTCTGCGATGACAATCTGGTGTTCGAACGGGATCTCTTTGCTGGCGTCAGTGCCAAGCTGCTGGTGCCGTTTCACTACTACGGCATCTTCGATGAGGATGTCGATTACCAGAGCATTCCTTGGCGCAACGGCCGCTTCGATCCCGAGCTGTTGGCCAACAAGCTGGCAACCTTGAGTAGGGCTCGTCATGCGCTGAAAAGCTGGCGAGAGCGGGCTCAACGCAAGACGCTGGCATTTTGCGTCTCTACGCGCCACGCGGAGTTTATGGCCGAGCAGTTTCGCAATCAGGGGATCCGTGCTGCCGCTGTCTACGCTGATTCACGGCTGTCTCGGGGCGAGGCCTTGGCGCAGCTCGAGGACGGCCGGCTGCAGGTGATCTTTTCGGTAGACCTGTTCAACGAAGGGGTCGATCTGCCGAGTATCGATACGGTGCTGATGCTGCGGCCAACCGAATCCAAGATCCTGTTCTTGCAGCAGCTCGGCCGTGGTCTGCGACGTGCTGATGGCAAAGAGAAGCTGGTGGTGCTCGATTTCGTCGCCAACCACCAGAGCTTTCTTCACAAGCCGATGGCGCTGATGAACCTCAGCATGAACCATCGCCAGCTGGCGGATTTTGCCCAGAAGGCAGCGGCAGGGCAGTTAGAACTGCCGGATGGCTGCTTTATCAACTACGACCTGCAGTTCATCGATTTCTTGAAATCGCTCGCCAGTGATGGGGTCGAAACAGATTACCGAGCCTTGCGTGATCTGTTAGGTCGGCGCCCGAGTTTGGTGGAGTTCTATCGTTCGGGCAGCAGTCTGCAAGCCATGCGCCGCCAGTTTAACTACTGGTTCGGGCTGGTTGCGGCAGAAGAGAATGACCTGCCGGCTGACATTCAGACATTGATCACCCGTCATGCCGAGTTTTGGCGCGAGCTTGAAATCACGCCGATGACCAAAAGCTACAAAATGGTGTTGCTGGAAGCCTTCCAGGAACTGGATGGCTGGACCACGGCACCGACGCTCAGCGCGCTGGCTGAGCGTTCCTGGCAGGTGCTGCAGCGTCGTCGTCCGTTACTGGCGGACCTCCCTCCGGAGTACCAAGCGACACCAGCCATGCCTGCTGACTGGCAAAGCTACTGGCACAAAAATCCGGTGAAGGCATGGCTGAATAGCCGCTGGTTCAGTCTTGAGAATGATCTGTTCATTGGCAATCTCGCCGTCAGTGGCGACGCAGTGGCTGCAGTTAATGAGCTGGTGCAGGAACTGGTCGATTACCGCTTGATGACTTACGAGGCCCGAGCGGCAAACGCCGGCGCTACCGTCACCCCCTTGGTCACACGCCCGGCGCAGGTAGAACTGCCGCTATTCCCAAATCTCAAGATCGCCTGCGGCCACTTCAAGACTGCCAATGCAGATGCTCCTGAATACCGCGCCATGGGTGACGGTTATGGTCGCCTCGACCCACAGCGTCACTTCATCGCCCGCGCCTTAGGCAACTCGATGAATGGCGGCAAGCAGCCGGTGCATGATGGCGACTACCTGTTGCTGGAGCTCATCAGCAGTGACAGCGCTGGCAAGCTTACGGCTGAGGTGGTGGCTATCGAGCGCCAGGATGAAAGCGGTGATAACCAATATCTGCTGCGCAAAGTTCTGAAGGATGCTGATGGCCAGTATCTGCTGCGGGCCAATAACCCGGACTATGTGGATATTCGGGTCACCCCGGAGCTGCGCGAGCAGTTCCGCACCTTTGCCCGGCTCAAGGCGATCATCGATCCCTTGGTCTTGATGGTCGGCCAACGCTTCATGCGCGAGGAGATCCCGGCGCTATTCGGCACTGAATTCAACCCCGGTAGTTGGAATAGCGGTCATGTGGTCGTGAAAGAGCGTAACGCTCACCTGCTGCTGGTTACGTTGAACAAGCGGGGTAGGTCAGATGACCTGCGCTACCACGATCACTGGATCGACGAGCGTCATTTTCATTGGCAAACCCAAAACCAGACCTCGCCTGAAAGTTCCCGTGGTCGCGACATCATCAACCACGAACAGCTTGGGATCAGCCTGCATCTGTTCGTGCGCGAAGAGCGGTTAGAGGGCGGTAAAGCGGCGCCATTCCGCTATCACGGCCGGGTGAAATACCAAGGGCACAACGGCAGCCAGCCGATGAACGTGCGTTTTGAGCTGGTGGATGGTTAGACAGCAGCCTGCGGCGCTCATGCTCCCAAACGAGCGCTAAAAATGACAAAGCCCAACCATATGGCTGGGCTTTTCAATATTGGCGGAGAGGGAGGGATACCTCGCCGCGTTGCGGCTCGCCCCTTCGGGGCTGCCGGCGTTGCCGGCAGGGCGTCGCGGCCGTTGGCCGCTCGGCTGATTGCTCATGGCGATCTGGCCCTCTCTCGGGTTCTCACCCGCCGCACTGGGCCAATAAAAACACCCCATCAAAATGGGGCATTTTTATTGGCGGAGAGGGAGGGATACCTCGCCGCGTTGCGGCTCGCCCCTTCGGGGCTGCCGGCGTTGCCGGCAGGGCGTCGCGGCCATTGGCCGCTCGGCACGAATCCTGTCGAGGGTTCTCACCCTCCCAAACGAGCGCTAAAAATGACAAAGCCCAACCGAATGGCTGGGCTTTTCAATATTGGCGGAGAGGGAGGGATTCGAACCCTCGGTGGGATTGCTCCCACAACGGTTTTCGAGACCGTCCCATTCAACCACTCTGGCACCTCTCCGCGAGCGGCGGCGATTATATCAGCCAAATCAGCCAGCGCAACGGCGAAAACCGGGGCTGGCGGTTGTGCCGCAGACGCGGGTTGTTAAGATGTTGGCCCCCTGCCGCCGGAGGCGCCATGCTCAGCTATCAACACGGTTATCACGCCGGAAACTTCGCCGACGTTCACAAGCACGCCATCTATGCGCTGGTGCTCGATTACCTGCTGGCCAAGCCCAAGCCGCTGGCCTGTATGGACCTTTATGCCGGGCGCGGCGCCTATGATCTGCGCGATGCCATGGCCCACAAGACCGGCGAGGCGGCGCAGGGCATTCTCAAGCTGTGGTCGCAGCCCTGGCCCGAACTGCTGGGCAAGTGGCGGGCGGTGCTGGAGCAGGTGGGTGGCCCCAATCTGCGCGCCTACCCCGGTTCGCCGCTGCTGGCGGCCAAGCTGCTGCGTGAGCAGGATCGGCTGGTGTTTAACGAGCTGCATCCGGCCGAGCATCGGGTGCTGGCGGAAAGCGTGCGTTACGACAGCCGCGCCCATCTGCACAAGCGGCCGGCGCTGGAGGCACTGCCAGCACTGGTGCCGCCAGTAGAGAAGCGGGGTGTGGTGCTGCTCGACCCGGCTTACGAGGTGAAAACCGAGTACGCGGAAGTTGCCGAAGGCGTCAGCCGCGCCTTACGCCAGTGGAGCAGCGGAACTTTCATGGTCTGGTATCCGTTACTGCCGGAAAAGCGGCATCGTGTACTGGTCGACAAGCTGCTGGCCCTGACTGGCCGCCACCTGCTGTCTGAGCTGGTGGTGGGTAATGGCGGCGAGGGGATGTATGGTTCGGGCATGATCGTGCTCAACCCGCCCTTTGTGCTGGCCGACCAGTTGCGCCAGCTGGCGCCCTTTTTTGCCCCCCTTGGGGTCGATGGCCCGGCCACCCTGCGGGTTGAAGCCGGCCCTGAGTGCTAAGCCCTGTTACTTAAGTTTGCGGAGTGGATATGACCTGGAGTCCTGCGAGCTGGCGCCAAGCCCCAGCCAAACAACTGCCCGCCTACCCGGATGCGGCTCTGCTGGCCCAGGTGGAGGCCGAACTGGCGGCCATGCCACCCCTGGTGTTTGCCGGCGAAGCCCGTGTCCTCAAGGCCGATCTGGCCAAGGTCGCCCGTGGCGAGGCGTTCCTGCTGCATGGTGGTGACTGCGCCGAGGCCTTTGCCGAGTTCCGCACTACCCACATTCGCGACACCTTCAAGGTGCTGCTGCAGATGGCGGTGGTGCTGACCTTTGGCGGCCAGCTGCCGGTGGTCAAGATCGGCCGTATTGCCGGCCAGTTTGCCAAGCCGCGCTCGGCCGACGATGAGACCATCGATGGTGTTACCCTGCCGGCTTATCGCGGCGACATCATCAACGATATCGACTTCAACCCGGTGGGCCGGGTGCCGGACCCGCGGCGCATGCTGCGCGCTTACCATCAGGCCACCTCGACCCTCAACCTGCTGCGCGCCTTTGCCCAGGGCGGCTTTGCCGACCTCCATCAGGTGCACAAGTGGAACCTCGATTTCGTCGCCAAGAGCCCGCTCGGTGACCGCTACCAGCATCTGGCCGATCGCATCGATGAGACCCTGGCGTTCATGAATGCCTGCGGCATCAACAGCGAGACCACGCCGCAGCTGCGCGAGACCACCCTCTACACCAGCCATGAGGCGCTGTTGCTGCCTTACGAGCAGGCGCTGACCCGCAAGGACAGCCTGACCGGTGACTGGTACGACTGTGCCGCCCACCTGCTGTGGATTGGCGATCGCACCCGTCAGGTGGATGGTGCCCACGTCGAGTTCTGCTCGGGCATCCACAACCCCATTGGCCTCAAGGCTGGGCCGACCACGCCGACCGATGATCTGCGCCGTCTGCTCGACAAGCTCAACCCGCACAACGAGGCGGGGCGCATCAATCTGATTGTGCGCATGGGCGCCGACAAGGTGGCTGAACACCTGCCGCGTCTGATCCGCGCCGTTGAGGGCGATGGCCGGGTGGTGGCCTGGAGCTGCGATCCGATGCATGGCAACACCATCAAGTCCTCCACCGGCTACAAAACCCGGCGGGTAGAGGATGTGCTGGCCGAGGTGCGGGCGTTCTTCGAGATCCACAACGCTGAGGGCTCGATCGCCGGTGGCGTGCACTTTGAGATGACCGGTCGCGATGTCACCGAGTGTGTTGGCGGCGCCTTCCAGATCACTGAGCATGATCTGGCAGAGCGTTACCACACCCATTGCGATCCGCGCCTCAACGCCGATCAGGCGCTGGAGTTGGCGTTCCAGATCGCCGATCACATCAAGGCGGCGCGGCCGCGTCGCTAACGAGAGATCTGGCGAAAGCAACGGGACCGCAGGCGGTCCCGTTGTTGTTTGCGCTAACTGTTTCGTGAGCCCACCGGCAGAGGTGTGGCGCTAACGGCGTTAGGCTGTGGAGCGGAGTACTCCAGGGTCGGCGATGAGGTGTTGATGATACGGCGATTCAGCCTCGGTGCAGCCCTGCTGTTGTGGTCAGCCCTGCTGGCGGCGGCGCCGCTGCAGCTGTGGTATGAAAAGTATGAGCTGAACACCACCCTGGAGGCGTTGGCGGCCGAGTTTACGCGCGGCAGCGGCTTGCTGCTGACGGTCACCTACATGCCCAATGGCGAGCTGCGCACCACCGCCATGCGCTCGGTAGCCCAGGGCAGTGCACCTGATCTATTGCTGGTGCCGTCGGATTTCATCGGTTCACGCACGCCTCTCAAACTGTCATCGGTGCCGGTCGCGCTGCTGGACGGGATCACGGCCGAGGCCAGAGCCACCATCACCAGCCGTAACGGCCCTTATGGCGTACCTTTGCTGTACGGTAACCATCTGCTGCTGATGTACAACAAGACGTTGGTCAGTGCGCCTGCGGCTGATTGGCAAACCTTGCTCAGTCAACAGGCGGCGCTGGCGGCCCAAGGGGTAAAGCTGATCGGCTGGAAGGCAGGGGAGATGTACTGGCTGATCCCGTTCCTCACCGCCTTTGGTGCCGATCCGGTGGTCAATGGCCAGATCCGCCTCGACACCCCGGCCATGGCCGAGGCCCTGAGCTTCTACAAAGCCCAGATTGACAGTGGCGTGGCTACGCTGCGTTGCGGTTATGAGTGTTCCCAAGAGCGTTACCTGGCGGGTGAGTTTGCCTATGCCATCAATGGCGACTGGTCTTTGGTGCCGTTGCAGCATGGGTTGGGAGTCAACTTTGGCGTGACTACGCTGCCCACCATTAACGGTCGGGCGATGCGCCCCTATTCTGGCTCCATTGCCTTGCTCTATCCCGGCGATGGTCTCAGTGGTGCCAAGCGTGAAGCGCTGCAGACGTTGACCCGTTTCCTGCTACGGCCTGAGGTTCAGCAGCGGCTGCATGCCGTGGGCGGGCTGTTGCCGGCCAACGCCGCAGCCCAGCAGCAGTTGGCCGATGCCCACGCGCTTGGTTCCCAGCAACGGGCGATCATGGACGCCCGGTTGGCCCAGCTGGCGCTGGCCCGACCAATGCCGCCAGAGCCGGAGATGGCGGCCGCCTGGGCCGGGCTGAGCAAGGGCTTCACCCTGCTGATGCGCGGCCGTGGTGATGCCGCTGCTGCCGCCAAGCTGATGCAGAAAGTAGCCGAGCAGGAGCTGGCGCGGTTACAGGCGGGCAGTCTATGAACTGGTTGCGATCACCGTTGACGGTCGGTTGGGGCTCGTTGCGCAGCGCCTTGATGCTGTTGTTGCTGCTGGCCGCTGCCATGCCGCTGCTGATCTTTGGTGTGGTGATGACCAATCGCTTTGCCGACGCCATGATCGCCAGCGAGCTGATCAACAGCCGCCAGCGCGGCGAGCTGGCGGCCGACAACCTGCGCCGTGATCTGCAGAACATCAGTTCGCACACTGCCCAGCTGGCGCTCGATAACGATCTGCTGTTTGCCCCCACCAGCGCTGCCTTTGCCGGGGTGGCGATGGCGAAAGTGGAGCAGTCATTGGTGGGCGACAGCGATGCCATGGCTGCCTTGCTGGTGGATGCCCGCGGTGAACTGGTGGATGCCACGCCGGTGGAGCTGCTGGTTGAACCGCCGCCGGTACTGGCCACCATTGCTGCCAACCTGCCCGCCTTGGCCAATGCTGATAATGGTCAACCGTTGCTGGTGGTCGCTCATGAACGTGATCAGCCATCACGCCTGCTGCTACTCCAACCGCTGTTGCTGAATGCCCTGGCCGATGCCCCGGCTTCCCGTTTTGTTGGCGTGCTGGTGGTGGTGATCGAAGCCCCGTTCTGGCAACGCCGGGCTGAACTGGCGTTGGGTGATTATCGGTTGCTTGGGCTGAAGCTGAACGATCAGGCGGTGTTGCCGTTCCGGCCGGTAGACGCACGACGGATGATGGTAGACACACTGGTGCTAACGGTCACCCCGCAACTGACGATGACCCTTGATGTTGGTTTTGAGCGTGAGCGGCTGATGGCCCAAGGCGATGCCCTGCGTCAGCAAGGGGCGCTGACGGTGGCGCTGGCCATGGTGCTGCTGATCCCGCTGGTGTGGTTGCTGGTGCACCGCTTCTTGCGCTCGTTCCGCCAGATCGCTGCTGTGGTCGAAGGTTATGCCCAAGGTGATTACCAACCGCGTCAGTTACCCATGCCCTTTAGCGAACAGCAGCAGCTGATGGCAGTGCTGGCGGCCATGGCCAAGCGGGTGATGGCCGATCAGGAGTTGCTGGAGCAGCGGGTGGCGGAGCGCACGGCGGCATTGGCGGCAGCCAATGAGGAGATCCTTCAGCATCATGATGAGATGCTGGCCATTCAGCGTCATCTGATGGAATCGGAAAAGCTGGCCCACCTTGGGCAGCTGGTGGCTGGCGTTGCCCATGAGATCAACACCCCCGTGGGGGTGGCGCTAACCGCCGCCAGCTATCAGCAGCAGCTGGCGCTGGAGCTGCAGCAGCAGATGGCCCGTGGCAACCTCAAGCGCAGTGAACTGGATCAGGGGCTGGCCGGGATCAGCGACGCCAGCGGTCTGGTGGTCAACAACCTGATGCGCGCCGCCGATCTGATCAACAGCTTCAAGGAGGTGGCGGTTGACCAGACCAGTGAGCAGCGCCGCCGTTTCAACGTCCACGGTTATGTGCATGAGGTGCTGGCCAGCCTGCAGGGTGAACTGAAACGGCAGGCGGTGACGGTCAGGGTGAGTGGTGACGAGCAGCTGGTGCTGACCAGTTATCCCGGTGCCTTTGGTCAGCTGCTGACCAATTTCATCGTTAACTCGCTGCGCCATGGCCTGATCGAGGGGCAACCGTTGGCGATCGCGATCAGCTTCGAGCTGCGTGGCAGCGAACTGCAGCTGCTCTATCACGATGATGGTCAGGGAATGAGTGGCGAGGTGCTGGAGCGGCTGTTTGAGCCGTTTTTCACCACCAAGCGCAATCAGGGCGGCACCGGCCTTGGCCTCTACATCGTCTATAACCTGATCAGCCAGAAGCTCGGCGGCTCAGTGGTCGCCTGCTCGGCACCCGGTTGTGGCGTGGCCTACCGGGTGCGTGTGCCGCTGGCCTGAGGTTCAGCCCCAGCGTCGGCTGTCCTGATGGCGCTGATACAGGGTTTGCAGCATGGCATTGACCGCTTCGCCGTCCACCTCGGCGGGCAGCCAGCCGGGCAATGGTGCCTGCCAGCGACGGGCGTGTTGTAGTAGCGGGCAATGGAAGGCCAGCGCCTGGGCCTGCAGGGCCAGACCGCTGCTGTTCTTGTTGCCGCTGCCGTAGCGGGGATCGCCCCACACCGGCAGGCCGGCGTCGGTCAGGTGGCGGCGGATCTGATGGGTACGGCCGGTAAGCAGGCGCACGGCCACCAGAGTCAGGTTGCGCGCGCCATCGAAGTGGAGCGGTTCCACGTCGGTCTCGGCGCTCTGGCCGTCGATCGGCTGATCGAGCCACAGGCGCTGAGTGAGCTCGCCTTTGACCAGCGCCAGATAGGCCTTGAACATGTCGCCGTTGGCCAGCTCGGCCGACAGCGCCGCAGCCATTTTGCCATCGTGGGCCAGCAGCATCAGGCCGCTGGTTTCACGGTCGAGGCGGTGGACCAGCAAGCTCTGGCGATTGAGATGCTGTTCCACCAGCCGGTCGAGGGCGCAGTGGTCGCCAAAGCGGCTGCCCTGGGCCAGCATGCCAGCGGGTTTATGCCACAGGCTGTAGCGTTTGTTGTCGGCCACCAGTTCCGGCATCTCTGGCTTTAAGGCCAGCACCTGCGGGTCATAGCAGAGCTGCAGCCGGTCACCGGCCGCCAGTGCGGCGGTGGTGATGCGCAGCCGCTTCTCTTTACCGCCGCGACGTAGCCACGCGGCCCCTTTGAGCATTGCCTGCTTGACGGCGGTGCGTGACAGGCCGCTCAGTTCGGCCAGGGCGGTGACTGCGTCGCGGCTTTCGCCAGCGACCACGTTAAGAGTCCAGCTTTGCTCAGTAGCGGTCATTGCGTTCCAGATCGGTCATCAGTTTTACCGGTTTACCTTGCAGTTCGGAGTAGATGACGTTGTAGGTCATCACTGCCTGCACATAGGCGCGGGTTTCTTTAAACGGAATCGCTTCGACCCAGGCGGGTGCCGAGGAGATCCCTTGGCGCCATCGTTTGATCCGTCCCGGGCCGGCATTGTACGAGGCAACGGCAAACAACCGATTGCCGCCAAAATCCTTGAGTAGATCGGCATAGTAGGCGGAACCGAGGGCGACGTTGGTGTTGACGTCGTACAGCCGCTCCAGGGTGATTTTGCCGAGACCCTGCTGTTTAGCCACCATCTTGGCGGTGGCTGGCATCAGCTGCATCAGGCCGCGAGCACCAACGCTGGATTTGGCCTCTGGCCACAGTGCGCTTTCGCGGCGGGCAATGGCCATCAGTTCATTCACGGGCAGGCCATGGTTGCGGGCATAGCGCTTGAACGTCTCTTCGTAAAGCACGGGAAAACGCAGGTGCAGGCGATCCCAGGCTTCGGCTTTGCTGGCGGCGGCAATCGCCAGCTGTGGCCAGTTCTGGCGCAGCGACCACTCGGCTAGCGCCTCGAGTTGGGCCGTTTCGAGGCGTGAGAGCATGTTCTGCCACTCCGATTTGGCCAGACCGACTTCGCCCAGCGCCAGCAGCTCCTCGGCGCGGGCCACGCCGCCGTCGGCGCGCAGCGGTTCGCGGCCGGGCAGGGGGCCAGCGGCATGGTTCAGGCTGTAGCGCTGGCCCAAAGCATCAGCAGCGAGGAAACCATAGAAATCACGCTCTTTGGCGGCCGCCGCAAAATGCTGACGGGCCAGCGGCTTGTTGTTCTGCTGATCGGCCAGCTGGCCGAGCCAGAACTGCCAGCGGGCGCTGCTTTTGTCGGTGGCTGGCAGCTGGGCCAGGGTGCGGGCGAGCAGGGCGCTGTCATTGCTGCGCAGGGCCTGGCGGGCGCGCTCCTCGCTAAGACCGGCATCTCTCAGCTGATCCAGGGTGTCATCCACCCAGCCGTAGTAATCCTCTTGTCCCTGTCGGATCAGGCCACGGGCGATAGCGGCTTCCACTTTGGCATGCTGGCCATGGCGGGCCAGCAGTTTTTGCCCCTGACGCTGATACCAGTACAGGGCGCCGGGGGCGTCTTTGCTGGCCCAGCGCGGCGCGATCTGCACGGCGATATCAGCATGCCGGCTACGTACGGCATTGAGGTTGGTGGTGGCCAGCTGTTCCGGCTTGCCATGCAGGCGGATCAAGGTGTCGGCATCGCCTTTGGAGGAGGCTGGCAACTGCTTGGTCAGAAAGCGCATCAGCCCGGTCTCTTTCTCCTCACTGGCGAGCAGCAGGCGGGCCCAAGTATCGGCTTCGGTACGGCCACCGGCCCGCTTCCAGGCGTCAAACAGCGGATCACAGGCATTATCGATCGGTTTGCCCGACAGCCACAGCTGCTTGGCCCCCTGCCAGGCAAGTGGCTTTTCACCGACACCGAGGCGGGCGCGGTAGTAGTAGCAGCGCAGCCTTTCGCTTTTGGGTTCCTGCGGTGAGATGGTCAGGAAATCCTGCCAATTGCCGTTGGCGGCCAGCCGGTCAAGCATTTTGCTGCGGGCACGGCGGGCCAGTGGTGAACGCTCGGCCCGCTGCAGGAACTGCTGGGCTTGTTTGACGTTTGCTGGCCGGCTGCTTTCAAACAGCCGGTAATAGTCGAGATAGATGGCCAGCGGGTAGTGGTCGAGCCGCTCACGCAGGCTTTGGTAGCGGTCGAAATCACCTTTGCGCAAGGCCTCGCGGGCGGCGCGGTAGTTGGCCCGGTCAGCGGCCAATGAGGCTGTGGCCGCTTCGGCGACCGGCAGCAAGACGGCCAGTAGAGCAATCAACAGGGGGATCATCCGCGTCAACATTGATGCTCTCGCAGTGATAGAAGGGCCAGCAGGGACGGCATTATGGCTCAGCCATGGACAACCGGGCTACAGTGGCTTGGTGTAAAGGGCAAGAGATACCGAAGACGAGGCTAAACCAGCCAGGCAGGCGGCCATTGCGGTGAGGGGTCTGTCTCAAAGCTGGTCATCCGCTGCTGGTAGTATGCGGCTGTGATCCGCTGCTGCGTATAAGCTTGGACGGTATGGGAAGTAACGGCGGAGGTCGGGTGATTGAGCAATTGATGACGGCATTGGATGGGGTGATTCTGGGCAAGCGTACCCAGATCAAGGTGGCGTTGGTAACCCTGTTGGCCCGTGGCCATCTGTTGATTGAAGATCTGCCTGGCATGGGCAAGACCACCTTGGCCCATGCCCTGGCTCAGGTCCTGGGGCTGGAGTACCGGCGGGTGCAGTTCACTGCCGATCTGTTGCCGGCGGATCTGCTTGGCGTGCAGTTGTTTGATCGCCATGAGCAGAGCTTTCGCTTTCACCCCGGCCCGGTGTTCACCCAGGTGCTGCTGGCCGATGAGATCAACCGCGCCAGCCCCAAGGTGCAGAGCGCGCTGCTGGAGGCGATGGCCGAAGGCAAAGTGAGCATCGAAGGTACCAGCCATCCGTTGCCGGAGCCGTTCTTCGTCATTGCCACTCAGAACCCGGTGGACCAGTCGGGTACCTATCCGCTGCCTGAGTCGCAACTGGACCGTTTTGCCGTACGCCTGTCGCTAGGCTTTCCGCCGCGTGATGCCGAGCGCCAGCTGCTGCGCGATGGTGAGCGGCGGACACCGCTGGCCCCGCTGCTGGATCTGGCCGGCCTGCGCCGCCTGCAAGCCGAAGTGGACGAGATCCATGTCAGTGATGCGGTGCTTGATTACCTGCTGGCGCTGGTTCACGCCAGTCGTTTCGATCCAGAGCTGCCGCAGCCGCTATCGCCGCGGGCATCGCGCACCCTGCTGGCAGTGGCCAGGGCCTGGGCACGGGTTGAGGGGCGGCGCTTTGTCACCGCCGAAGATCTGCAGGCGATCTTCCCCTATGTGGCCGAACACCGCCTGCGCGGCAGCTTTGGGGTCCAGCGCGGTGATGGGGCGCCGCTTAGCCAGCGGCTGCTGGCACGGGTCAATCCGGATCAGCCATGAGTTGGCGGCAGCGGCGCGAGCAGTGGCAGCAACACTGGCTCAACCGGCGTATTCCACCGGCACGGAGGCAGATCTTGAGTCAGCGCGCACTCTTTATTTTGCCCACCCGCTTTGGTGTGATGTTTGCTGTAACGGCGCTGGCCATCTATATCCTCGGCACCAACTACCAGAACAATCTGGTGCTGTTGCTGGCTTATGGTATGGCCAGCCTGCTGGTGGCCAGCATGTGGTTGACCCACCGCAACCTGCAGGGTCTTGAGCTGCTGGGTGGGCCGCTAGCCTTGGGTGAAGTCGGCGGTTCAGTGCCTTTGACCATCACCCTGACCCGCACCCAACCATGCCGTGCCTTGGATCTGACCCTCAGTGGTTGCCAACTCCATCTGCCCTTGGTAGATGAGGCTCCCCAAACCCTTACCCTGGCGGTCAACGGCCCACGCCGTGGACGTTTGCTGTTGTCGCGGTTACGAGTTGAGAGCCGCTACCCGCTTGGCCTGTTTCGCTGCTGGTCGCTGGTCGATCTGCAGCTGGAAGCTTGGCTGGCACCCGCGCCGCGCCATGGCGTATTGCGCGATAGCAGCGATAGCAGTGATAACGGCCAGCAGGCAGAACAGGGGCGGGGCGAGGTGGCGGCCGGCATGGGTGACTTTGCCATGCTGCGCCCGCATCAGCCGGGCGACCCTTTGGGGCGGATCGCCTGGAAGCAGCTGGCTCAGGGTCGCGGCATGCTGGTAAAGGCCTTCAGCGAACCGCGCCATGAACAGACCCGGCTCAGCCTGCAGCGGGCGGTGGGAGCCGATCTGGAACAGCGATTGGCTGTGTTGGCGTGGTGGAGCGCGGATTATGCCAAACGCGGCGTACCCTTCACCCTTGAGCTGTCGGGTACGGCGCTGGGGCCAGATACCGGCCCCAGCTTTCTGCAGCGCTGCCGCATGGCGCTGGCCCGTTATGGGGCGCCGCCATGAACCTGTTGCTCGATAATCGCCAACTGTTTCAGCTGGCGGTGCTGCTCCAGCTGCTGCTGGTGCCCGCCTTGTGGCCGCAGCTGCAGCTGTGGGTGGTGGCGGTAGGCGGGCTGACGCTGGTGGTGCGCGGCCTGATGCTGTGGCGGGGTTGGCGTGCGCCGCGCTCATTATGGCTATCGCTGTTGGCCCTGCTCGGTGCCTGCCTGCTGGCGTTGGAGGTGCGTGCCATCGGCGTGCTGGCTGCCCTCATCAACATCCTGTGGCTGGGGTATAGCCTCAAGTTCATTGAAGTGCGGCGCGATCGTGACATCGAAACGGTGCTGGTGCTGGGCTTTTTCCTGATCGCCCTGGCACTGGTTTATCGCCAGAGCATCGGTTGGGCGCTGGTGATGGCCGTGGCTCTGTGGCTGGCGGTAACCAGCCTGGCGGCGGCGGTGCAGCCCGGAGCAACACGCTTGTGGCGGGTGGCTGGGGGCGCCCTGCTGGTGGCGTTGCCATTGCTGTTGACCCTGTTTCTGGTGTTGCCGCGATTGCCGCCCTTGTGGCGCATGCCGGTGGTTGACAAGGCGCTGTCCGGATTGTCGGAAGAGGTCAGCCCAGGGGAGATCAGCGAGCTGATCCGATCGTCTGAACTGGTGTTTCGGGCGAGCTTCAGCGGCTCGCCGCCAGCCTATGGTGAGCGCTATTTCCCGGTGATGCGCCAGGAGTTATTTGATGGCCGGCGCTGGTCGCTGAGCCCCGCCATCAAGGCTTGGCAGGAGCGCCAGCCACCGCAGCTTACGCCACCGCCGACCAGCCTGGGAGCACTGGAGGACGGCAGCTATGAAGTGATTGCTGAACCGCAGCGTCATCGCTGGGCCTTTGCGTTGGAACGGCCAGAGCCGGTGAGTGGCCCGGTGCTGCTCAGCCCGTTCGCCACCCTGTACCGCTCTGACAAAGGCGACCAGCGGGTCAGCTATCGGGTGGCGAGTAGCGGTCCGCCGCTGATCGCCGATGGCGAGGCACAGCAGCTCAACCTGCAGCTGCCTGACGCGGGCAACCCCAAGGCGCGGGCCTATGGCCGGCAACTGGCCAGCCGCTACCCAACACGGGCTGAACGGGTCACGGCGATTCTGGATGAGTATCGCCAGCAGCCGTTTTATTACACCCTGCAGCCACCGCGACTGGGTGAGGATGCCATCGATGATTTTCTGTTCGATAGCCGGCGTGGTTTTTGCGGCCACTATGCGTCGGCCACCGCCATGGTGCTGCGCGCCGCCGGTGTGCCGGCCCGGCTGGTCACTGGCTATCAGGGTGGCGAGTGGAACCCCCAGGGGCGCTATCTGGCCGTGCATCAGTTCGACGCCCATGCCTGGGTGGAATACGTGGATGAACAGGGGCGCTGGCAGCCTGTTGATCCCACTGCTGCCGTATCGCCAGCGCGGATCGAAGAGGGGGTGACGGTCGCCCTCGATGAGGAGTTCGCCGCGGCCGACCGCCTGGCGCTGTCCCGTTATCGCGAATGGGCGCTGCTTAATCAGCTGCGTTGGTGGGGCACCAACATCGATTACCAGTGGACCCGGCTGGTACTCAACTATGATGCCGCCAGTCTGTGGCAGCAGGTGGGGCAATGGTGGCCGACACTGGCTGGCTACAGCGCCTGGCTGATCTTGGGCGTGCTGTTGGTGGTGGCCACTGTGGTCGGTGGCCTGTTGCTGTGGCCGAGCCCGCAGCCGACGCAGGTGAAGCTGTGGCGGCCGTTGCTGCGGCTGGCCAAACGTCGTGGCTGGCGGCCAAGGGAGGGCGAGAGCTTGGCCAGCTGGTGTGAGCGGCTGGCGGTGATCCGTCCCCAGCTGCGCCGACCATTACAGCGTTGCGCCTGGCTTTATCGCCGCTGGCGCTATGCCCCATTAAGCCCACAGCAACAACGGCGGGTGCTGGCCCAGTTCAAACGGCGGTTAAGGGTTACCTGTCGCCGCTGGTCAACGGCATAAAAAAAACGGGCGCCAGATGGCGCCCGCTGTCTCTTGGCCCGCATCAGGCGGCGCGGGGTTGCGCTGTCTGCGGCACGGCAAAAGCTGCCGCCAGTTCCGCCGGGTCAAAATCATCGACGTTGATCGCCCGCAGCCGGCCCACTTCGGTGCGCCGCAGCAGGTCCGCCTCATCGCCATTGATCTCGCCATTGGCCAGGGCCTCATCGGCCAGCCGGTCCAGGAACATGAACGGCAGGCTGCGACCGCGTGCCTTACCAATACGTTTGACGATCGGCTCGGCCTGCAACACCAGCGTCAGCGTCTGCTCCAGCGATCCCACGGCATTACCCGGATCAGCGGTCAGATACTGGCCACGGCCAATGCGGCTGCGGCTGGCGCTCGGGGTCAGCAGGATCTCGGCGACTGCCCGATCCTGGCGATCTGAGGTGCGTTTGATGGCGGGGCCCCAGGGCAGCAGCATCAGCCTGAGAACGCGGCCGATGGTGCGATTGGGGAAGTTGTCGAGCAGTTCGCCCAAGGCCACTTCGGCCTTGTGCAGGGTGTCGGTCATGGCCCACAGCACCAGCGGCAGATCCTCGGCCGGGCGGCCATCATCGGCAAAGCGTTTGGCAGCAGCCGAGGCCAGATAGAGCTGGCTGAGGATGTCGCCCAAGCGCGCCGAGATCCGTTCCCGCCGTTTCAACTCGCCGCCGAGCAGCCCCATACACAGATCAGAGAGCAGGGCCAGGGCGCTGCTCAGGCGGGTGGCGTGCTGGTAGTAGCGATGAGTGGCATCGCTGACTGGGCTGGCCACCAGCCGCGCGCTGCTCCAGCCCAGCCAGGTAGCGCGGAAGAAGTTGCTGATGGCATAGCCGATATGGCGGCACAGCGCCTGATCGAAGGCCTCCAGCGCTGCCTCATCATCGGCCATGGCCGATGCCTGCATTTCGGCCAACAGGTAGGGGTGGCAGCGGATCGCCCCCTGACCAAAGATGATCAGGCTGCGGGTGAGGATGTTGGCCCCCTCGACGGTGACCGCGATTGGTGCCCCCTGATAATGGCGGCCGACATAGTTTTCCGGCCCCAGACAGATCCCTTTACCGCCATGAATATCCATGGCATCAACGATCGATTTCTGGCCACGGTCGGTGCAGTGGTATTTGACGATGGCCGCGACAATGGCCGGCTTCTCACCCAGATCAATGGCGCCAGTGGTCAGTGTCGTCGCCGCATCCAGCAGCCAGGCGTTGCCACCGATACGGGCCAGCGGTTCCTGGATCCCTTCCATCTTGCCGATGGGGGTTTTGAACTGGTTGCGAATGCGGGCGTAGGCACCGGTGGCCAGGGCGATGGTCTTGGCCCCGCCGGTGGCGTTGGAGGGCAGCGAAATGCCGCGCCCAACCGACAGGCATTCAACCAGCATGCGCCAGCCCTGACCGGCCATCTTGGGGCCGCCGATGATGTAGTCGAGCGGCACAAACACCTCTTTGCCACGGGTCGGCCCGTTCTGGAACGGCACGTTGAGCGGAAAGTGGCGCCGGCCAATCTCAACCCCCGGGGTGTTGGTGGGGATGAGCGCACAGGTGATGCCGATCTCCTGCTCGCCACCGAGCAGCCGCTCAGGATCGCGCAGCTTGAAGGCCAGCCCGAGCACAGTGGCGATGGGCGCCAAGGTGATGTAGCGCTTGTTCCAGGTCAGGCGCATGCCCAGCACCTCGTCGCCGTTCCACTGACCCTTGCACACCACGCCGAAATCGGGAATGGATCCGGCGTCAGAGCCCGCTTCAGGGCTGGTCAGGGCGAAGCAGGGGATCTCCAGCCCTTTCGCCAGACGGGGCAGGTAATGGCTCTTCTGCTCATCGGTGCCGTAGTGCTGCAGCAGTTCGCCGGGGCCGAGGCTGTTGGGCACGGCCACGGTGCTGGCCAGCACTGCCGATACCCCCATCAGTTTTTGCAGCACGCAGCTCTGGGCGTAGGCCGAGAAATCGAGCCCGCCATATTCCTTCTTGATGATCATGGCGAAGAAGCCATGGTCCTTGAGGTACTGCCACACTTCGGGCGGCAGGTCGGCACGCTGGTGGCTCACCTCCCAGTCGCTGGTCATGCGGCACACCGTCTCTACCGGACCATCGAGAAAGGCCTGCTCCTCGGCCGATAGCCGGGGCGCCGGATACTGGTGCAGTTTGTGCCAGTCAGGGGCGCCGCGGAACAGATCTGCCTCCCACCAAGTGGTGCCGGCCTCTATCGCCTCGCGCTCGGTGCTGCTCATCTCTGGCATCACCTTGCGGTAGAGCCGCAGCAGCGGTTTGACCAGATAGGTCTGACGCAGGCTGCGATGATTGAGAGGTAGGGCGATGAGGGCAAACAGCGTCCAGCTGATGATGCCCGCTTCACCGCTGAGCGTGGCCGCCGCCAGCAGGGCGGCAAAACCCCAAGTGAATGCGCTGAGTGCAGCGCGGTGATAGGCCAGAACCCCAAACAGGGCGATACCGCTGAGCCACCAGAACCACAACATGGCGTGTTCCTCCCTCACAGACTGGTTAAAGCATAGACAGGTCAGACCACTAGGCTTGTACGATCTTTGATTTGAGTCAAGTGGTACGACCAGTTGGCCTTTCTACGTTGCGATCGGGCTCACCGATCGTCACCCCTTGCGCTTGTGGCTCGGGTCCGGACAATAACCCCATCTTTTGTGAAGGAGCGGCGGCTGATGTGCGAATTGCTGGGCATGAGCGCCAATGTTCCCACCGACATCTGTTTCAGCTTTGCCGGCCTGGCCCGGCGCGGTGGTGAAACCGGTCCCCATGCCGACGGCTGGGGCGTTACCTTTTATGATGGCAAGGGTTGCCGCACCTTCAAGGACCCGCAGCCCGCCTGCCGTTCCAAGGTGGCCGAACTGGTGCAGAACTATCCGATCCACAGCTGCACGGTGATCGCCCATATCCGTCAGGCCAACAGCGGCTGTATCAGCGTCGAAAACACTCATCCGTTTCAGCGTGAGCTGTGGGGCCGGCAATGGACCTTCGCCCACAACGGCCAGCTGCGTCAGTATCGAAAGCTGCGGTTGGGGCGTTTTCGGCCGATCGGTGACACTGATTCCGAGCACGCCTTTTGCCACTTGATGTCGCAGCTGGCCGAGCGTTATCGCGATCTGCCCAAAAACCGCGTGGCCATGTTCCGTCGCCTAATTCCGTTGCTGGAGCGGCTGCGCACTTTGGGGGTGTTTAACATCCTGCTCAGCGATGGTGAGTACCTGCTGGTCTACTGCTCGACCCAGCTGCACCACCTGACCCGCCGCGCGCCGTTCAGCAATGCCACCCTGCGTGATTGTGACTGGCGTATTGATTTTGCCGAGGAGACGCGCGCTGATGACGTGGTGGCGGTGGTTGCCACTCAGCCGCTGACCGTTGATGAACCCTGGATCAAGATGGCCCCAGGTGATTGGGCGCTGTTTCGCTATGGTGAGAGGGTGGCTTGATGAGTATTGAATTGGGACCCTGCAGTCTCGCCGACGAAGAGTTGGAGATCAGCTTTATCCGCGCTCAGGGCGCCGGCGGCCAGAACGTCAACAAGGTGTCGTCAGCGGTACACCTGCGCTTCGATATCGGGCAGTCGAGCCTGCCAGAGCGCGTTAAAGAGCGGTTGCTGGCGCTGCGTGACCAGCGCATCAGCAGTGACGGGGTGGTGGTGATCAAAGCCCAGCGCTTTCGCACTCAGGATCTCAACCGCGACGACGCTGTGGCCCGGCTGGCGGAGATGGTCGCGGCGGTGTGGGCGGAGCCGGTCGAACGGCGGGCCACCAAGCCCACCCGTGCCAGCCGCCAGCGGCGATTGGAGGGTAAAAAGCTGCGCGGCCAGGTCAAGGCGATGCGCGGCAAGATTGGCGACTGAGGTTGCCGTGCCATAACGAATCAGGGCGCCAGATGGCGCCCTGATTCGTTATGGCACAGTCTGGCCAGCTTAGTTCTGGACAGTGCCTTCTTTCGGGGTGTCCAGTACTGGCTCCGGGGTCACTTCAGTTGCCGGGGCAGCGGTTTCGGCGGCAGGAGTTGCCTGCTCAGCAGCTGGAGCAGCGGTGTCAGCCGCCGGAGTGGCAGCGGGAGCAGCCTGTTCGGCTGCCGGAGCGGCCGGTTGTTCGTTCTGGGCCTTGTCGCAGGCGGTCAGGGTTAGGGTGGTGAGCAGGGCAGCAGCGGCCAGAGCAATACGAGTCATGTTCAATTCCTTGAGTGTCAAAACGGGCCTTTGGGAAAAGGGCAACATCGGGTGGTACCGGAACGGTCAGAGGCCGGCGGGATGTGCGCTGCCATTGAGCCAGAAGCTGGGGCCCGAGCGCTACTGGTTGCGGGCTGGATCACAAAATAAAGTTGTATCAGCTCAGGCGCTGGCGCTATTGGCATCCGGCAGTTCCATGCGCCCGCCGCTTTTGCGCAACAGAGCCACCATGCTGGCTTCATCCATTGGCTTGCCAAGCAGATAACCCTGACAAACTTCGCATTGCATTGCTGACAGAATACGCAGTTGTGATTCGCTTTCGACCCCTTCGGCGATCACTTCCAGACCCAGGTTATGGGCGATGGTGATGATGGCGCTGGCCATCTGCCGGTCTTCCAGCGAGCTCTCCAGATCCTTGACGAAGGTACGGTCGATCTTGAGGCTGGTGAGCGGGAACTGCTTGAGGTAGGCCAGCGATGAATAGCCGGTGCCGAAATCATCCAGCGCCAGTTGTACGCCGAGCTGACGAATCGCCTGCATGGTGGCAATGGCCAGCCCTGGTGACTGCATCACCGAACCCTCGGTGATCTCCAGCTCCAGCGCGCGCGGCGGCAGCCCGGTCTCTTCCAGAATCTGGCTAACCCGGTCACCGAAATCTTCAAGCTCCAGCTGACGGGCCGACAAGTTGACGGCGATACGGCCGGTGAACAAGCCCGCCTCGCGCCAGCGCTGGGCGGTGCGGCAAGCCTGGCGCAGGACCCATTCGCCGATGTCGACAATCAGCCCGGATTCTTCGGCCAGGGCAATGAACTCACCAGGATAGATCAAGCCACGTTCAGGGTGGCGCAGCCGGATCAGCACCTCCATGCCGATCATCTGCGCCCGCTCAATCGCATACTGCGGTTGGTAGTGCAGCTCAAAGGTGTTGGCCTGCATGCTGTTACGCAGCAGCGCTTCAAGTTGAATACGGCGGATCGCCTGCTCGTTCATTGACTCGCTGAAAAACTGTGAGCGGTTGGCACCCGAAGACTTGGCGTGGTACATCGCGGTGTCGGCTTTCTTGAGCAGATCTTCGGTGGTTTGGCCGTCCAATGGGTAGAGGGCGATACCAACACTGGAGGTGACAAAGATATCGGTCTGCTCGACGTGGAATGGCTCTTTGAGCGAGGTCAGGGCCCGCTTGGCCACCTCTGTCAGGTTGGCGATGCTGTTGTTGCCCTCAATGACAATGGCGAACTCGTCACCCCCGAGGCGATAGAGGGTGTCGTTGCTGCGGCAGCAGCGTTTGAGCCGCTCGGCCACCGCACACAGCAATTTGTCGCCGGCCATATGGCCGAGGGAATCATTGATCTTCTTGAAGTTGTCGAGATCAAAGACCATCAGGGCGTGTGGCTGGCGACGGCGGGTCAGGTGCTGATGGTTGGCGTAAAACAGGCTGCGGTTGGGCAGTTCGGTGAGGGTGTCTGAATTGGCCAGCTTGAGCAGTTCCTGCTCGGTGCGCTTGCGTTCGGTGATGTCAGAGAACACCCCCACAAAGTGTGAGGCCTCGCCATGTTCGTCGGCGATGGCGTCGATGGTCATCTCCATCAAAAAGGCGCTGCCATCGGCTCGATTTTCTTCCAACTCGCCGACCCAGCGGCCCGTCTTGGTCAGGGTCTTTTTAACCTGATCGGTGAACTGCTGCGGATAGCGCGAAAAAAGCAGGCTGCTACCGAGGATCTGATCCCGCTCAAACCCGGTGATGCGGCCGAAGGCGCGGTTGATATCGACGATCTGGAAGTGGCGATCAAGGATCACCACGCCATCCGAGATGTGCTCTAAGGTACGGGCAAACAGGCGGTGCTGTTCTGATGACTGCATCAGGTGGCTGACATCGGTCAGGGTGCCGGCCATGCGCAGGGGCTGGCCCAAGCCGTCGCGTTCGAGCACGGCGCCGCGGTCAAGAATCCAGCGCCAGCCTTCGTCCTGCTTGATGCGATAGGTTGCTTGGTATTGCTCATGATCCCCCTTAAGACAGCCTGTGATGGCGTTAGTGACCCGAAGCAAATCCTTTGGATGAACCGTGGCGCCTACTTGCTCATCGCTACAGCGTATTGAATCAAAAGGAAAGCTGTGCCAGTGCCGACCGCGATGCAGGTGTTTTGATTCAATCTGCCAGTCCCACCATTCATCACCAGCAGCCCGCATTGGCTGCTGTGAACAGTGTAAGGTCTTAGCGTGGTTGCGACGTGGCCCACGCAGTAAGGTCAGTACCAGTAGTAACAGTAATACCACTGACAGCAGCCAAGGCGACCAGCTGCCAGCAGCATCGGCGTTGGCGAACGCCGGCGACCACGACAACAACCCCCACAGAACGGGGGCTGAACGTGAGACGCTGACTCCGCGGTGCAAAGGGCAAATCTTGAGCACGGTATACCCTGTTTGGCACACGACTCAGCAGACTGATTATTAAGTGGTTATGTCTGCGAGTCGGAGGTCATCGCTGGCCACCTTACTGGCTCTACCAGTCCCGTACAAGTCGCCGGTAACAATTTGCCAACCTTGTCAAAACAAACAGTTCGGTAGCGTCGAAAGTCTGAACAGCTGTGACTTCGTCAACGGATCACAAAACGCTCAGCCGTCAACCGGAACTCCTCGGCACGGGTGAGCTGGGTGCCGTCGCGTAACAGTGGCGCGTCACGGTGGCGCTGACCACAACCGGCGATCACCAAGCGATCGCTGTTGCGGCGTTTGAGCCGCTCCATGACGAATGTCAGCAGCTCATTACGGTCAAGGTTGTCGATGGCCGCAGCGACCTGCTGGCGCTGGTTAAAGCTGAAGTCCTTGTTACCAATGCTCACCCACTGGTTCTGGGCGCGCATGCGCAGGCCGGTTTCCTGCTCAGTAAATTGGTGGGCCAAGGTCTGTTTGGCGCCGTGCCACTGCAGATCGGTGATCTCCAACAGGGCATAGCCGAAGCGACCCAAGAACTCGTCCACGGCCGTCAGCATCTCCTGGGGGCTGACGGTGGGCGATTGCAGATAGCAGACCAGACCGGGGTGGCGGTTCATCGGCAGGTAACCGGTACCGATCATGTAACCGAGTTGGCGGCGGGTGCGCAGCTCATGAAAGAACGGTGAGGCGATAAGATGGTTGAGCATGGCGAAGATCGCCACCTGCGGTGGTGTCGATAGTTGCGACTGGTAATAGACCACCAGCGCCGAGTCGTTGTGTTCCAACTGCAGCTGATGCGTCAGTGAACCATAGCCGCCGATATTGATCAGCTCACGTGGGCAGTCACTGGTTGGCGATGCGGCCTCAAACACCCGGCTTGATAACTGACGGCCAAGCAGACGCGCATCACTGGCAGTCCAGTCACCGCTGACCAAAATTTCCAGATGGAGCTGTTTTTCACATTCGTGCAGGTAGCGTTGCAGGTCATCAACGGACACGGTTTCCAGCGCATCGGCCAGGGTTTTCGGCAAGGGGCTGGAGGGCTGGACCAAGGCAGAGAGTTCGCCGAACAGCTGGGTCAGTGGCGGTGCCTGACGTGAATTGCGCCAGCTTTGCAACAGCTGAGCGTGAACCCGCTCGAATGCACTTTCGTCGATCTGGCGCTGCCAGATATGGCTGACCAGATTATCGATGAGGGCGGCTTGACGGCAGGAAAAACCGCCGACGCTCAGGGTAAACCCGCACTGGTGGGCGTACAGTGAGTGGTGGAGCCCAGCGGCTTCCGCCGGGCAGGCCAGCGGTGCCAGCTGTTCGTTACGCAATTCTACTGCGGCTCGCAGCATGGCAATGTGGCGTGGATGGTGATCGATACGCGGGCTGTCGAGGCTGATGTAAACGTAGCCCTTCGGCAGACGGAACTGATGGTCCTGGTGGTGCCACAGCCGCAAGCCCTCGCGTTCTTCCAGTCGTTCAGGTATCGCACTGGGTTCACCCTGGAGGGGGTAAGGCTGTAGTCGTTCAACCACATAGGGGTTACGTTCTGGCAGCTGGATCGCCGGTAATAGCGGGCCCGGCCGCTGCCATTGCTGCTGAACGAGGGCGGGCAATGGGGTGATGGCATACGGCGTTTGATACCAAGGGCTGACATGGGGCGTCGGCAGGTTTGGCATCAGGCGGCTCAGGCGACAGCGGTCGGCGGTCATCTGATCAAGTAGTCCAAGCGCGCTCTGACGGTCGAAGTTGTCCATGCGATAGTCGCCGATGATCAGATCCTCGGCCGGATAGACCTGCTGATTGAGGGCCAGCTGCTGGACGATATCCACCGCTTTGCCGCGCTCGGCAAAATCGAACTGCTGACGCAGCAGGATCGACCGCTCCTGATAACGCCAGGGTTCAAGGCCACGCTTGCGGATGGTATCGAGGTGAGCAAACAGCTGCTCGACCACGGCCTGATAACAGGTGGCGCCGTCGTCGGTGAGCAGCAGGTCGATGGCGAAATCGTAATAATTGCTGCCGCGTACGCCGACACCACTGCTCAGCTGATTGACCCAGCCGCGTCGTTGCAGGGCAGCCAGCAGGCTCGACGGGCTTTCTTCACCCAAGAGGTGGGCGATCAAGGCTGTTGGTTTGGTTCGGTAGTGGGGCTGCTGAGGCGGCAACGGGAACACCAGCGACAAGCGGTTGCTATGTTTGAGCGGGGTAACGTCGATGCGAATACCCAGATCACAGTCGCGGTAAAGTGGCGGCAGCATTGTTTGAATGTGACGGCCTGGACGTACTGAACCGAAATGGCGTTCGGCCACTGCCGCTAGCTCACTGAGGGGATGAGGACCAAGCAGCGCCCCGTTGAGACTGCCGGCGTGAAAATGGCGCTCGAAATGGTGACGCAGCTGCTCGCTTAGGTCGCGGCCACCGCCGGCCAGCGTCTCTGCGTTGCCGACGGCAAACTTGGCAAAGGGGTGGTCAGGATTACAGCTGGCCTTGTGGACATCGAGTAATCGTCTTCCCTCATCGCGCAGCTTGGCGCGATACTCGGCATCGATCGCTTGACGCTCTCGTTCGACCCATTCTGGTTCCAGCAGGGGGGCATAGAAGAATGGACCGAACTGACGCAGGGCATCGTCAAGATGGGCGTTGTCGATCTCAAGGAAGTAGCAACTCTGCTCAGTGCCGGTCCATGCGTTGTGGTGGCCGCCGTGGCTTTCGATGAATTTGTGGTAATTTCCCACCCGCGGATAGGGCTCAGTGCCAAGAAACAGCATGTGTTCGAGCAGATGGCCAAGGCCGGCCCGCTCAACTGGATCATTGAAGTAACCGCAGCGCACGCTCATGGCACAGGCGGAGCGTTGGCTCTGCGGGTCGGATATCAGGGTGAACTGCAGACCATTGGTTAGGGTGAACAGCTGATATTGACGGCCGTCTGCCAATCCTTGACGTATGGTCATGCGTTGGATCTATAAGGACAGGTTCACAGATACTAGACGACGATCTCGTCGCCGTGACAGGGGGCCTGATATAAGAAGCGCCGAACATGCGGGAGAGTTCACATTGACTCAAGCAGTAACGACAACGCAGATCTACATCATGCGCCATGGCCAGGCCGAAGAGCTGGCAGGCCGTGACCGGGATCGGGCGTTGACCCGTGAAGGCCAGCAAGAGACGCGCGAGATCGCCCGTTGGTTGGCGGTGCAGAATCAAGTGCCTACTCATGCCTTGGTTAGCCCTTATCTGCGGGCTCGCCAAACCTTCGAATTGGTCAACCACGAACTGCGCATACCGGCACGTCAGGTCAGTACGCTCGACGAGCTGACGCCGCACGGCGATCCGGCGATGGTGCGCGATTACCTGTTTGCCCTGAACCAGCAGCGCTTGAGCGCGGTGCTGATCGTGGCCCACATGCCACTGGTCAGCTTTCTGGTTGAACTGCTGGACCCGCGCCAAGTTCCCCCGATGTTTCCCACTTCAGGTCTGGCGCTGGTCCGTTTTGATGGCGATCGCGGCGACTATCGCGGTCTGCGTTCGCCGACACCTGCTTACTAGCCCTCATCAGGCCAGTTCCAGCCGCTGCATACCCGCTTCACCTAACCAGTAGCCATTGCATTCGTCGTCTGTCAGCGGCCAGGCCGACGGGGTCTGACGCTGGGCGGCGGCTGCTGCAATGATGGTGGTGTCCGGTTCAGACAGCGACAAACGCACACCATCGATGGCGCCACGCCAGCTATCCAGTTCTGGCAGCAGGTTGGCACGCTTGGCTGACTGGGTCTGAATGCCGTTGAGACGCAGCAGATCGGTGCCATCTTGGGCGGTAACCACTCGCCCTTGTGGGTAGTTAATACAGCATTTTTCGCAGCGATCCTTGGGGCGGTTTTCGGAACGGGCGGTAAAGCAGCGGGCCGAGTAGGCCAGCGGCAAGTAACCCCAGCCAAACAGCTCTACCTCAAAGCGTTGGCGCAGACCACGTTCTTCAGCCTGGCTGAGCAGCAAGGCGAGCTGGCGGCGCGGCAGTTCAACCGGCGGTACCCAACGCACCATGCCTGATTCCAGCAGCACCTGCAGGGTGTCGATGTTGTAGACATTGAGCGCCGGCCCGGCCACAAAGGGCCGCCCCAGCTCGTGACAGCGCTGGACAACCCCTAGATCGTTGGCCTCGATCAGCACACCGCTGGTGAGCAATGGTTCGAGCTGGTCGAGTTCGGCCCGATCGCTGATCAGGGCGAGGGTTGAGAGCACCACCTCCTTGCCCGCCTGCTGCAGCTCGTCCGCCAGCCGCAGATAATCCTGAACGGTTAGTTCCCGGCGCTTGGTGCAGACCGTTTCCCCCAGATACACACGGTCGATGGCGCTGCTGGCGACCGCCTCGTAGAACGCCATCGCTGTGGCACGGGGCCAGTAATAGAGCACGGGGCCGAGAGTTAACTGCATGGGTCTGCTCCGGTTATTGCCAAGCGCGATGATAGGCGCCAAGGGTCGTCTGGTAGCCTTCGGCAACATGGTCAAGGGCGGCCGATTCAGTGGCCAGTGGCGCAAAACTGCTGCTATCGCGGCGGCAACGATCGATGGCGTTGCGCCAGACTTTGGTGACCGCAGCGACATAGGCCGGGCTGCGCTGACGCCCCTCGATCTTGACCGAGACAATACCCATCGCCATCAGTTGGGGCAGCACTTCGATGGTGTTAAGGCTGGTTGGCTCCTCGAAGGTATGGAACAGTTGACCATCGACCCGGTAGCGGCCCTTGCACAGGGTGGGGTAGCCGGCACTTTCACCTTTGGCGAAGCGATCGATGACCACGCCGTTGAGGCGTGACTCAAGTACTTCGCCGTCTTCTCGCCAGTCGACAAAACGGGCTGGCGAACAGGCACCGACGGTATTGGGAGATTCGCCAGTGAGGTACGAGGAGAGATAGCAGCGCCCTTCGGCCATGATGCACAGGCTGCCAAAGGCGAAAACCTCTAGCGCTACCGGGCTGCTTTGGGCCAGTTGGGCGACCTGCTTGAGAGCCAGCACCCGTGGCAGCACCACTCGCTTGATGCCGAAACGCTCATGGTAGAAGCGGATCGCTGCGGCGTTGGTGGCCGAGGCCTGCACTGAGAGGTGAACCTCCTGCTGCGGGTAGCGGCGATGAAGATCGGCAAGCACGCCGAGATCGGCCACGATCAGCGCGTCGGCACCGGCCTCGACAGCCACATCCACCGCTTGGCCCCAGCGTCCGGCATGGTCGGCCTGGGCGAAGGTGTTGATTGCCACATGCACCTTGCGCCCGCCGCGGTGGGCGTAATCGACCGCTTCGCGCAGCCGTGGGCCACTGAAGTTGAGGCCGGCAAAATGGCGGGCGTTGGTGTCATCCTTGAGGCCGATGTAGACGGCATCAGCACCGTTATCAATGGCGGCCTTGAGAGCGGGCAGGGCGCCAGCGGGGCAGAGCAGTTCCATCTCAGGTTCCAAGCTGCGGCAAAAGGCGCAGTCTAACGGTGGCCCGGCCGGCCGGTTTTGATTTGCCTCAGTTTGATTTGGGTCGGACTGCCTCGATCGGTGGCTGCCTATACTGGCCGTCCTTTATCGCAGCCGAGCCTACTTATGAATTCTCCTCTCTCCCTGTCGCTGCCTGCACTGCTGGCTCGTCCGTTGACACGGTTGCCTGCTGCTGTTCGTCATCAGCCACTGGCGCATCTGCTGCAGTGGGCATTGGCCCGACCGTTGGCCGAGGGTGATTTTGATTTTCTGGACGGACAGCAGCTGGCGCTGGAGATCAGCGATCTGCAGATCACGCTGGTGCTGGGTCTTGCCAACGGCAAGCTGGCGGTCAGTGATGATGACGGCACAGCTGTGACCCGGCTCAAAGGACGCAGCGCTGCTTTGCTGCGTTTGGTGACGCGGGTTGACGATGCCGATACTCTCTTCTTCCAGCGCGAGCTGCTGTTGTCGGGCAATACCGAGATTGGTCTGGCGCTAAAAAATGCGCTGGACGGCTTGGAACATGAGCGCTTGCCGCTGCCGTTGCCGCAGCTGCTAAAGGCACTCCGTGCCGCAGTTCGAACGTTTAACCAAAAGCGTGCTTAGGTCACATTTTTTGGCCGAACTTGGCGGGTTTTTTTGTGGTCTAATGCGCCAGTCCGAGCCGTTTCCCGGTCTCTTTTTCAGAGGAGCAATCTTGATGCAGTGGCAGAAAACCCTTCTTGCGTTGGCCCTAGCCGGCGTGCTGGCCGCCTGTGGTGGCGGTGGCGGTGGTGATGACGGCGGTGGCGGTGGTGATGACGGCGGTGGCGGTGGTGATGACGGCGGTGGTGGCTACACCTATACCCCCTACGCCTGCGATGCCAACTTGTATCAAGACAAAGCCAACGACCTGCGCATCTATCAGGTGATGGTCGCCGCTTTTATCGATGGCGACAGCAACGCCGATTACAACAGCGCTTATGGCCCTAGCCAGCATCGTGGCGACATTCAGGGGGTGATCGACAGCCTCGATTACATTGAGTCGCTCGGTGCAAATGCCATCTGGATGACCCCGGTTTTTGAAAGCGTCCCCATGAGCGGCCAGGACCAGTGGGCGGACCGCCTAGATGGTACTGGCTACTTCGCTAGCAACTATTTCAACGTTGATCCCAACTTTGGCAGCGTGGAAAAGCTCAAAGAGCTGGTCGATGAAGCTCACGCTCGTGGTATCTATGTGTTCCTCGACGGCGTCTTTGGCCACTTCAAAAATAATGCCCATGACTATCCGTCTCCCAACGGCCTAACCGTTTCCACGACTGGCGTCGCTCAGGGCGCCAGCGGTCGTGAAGCTGTCTATCCTCAGGATCTGGCGTTCTTCAAGGAAGTAGCCACCTACTGGATCCGCGAAGCCAAGATCGATGGCTGGCGTCTGGATCAGGCCTATCAGGTACCGGTTGGTGCTTGGGGTGAAATTCGTAAGGCGGTTGAAGAAGCCTCCGCCGAGGTCAGCTACCAGTTCAAGGGCCAACCGGCCAATCCGCTTGGCTATATGGTGGGTGAGATATGGGATAGCACCGCAGAGATTGCTGATAAAGGCTACGGTACGGCTGAGATGCCGGGGCTGTGCTCCAACTTCGATTTCCCGATGCGTTACAACATCGTCCAGACCTTGGCTGTTGAAGAAAGTGGCAACGGCAATCGACCAGCTACCAATCTGGCCTCAGGTTATGGCACCCACTTGGCCTATCCGGCTCATGCCGTACCCAATGGTTTCTTGACCAATCACGATTTGGTGCGCTTGGGTGATCTGCTGCAACGCGGCAACATTGCCCAGCCTGATCAAGAGGGTTACTGGCTGCGCCACAAGGCCGCTTACAGCTTCTTGGCTGCCTACACTGGCCCCATCACCATGTACTACGGTGATGAAATTGGCGATGAAATGCCGGGGTTTGCCGCGCGTAACAACCCCTGCTCTGGTGATGGTGCCGGCGGTAACTGGTGTGATGACAACGTTGCCCGTACCCCAGGTAAAGTTGAAGGCTTGGCCGCAGTAACGGGCGGAGCGCCTTTTGTGGCCAATACGCGGCAGGCGGATCTGCGCAATTACATCACTGATCTTATGGAACTGCGTGCCAGCCATCCGGCTCTGTCTGCTGGTGTGCGCACCAATATCCCGATGGCGACGGATGTCGCTTCGTCGCTGTATGTCGACCACAAGGCCGAAGGCGATGATGTGGTGCTTTACGTGCTCAACACCTCGACCTCAGCTAAAACTCTGGCGGTCAGTGGCGAGCTGATTGGCAGCAGTGGCAATCTGGTCGACCTGTTGACCAATACCACCCATACCATTTCTGGTGGTAACTACAGCATCAGCGTTCCGGCACTGACAGCGTTGTTCCTCGATGTGGTTAGCCCGACTGCTGAAGGGCCGCAGGTGGGTGGCAATGGCGGTTCGCTGACTGGTGACGGTCCGTTGGCCGACTGCGATGCTGCCACTGTGGCTGGCGATGGCCCGCTGGGTAAGGCGATGTATATCCGCGGATCTTACACGGGCGGCGATGGCTTTTCGGCCACACCGGCTAATCGCAAGTTTGCCTACAAAGGTGACAACATCTATCAGGTGGTGGTCAATGAGCCTGCGGTAACTTCCTATGCCTTCAAGTTTGCCTCGCCAGACTGGAGCAGCGAGTTTGCGGTAGCAGGAGCTGCTGCGGTCAACATCGGTAGTGAGCAGACTATGGCTGTTGCTCCGGGTAATGGCACCGAGTCGCAGATTGTGATCCCTGAAGCGGGTGATTATGTGTTCAGCTTCGAGATCAACGCTACGCTCGATGGCGGCTCTTTGATGGTCAGCAAGTGCGAATAAGCACAGCCGCCTGACCCTCGAAAAGCCCGCCGCAAGGTGTAATGCCTGTCAGTTAAGAGATTTGGCATGTTGTCTGGGAGGCCGCAGCGCGTAGCGTTGCGGCCTTTTCTTTACCGCGGGGGGATAGTGGCGCTCGCGTCGGGGCGGCAGCACAAAGGCCTTCGCTATCAGGCTCAGCCCTTTAACAACGCTCGGCAGTGTTCCCGGTGATACCAGCGGCATCAGCATCAACTTTTTGATGAGAAATGCCATCGACTGGCTGAAACCCAGCTGCTGACGGCCTGAACCATGGCGCTGGGGGCAACAAACGGCTTGTCGCCGGGTAACAGGATGTCCAGTTGCTGCACCAGCTGGCTCGTCGGCTGATGACGGAACCGGGCCATACCCACCACGCTCCAGATCATCATCGCCATCGGCAGCCGCCGTTTGCGCAGGGTGACCGTCCCGCTTTGTTCCAGACACTGGGCGATCAGCTCGGGTGACAGCACCACGGAGGTTGGTGAACTGCTCGGGCGTGAAGGATTGAAGCCGCTCAAGTGCGTGGCAAAGGAACATAAAAATCCGGGATCTGGAGTGGATCCCGGGTTGTCTCTGATAACGCCGATCCGTCAATAACGCCTTCACTGATCGGCATTACGCTGATATCGGGCTTTTTATGGTGTGGGCGCCGGGATTACGGCTACCAGCGGCACCTCAACCTCAGCCGTGGCCCCGCCTCGGGTCAACACCCCGATATGGCGGTCGTTGATCAACAGCAGCTTGCCATCCCCATCACTGATACGGGCGCCGACACTGTAGCTGTAGGCGGGCTGGATCAGGGCCGGATCGTAATTGAGGGTGAAGGGCAGTGGTGGCTGGCGCCCCTCCACCGTCAGGTTCACTTTCGCTATCACCAACGCTGGGGCATCGGCGCGTGAGACGTCGCGCAGCTGAACCTGAATCCGCGCATCGGCAGGAAGAGTCGGCGACTGTGGGTAGATCAGGGTGCCACTGAGGCTGGCCATCACCGTTGGTGAATCGGTGCTCGGGGCTGGGTTCTGATCGCAACCCCAGAGCAGACCCATCAGTAACAGTGGCAGCAGGACTCGGGACATCAGCGTGGCTCCAAAGGCAGGAGCCTTTACCCTAGATGCACTTGGCCGGTTTGGGCAAGCCCGCCAGTTTGGCGCACTGCTTGGCTGGGCCGCCGGGGAACAGGCGGTGCAGATAGGTGCTGCTGCCCTTGTCATCGCCGAAGTGGGTTTTGAGCTCTTTCACCAGCAGGCGCATGGCTGGCGTGGTTTTGAACTGGCCATCAAAGGCGCGCACAAAGCGGATCAGGTGCCAATGCTCGGCCGTTAACGTCAGCTGTTCGGCCGCCGCGATCACGCTCACCAGCGGCTCGTGCCACTGGTTCTTGTCCTTGAGGAAACCCTCAGCGTCGGTGGGGTAGTCCTGGCCATCGAGATGGTACATTCAGCCTCCGGCCACCACCGCCGCAGCCGCTTCAACCAGCTGGGCCAGCTGGTCGTGGTCAGCCAGTGGCGTCACGGCCAGCGGCAGCGCCGGGTACTGGCTCAGCTCAGCGGCCAGCGCATACAGACCGCCGCGGGCAGCGACCTCCGCCAGCAGGGTATCGGCCGACCACAACAGGCTAAGCGCCTTGCCCAGCAGCACCAGCTGATCATCGGCGGCCAGCGGCAGCTGGGGCAGGCGGGCATCGGTCAGCAACAGCAGGCGAGCCATGGCGAGTTCCTAGTAAACCAGCAAGGGGGCGAGGGCGGTCAGCTCGGCAGCGTTGCGCACCTCCACGGGAATGCGTAGCTGCTGCGGCGTCAGACCGTAGCGAGCGAGGCTGGCGGCACATACCCAAGGGGTGGCAATCTCATACAGTGGCAGGGCACCGAGCTGGCTTAGGTAATCCCCTTCGCCACTATTGCCGGCATCCCAGCCCGGCTGCAGAGCCAGCACCGCCTCACCAGCAAAAATCAGCTGCAATGGCAGGTCAAACGCACCCATGGCCAAGGCCATGTCGATGCCGTCACGCAGACGACCGCCATGGTCAGGGTGGCTGCACAGCAGCAGATAGGTCAGCGCCATTGGATCACCCTGTCCGCCTCGGCGGCGGCCGTTACCCATTCGCCCAGCCCGCCAATGCGAAAACCGGGGTGGATGTTGCTGGCGGTCAGGCCGTGGCGTTGGGCGGCGCTGGCACATAGCACGCGCTCACCGATGCCCGCCAAATCGGCCCAGGCGTTGGCTGCATGCCATTCACCGGCCGCCGGATCGGCACTGGCCAAGGCCATCAGCACCGCATCACCAGTGACAAACAGCAATGACAGCTGGTGACCGCGCGCGAGCAGCGCGCTGGCCAGCTGCCAAGCGTGGCGCTGGCTGGCCAGTTCAGCGACCGGAGTCTGCAACAGGATGGCGTAGCGGCTCACGCAGCACCTCCAACGGGATTGGTCGCCTTTATGCCGCGCCCCACTGCAAAATGCAACCGCATGGCGTCCCTTGCATTTCCTGCAGCGCGGTGGCGTTAACCGGGTTTACAGCCGCGACACAAATCCGTATAGTGCACGCCGCGCGGAAGGGTGGCAGAGCGGTTGAATGCACCGGTCTTGAAAACCGGCGATGGGCGACCATCCGTGGGTTCAAATCCCACCCCTTCCGCCACTAATTCCTGCAAAGCCCAGCCTCAGTGCTGGGCTTTGTCGTTTCAGCCGTTGGGGTGGGGAAGACGCCGCTTGCGGCGACGCTTCGCATCTGCAGCACCTAGCCAACTTACCCCTTGATCCTGCGCACTTTTACATCAGTCCCGGCTTGCACGAACTTTGGGCCGTTTTGTAGACTGCGGCCTGGAATTTGTAACAGCGTATTGGGCCATGGTCGGCTGTCGTAGGGACACCGACCCCAATGGAATCGGGGGTTTGTATGTCGGTTCTGCTCAAGGAGGGGCTGTTGCGCCTTTCCGCTTCTGTGTGCCTGTCAGCCGGGTTGCTGGTCGGTTGTGGCGGAGGTGGGGGCGGGGATGATGGCCCCGGTGTTGATCAGGTGCGGGTGACTGCAACGGTCACCGGCGGAGGCCAGGTTGAAGTCCAATCAGCCGAGGTTGATAAAGGCCTGACCGGCGCCATTCGGCTTGTTCCCAACAGCGGTTACCGTTTTGAATCCATTACGGGGTGCGGTGGCGACCTGATTGTTAATGTCTACACTACCCCGCCCTTGCAGGCCGACTGCCATATCGATGTGCGCTTTGTGGCCGATGATGGCACCGGCAGCTTTATGGCCATTAGTGCCTACCCCAGCCAGAACGGCCGGGTGGTGCCCGAAATTCTCAACGCACCGGTGCAGGGCGAAGCGGTGTTCACTGCCCAGCCGGCCAGCGGCCATCACCTGAGCGCGGTGTCGGGCTGTAATGCCGTGTATAGCGGCAACAGCATCTATGCCGACAACAGTTCACCGAGCTGCGAAGTCAGCGCCATCTTTGCGGCAGGCCCAGCGCCCACCACCACCTACCGGGTGTCGACAGCGGTGCAAGACGGGGTCACCTTTATCCCTGCCGAATTTGATGTACTGGCTGGCCAGGTTGCCCCGTACCAGATTCAGGTAGCCGAAGGTTACGATTTCAATGGCGTCAGCGGCTGCTATGCCGACGCCCAGCCACAGGCCAAGTCGCTGGCAGCGGCTGCGGCCGCGTCTAGCTATAGTGGTCGCACCCCTCCCATCACCGCCGACTGCACCCTGACCGCCGATGTGCGCCAGCGTGATTACCTGGTGAATGTGCTGAGCAGTGGTGGCGGTAGTGTAGAGCCCTCCAGTGCCCGGGTGCTGCATGGCCAGAGTCACAGCTTCACCGTGACACCAAACCCCGGTTGGGCCGTGGCCTCGGGCAGCGGCTGTGGCGGCAGCCTCAGCGGCAGTGTTTACACTACCGGCCCGGTGACAGCTGATTGCAGTATCGATTTCACCTACGTCCCCACCTCGCTGTTGGTGACCACCAGTGTCAGCGGCGAGGGCAGCATCACCCCGGCTGAGAACTGGGTGCTGCCAGGTGAGAGCGCTAACTTTGCGCTGTCGCCGGGCGAGGGCCAGAGCATCGCCAGCGTCAGCGGTTGCGGCGGCAGCCTCAGCGGCAACACCTACAGCACCGGCGCGGTGACAGGGGCCTGTACCATCACGGCCAGCTTTGCCCCCACGGTCTACACCCTGACTGCCAATGGTGATAGCGGCGGCAGCATCAGCCCCGGCAGCCTGGCGGTGGTGCATGGCCAGAACGGCCAGTTTACGGTAACGCCAGATGAGGGCTATGCCATCAGCAGCGTCACCGGTTGCAGTGGCAGCTTGAGCGGTAATACCTACCTCACCGGCGCCATCACCAGCGCATGCTCGGTCTTTGCTCAGTTTAGCCAGCTGCATTACACCATCAGCGCCAATGCCGGCGAAGGCGGCAGCATTTACCCCAGCCTGCAGTCGGTTACCTATGGCCAGGCTACGCAGTTCACCATCACCCCCTCGCCGGCGCACCGTATTGCAGAGGTGACAGGTTGTGATGGCACCCTGGAGGGCGACCAGTATCAGATCGCAGCGGTCACGGCTGACTGCAGCCTGTCGGTGAGCTTTGAACTGACGCTGAAAAGCCCGGATAACCTGCAGGTCACCCCCGGTGATGGCGAGCTGACGTTGAGCTGGGATGGTGTGGCCAACGCTGAGGCTTATGCGGTTTATGCCGCCAAAGAGCAGGGGGTTAATGCTGACAACTATCACCTGCTGGATGGCGGCCGCCGCGAGCAGGCCACCACCACCAGCATCACCTTGCAGGGGCTGGACAACGACAGCACCTATTACCTGGCCGTGGCCGCCATCGCCGGCGGTTACCAAGGGGCACTCAGCCTGCCCGTCTCTGCTGCCCCCGTGGCCGCCCCTGTCATCGCCACCGGCAAACTCAACGACACCGGCATTACCGTTTGCAGCGATGCCGGCCAGAATGGCCTGAGCTGCCCGGTGGCTGGTTTTGCCGGGCAGGATGCCGAGCATGGGCGCGATGTGACCCATAACGACGACAGCGATGGCCATGCTGGGTTCAGCTTTACCAAGCTGGATAGCAGCGGCAACCCGCTGCCTGCCAGCGCCAGCAACTGGAGCTGCGTGAAAGACAACGTCACCGGGTTGATCTGGGAGATCAAAACCACCGACGGCGGCCTGCGCGATATGAACCACACATATACTTGGTACAACAGCAACCCGGCCACCAATGGCGGTGATGCAGGCCACGAAAGTGGCGGCTACTGCTACAACGCCGGCCGTTGTGATACCGAGAAGTTTGTGGCCGATGTTAACGCTGCCGGCCTGTGCGGCGCCAGCGACTGGCGCCTGCCAACCATCGAGGAGCTGCAATCGATCGTCGATTACAGCCGCACTGGCCCAGCCATCGACACCGCCTGGTTCCCCAATACGTCAACGGGCTGGATGTGGTCTTCGTCGCCGGGTGCCGACTACGCGGACCGCGCGTGGCTCCTGAATGTTCACTCCGGTCACGTCTACAACTTCAAGCGCCACTTCGACTTTCAGGTTCGTTTGGTGCGCGGCGGACAGTGATAGGTTATTGGTGATAAGGCATAACCAGATGAGCAATAGTGCGCCAAGTAACACACAGCAGATGCCCATTTGGCGCGATGCTAGCCGGTTGCTGGTAGCGGTTGAAGACGCGGTACGCCACTTTCCCCGCTACCACAAATACACCCTTTGCCATGAAATGCGGCAGCAAGCAATGCAGGTCTGCCGCTTGATTAGTCGGGCAAGCCGCTCAGTTGAACAACGAGCGAGTTATGTTGGGCAATTAGCTGAGGCCATGGATGACTTGAAGTTGCAGATACAGTTGGCAAAGCGCCTACGTGTCTTTCGTCACTTTGCAGAGTTTGAGGCCTTGGCTACCCTCGCGGTGGCCGTGGGCAAACAGTGTGGTGGGTGGAAGCGGCACATGCAGGCAACGGCGGGGGCCAGAACCGATGCCTAACGGGGCGCGGGTGTGCCATATCACTGTGCGCCGACGGCGCCAGCCACTTATGGTGGCTGGCATGATTAGGCTGCTGAGTCCTACCTTTGTTGGATGGATTTGGTGGTGAGAAGTTCGTCGGTTAATCGTGGTGTTGTGGGTCTTCGTCGCCGAATGCCAACAACACGAACAACGCGTGGAACCTGAATGTTAACAACGGTAACGTCAACAACAACAACAACAACAACAAA